>JAMCTA010000159.1:21656-29279 GCA_023381895.1 Chloroflexota bacterium
CAAGGCCAGCTTAGCGTGAACACCGTCTCTGCCACGGTTGCCATCACGAACGTACAGGGGCCGTGCCACGCCAACACGGTGTCGGGCGACATCGCCACGACGACTATCAACGGACCCTTCCACGGGAACACGGTGTCGGGTAATGCGATCCTCGCCGATTCTGCCGTAGCCCTGAACTGGAACACCGTCTCCGGAGATTTGATTGTCCGGACGAGTGAGGTCTCGTCTCTCCAAGCAAACTCCGTGAGCGGCAGCGTCACGGCAGAGCTTCCTGCCCCGCCCTCTGATGGTGTCAGCATGCAGTCGGTCTCCGGCGACCTCACGCTCGTCGTGCCTGCCACCTTCAACTGCGTTGCCCAACTCACTAGCATGAATGGTCGGGCACACGTCGACCTGCCTGCGACTGTGCTCGAAGAACGGCGCGGTCGCTGGCAAGCACGCATCAACGGTGGCGGACCGTCAGTGCGACTGTCCACGATGAGCGGTTCATTACGAATCCACCGCAATGATGGAGTGGTCGCCGGAGAGTTTGCTTCTGGAACCGTTTCAGGTTCTCCATCAAGCCAGCGTGACGAAGAGCTACGTATCTTGCGTCAGATCGAACGTCGCGAGATATCGATCGATGAAGGCCTGGCTCGCCTTGAGGAGCTGCGCCGGGCCCGTGCTCAGGAAGGAGAGCAACATGTCTCAGGATGACGCTGCAGCCATCACCACACTCATCATCGAAGGCGGCTCAGGACCGGTCGATGTGCGCGCCGGATCTCTCTTGCATCTTCGCCCCGGACCGCACCAGCACATCGAGACGCACACCGACGGTGACACCCTCATTTGCACCGGACAGGGAGCCGTGTTCGCCACCGTGCCACACGAGGTCTACGTGGTGATCAAGGATCGCAATGCGCCGGTCCGTGCCCAAGGGTTGGGCTCGCTCACTCTCCAGGAGGTGAACGGCGCCATACTCAGCGAAGACGGACGTGGCGATCTGATAATCGAGGGTGGCACCGGCCACGCCAACGTTCAGGAGCACCAGGGGACGCTCTTCATCAGCGAGCGTGAGGGAGAGCTTCAGGCGCGCGGTATCAAAGGTCCGGTGACAGTCCGCAGCCCCAACATTCGGCTTTGTCTCAGCGACGTACAGGGCACCGTCACTATTGCCGGCGCAGGAGGCAACACCGACATCAGCGACGTTGAGGGTGACGTGGTGCTTGAACAGCTTCACGGCTCTCTCCGCGTGCGCGACGCTCGCGGCGTGGTGCGCGGTGATGACGTGCTCGGCAATGCTGACCTACAGGGAATCCGCGGCAGTGCCACGCTCGGCAAGATACTCGGAAACCTTCGTGCCCACGAGTTGCAAGGGGACATCACCGTCGACGAAGTAAGCGGTAACGCTCATCTCGAGGAGATTCGCGGCTCGATCACCCTTCGTGGTGGCGTCAAAGGTAATCTCGACGTGCGGGAAGCGCACGGCGGTATCACGCTCGGCGGGGACGTACTCGGCAACGCCATCATCCAAGAGTCCGGGGAGGAAGCGATGCTACTCGGCGTCTGGGGTAACGTTGATGTGCGTGAGCTGAAGGCGCCAGTCACCTTCGCTGGCACCGTCAAAGGCAACGTTACCGCTCACGACATCGCTGAGCTCTCCCTGACGCATGTCGAAGGCTCGGTCCGGGCCCGCTCCGGAAGTGGCAACTTCAGTGCCGGCGTGGTCGATGGCACTGTACACATCGCTAGTTGGACAGGCAATGTACGCTGCGACAGCGTCGCAGGCGAAGTCATATTGCGGCGGGTTGACGGGGCACTCCAACTCATCAACGTGAATGGCGACCTGCGCCTGATCGACTGCCCGCAGGCAGCGACCGCAAGCTGCTCCGGCAGCCTCTACTATGCAGGTACACCTCGCAGCGACCAGAATATGGAGCTGACCAGCGATCGCAACGCGCTGCTCGCCTGTGATCCAGACGCAAGCCTGGCGCTGGAGCTCTATGCCAGTGGTCGCATCCAGATTCTGCTTCCTCTAGAAGATCAAAGCGGCGATGAGCACACGCTGACAGGACGGCTCGGCGACGGGAGCGCCCATTTGAAGCTGACCAGTCACGGCGGCATCCTCGTGACGCGTCGCGACCAGGAGGAGGCTCAGCAAGGCGACAGTGAGGAAGCGCGCAGGCCATGGGAGGGAGGCGGACCATGGGGGAGGCGCTTCCCCTTCGATTGGGATCGGTCTCCATTTCCTGAAAGTGGCTGGTGGGGGGAGATCCTGCAAGGCGGTCCCCGAAGAAGCTACGAGCGCTGGGTCGAGCAGATGTCTCGCCGCGCTGCCAGGGAGGCCGAGAGAGCAGCTCGCGCTGCTGAGCGCCAGGCCCGCGAGGCGGAGCGCGAGGCCAGCCGCTGGGTGAACAAAGCCACAGGTGAAGCCAAGCGCTATGTTACGGATGCCGCGCACCGCACCCGCATTGCCGACGAGATCAGCCGTGCCGGTGAGGAGATCAGCCGCAACGTGAGTGCAGCTATCCGCCAGACACTCAACAGTCTCCGTCCGGAGATCGAGGATTTGTTCGGCGAAGTGTTCAGCGGCCGCCGCCCCAGCAGCCCTGGAGAGCCGGGCCGGCCGCCCTCGCCGTCTTCCCCGCCGCCAGCAGCACCTCGCCGCATCAACATTGACGTAGACACGGGTGGAGAGTGGAATCGAGAGCCGGGCGACACCCAGCCGCATCCGGCGCCAGAGGGAGGGAGCGTGCCGCCACCCCCACGCGAAGAGACGCCATCCAGTCAAGAACTCCCCGGGGTAGCACGTCTTCGTATCCTGCAGGCCCTCCGCGAGGGCACTATCAGTGTCGAGGAGGCCGAGCGACTCCTCGACCGTCTCACCTGAGCAGTGGACAGAGGCTGCGGTGTTGAGGCACGGCAGCCTCCTCCGAGCACAACGAGGTCAGCGAGTGGACAATGCTCCGCCAGTCTCATCTCACGCTACAGATCATTCTTCCAAATCTCCCGCAGCGCTACCGTGCGCCGTTCGATGCTGCTGCGCACCGCTGCCATGGTAACGGCCAGCGTGTGGAGGTTGTCCCGTCCGGACGTCACGGGCTCTCGCCCTTGGGCTAGGCTGAGTAAGCGCTCGCCCATGCTCCCTCCGAACGCTTCGGGAAACCAAGTCCCTTGGAGTGTCCACACCCGCTTCTCCAGCAGATCAGCGTGACTCGACACGATAAGCTCGGTCTGGCTCACTGAAGCAGAGCCTTCTACACCGTCTACAAACCAAGTGTGATCGTGCAAGGCACTCGTCTGAACGATGTTGTTGAAGTGCAAAGTCGTCAGCAAGTGGTCAGCAGAGCTGTATTCGAGGGTCATACTGTAGACCATCGGGCTCACCGCGTGCTGACCAGGCACCATCACGGTGCTGCAGCGAACCTGCTCCGGAGTGCGTCCAGTGAAGAAGCGGCTCAGGTCGATGTAATGGATGCCGTGATCAACGATGTTGAAGTGCTCGAGAGCGGTGAGCCAGGATCCTGCAACATCCTGAAACTGCCGCAGCACGTGCGTGACCGCGAAGATGTGCCCAAGCACGCCACTGTCGATGACGAGCTTGAGCGCCCGGTGGGCGGGAGCCCAGCGCGCCTGCTGGTTCACCATGAGGCTGACCCCTGCACGGCCACAGATCTCCACCATCTCCCTCGCGTTATCGAACGCCAGCGCGAAGGGCTTCTGGGAGAGGGTCGGCTTTCCAGCCGCAGCAATCCGCTCGATCAGCGGCCGCCGCTGCGCTGCGTGGACGGCAAGGTCAACCACGTCGACGTCGGGACGCTCCAACAGGCGATCGAGATCAGTAGTCCAGAAGGGAATACCAAGTGCTGCCGCTGCCTGTTCTGCATGTGCTGGGATCACATCGCAAGCAGCGCTAATCTGGTAGCTAAACTGGCGATACGCTGGGAGGTGCGCTGTGCGCATGATGCCGCCGCAACCAACGATACAACGATGCCCCCGCTCCAGGAACCAGAATCAACACGATTTTCCGGATACCCTGCTCTAAAAATGCGGGTTAGGCGGCTGGGGCCTTGGGGGCGAGGGGCACGGCGTAGCCTTGGTCCACAAAGGCGACCTCCACCGTCTGGTCGGTGGCCTCTTGTGCCGCGGCGGTCAGGCGCGCCACTTGCGCCCGATCTTGGGCATTGGCGGGCGTGACGATGCCCAAGTGTACCGACCGTCGCGCGCAGCTCATACGTACACTGCGGGGCCCTGCATCCATCAAGGTCAGGAGAGGGCCACGAACACCCACTTCTCGTCACTTACATCGCTTGGATATGCTTTCCTGTCCATACCCCAAGTATGCAAAGTCATTAACAGGCTCTATGGTGAGCTCACGAGAGCGTAGGACAGCAGCAACTCCCCAGCATAGGTTACGCCAACACATTCACCACTGCAGGTCTTAGACATCGAGCTTCGTCAGCAGGAGGAGACACCCGAGCAGCAGCTCACAAGCACCCTGTTCACGAATGGTGCACTCGAGACGAACAGCACGGAGATCTAGGAAATACAGGCCCCTTGCAATTCTCCTTCTTTACTGTAAACTCACGCCATCTGTCACAGAGTGGGGAGGAATAGTGTGCGGACTGCGTGGCTTGCTAGCGAGCTAGCTCTCCCGCGTCACTAGCGCTTCTCCTCCAGGATGATCGACCTATTGTTGGCGATGGGCGCTGACTGCAGAGGTGCTCGATGGTGGATTGGAGTGGAGTTGTGAGCCGACCATGGCGTGCATTCATCAGTCTCTTCACTATACTGTGGCTTACCTCCTGTGGCGCACCTAGCCCGGGCGTGGCGAGCACAACCGGAAGCGCTGCGACACACGCTACAACGGGTTCCGCTAGTTCGAGTGCAAGCGTTGCGACCAGCTCCAGCACGCTCAGTGCTACAGTCTCGGTGACGTCGAGCAGCGCAACAGATCTCTCTTGGGAGCAGATCGCCTCTCTCATGCGGCCCTCCGTGGTGATGGTACGTGCAGACTTTCCAGCTACCGCAGTCTCCCAGCCAGGTGAGGGATCAGGAACAGGCATCGTCTTCACGAGTGACGGCTACATCTTGACCAACGCTCACGTGGTCGAAGGAGCCGGCGCCATCACCGTTGCTGCCGCAGGAAGCACCAGAGAGCGGCCTGCACGCTTCGTTGGCATCAGCGCTTGCGATGACCTTGCGGTCATAAAAGTGGACGATACGCAGGGGTTGAAGCCAGCGACATTCGGCAAGTCGGGAGGCGTCAAGGAAGGACAGGAAGTCGCCGCAATCGGCTACCCGCTCGGTGATTCTCTTGGGACTGATCCATCCATCACTCGTGGCATCGTCTCCAAGACCGATGTGCAGCTGCCGCCATATGAGAATCTGATCCAGACCGACGCCAGCATCAATCCTGGCAACTCTGGCGGACCGCTGGTGGATCGCCGGGGACACGTGATCGGCATCAATACGCTCAAGATCAACCCGCAGATGGCAACGAACCTCGACTTCGCCATCAGCATCGACCAAGCAAAGCCAGTCGTGAGCAAGCTCCAAGAGGGACATAACCTGCTCTGGATTGGCATGAACCTTACAGACAACGTCTATGCGAAGTACTTCGGCACACAGAACGGTGTCGTCGTCGAGGCGACCGATAGCGGCGGTCCGGCCGCACACGTCGGCGTGCAGCCAGCTGAGCTTCTGCTCCAGCTCGCTGGCCTCACGATCAGCTCCAAAGCTGACGTCTGTAAGATCCTCCGCTCGCACAGCATCGGCGACTCGTTGCGCGTTGCTGTTCTGCGTGTCGGCCAGACCAGTAAGCAGCTGCTTGAAGGCTCAGTGGTCATTGGTAAACCCGATGCCGGCAAGCCTCTCCAGATCGTACGCACCCTCGGTGCCTCCTCATCGCAATCGGCCACGAGGACTGAAGCGACCACTTCCGCAGCGACGACGAGCGCTCAAACCACTCAAGGTGGTAATGGGAACATGAAGACCGCAACCTACGACTTCCAGAGCAACAACGGCGACTGGTTCACTGGCGACAATGCATCAGAGGGCGTCACTCTGGGCGGTGGGGTCTATAAGGTGATCATCAAGAAGCCGAAGCTCCATGGAGTCTACATACCTAAGTCGATGCCCTCCGGTACAGACCAGGCCATCGGCACCACCGTGCTTGTAACTGGGACGAACGGCATTGCAGGAGTGGTCACCCGCTTCGTGAACAGCAAAGGGTCCTGGAGCTTCTACTTCTGCGGCATTACGTCCGATGGCCGGTACAGTTGCTGGGCCGTCTTGAGCGGCAAGTACACGCCCATCGTGCAATGGACGCCGTCCCAGGCGGTCAAGACAGGGCAACCGAACCAGCTCGTCATGATCACTGAAGGAAACAAGATCGCGTTCAGCGTCAACGGGACCAAGCTCGTCTCCATGACCGATACCCACCTAGCAAATGGTTACCCCGGCCTCTACGTCGAGTCGTCAGATCAAGCTCCCATCACAGCAACGTTCGGCAAGACTATCGCTCAGGTTGTGCAATAGGCCAGTAGCTGACAGCCGCCAGCTGGACGGCACAGCCGTCAAAGGAGTCCGCCAAAGAGCGCCCCCACTCTCTGGTGGACTCCTCCTTCCCCAGCATGGCGCTCATCAAGCTGGATCAGCGCCGCAGATACGCCGTTTGTTTCCAGTACCAGGCAGGTGTTTGTCGCCCTCCCTACGGGGCGGGTACAGACTGGGCGCTATGCCGCCGCTCCTTGTTCCACGACAATTCAACCCAGCTACTATGCTCTGCACCAGGTAGTCAGGTCAGACAGAGTCCCAAGGCCGATGCGACGGAACGGGCGGCGAACAGCCATTCCCGCAGTTGCACCAGCGCTCTCCGTCCAGTACTTGCGTAGATCCTCGAGTGGCCACCAGGGGTAGCGAGCGGGCAAGAATCCGCAGGTCGCTGCCTCCAGTCAGACGAATACGCCGAATCGCACCGGATTCGTAAACGCCTCCCGCCCATCCTCGCTCACGATCTCGAGTCGGTATGACCCCACTCCACGTCCTGGCGCTTCCAACTCGTGGCGCCAGTGGCAGCGACCTTCAAGATCCCCCTCGCGCCAAGTGCGGCCACCGGCAACGATACGCCAGTGCGCCAGACCGGCGCTATCAGCGGCCTCGAGCTGTAGAAGCACCGTCGCGCTCTCGGCAAGTGGTGTCAGCGCGGCCGCGACTCCATCCGCCGCAAGAAACGCTGCTGGTCCATCGCTCACGAATCCCGCGCCGCCAAGCAATGCCTCATAGATAGCCGCTGGCCCCGAGGCTACCCCTGCCACACCATTCCACACCAACCCGACATTCGCAGGCCGGTGCGCATCGGAGTTCCCTGTCGCCACGACCAGTTTCTGCGTCAACAGCAGTTCATCCCATAACCCACGTGCCATCTCATCTGTGCTATCACGATAGTCGTACCAGTTGCCCGCCCCGTTGGCGATCTCTATGAGGAAGAGGCCATCCAGTTCTTTGACTGCGTTGATGCGTTCGCTTTCATAGCTCCGTCCCATCCACCCCGACGGATGCGCGACCAAAGGCACGCGCCCTCTGCTGCGGATGAGCGTCACTTCTCCTGCCAGCTGATGGACAGGCTGCAACACCTCGGGT
>JAMCTA010000041.1 GCA_023381895.1 Chloroflexota bacterium
CGGTGAGACGGTAGAACGAGATCATCGCGACCAGAGTGCCGGCGACGGGCACCGCGAAGATGGCGCCCCAAATCCCCGCGATCTTCCCCCCTGCTACCAGCGCAAGCAGGACTAGGAGCGGGTGCATACCTACGCTCTGGCTCATTACCCTCGGCGCCAGAACGTTAAGCACCACCTGCTGCATACCTAGGAGCAGCACGATGATCCACCATGTGCTCTCGGGATGCAAGGCGAGAGAGATCACCACCGGAGGGATGATCGCCAGTACTGGGCCAACAAACGGGACAAGCATTATGACAAAGACGAAGATCGCGGTCACTGCCGTGTAGCTCAGTCCGGCGATCCCCATGACGACCACGGTCCCCACCGCATAGACCACCGCCTGGATCAACTGGCCCCGAATGAATCCTCCGAAAGAACGATGGATGCTGAAGACCAGGTAGTTCACTTCGTCTCTGCGGTCTTTTGGGATCGCCTGCACCAGAGCGGACATGAACTTGCCGCCGTCCAGCATGATGTAGAAGGAAAAGACGAGCACCAGCACCACACTCAGGAGCACGGACGCTACGCCGGTGGCCAGTATCAGGGCATTGTTGACGATGCTCGGCCCCAGGCCTTGGATGCTTCGAGCTGCCTGCGCATAATCGAAGGACCCCAGCGCGCTCCCGAGAATCCCCTGATGGGGAAGCCCAGCCTCGAACCCGGCAAGCCATGCGCCGACGCTATCGACATAGGAAGGCAGGTTGGTCCCGAACTGGGATACCTGGAGCGCTACTACCGGCACTACGAGAACGGTGCCAGCGCTCAAGATAACGAGCAGCCCCAGGTAGACCAACGCGACCGCCAGCGGCCTCGGGACCCGGGCCCCGAACGTGACGAAGCTCGTCACGGGCTCAAGCGCGAACGAGAGGACCCAGGACAGCACCAGCATTAGAATTACGTCCGCGAAACGGATAACAAACTCCCAGACCAGCCCTGCCAGATAACTGGCAGCGATGATCACTAACAGGACGATCAGCGCCTTGAACCAGGGGTCCTTCAGCAAAACCGGTATGCCTACCTTCAGTTAACGTCTTACAGTCTGGAAGCTATGGTGACCGCCTCGATATTCTCCACCCTGAACATCATGACACGCTTCTTTTGATGGCACCGCCCAACCAGGTACCATGAGCCCATGTAGGGCATCAGCAGTTGCGGGTCCACGACCGGATTCGGGAGGCTAACCGACGCCTTCGCCGCGATGTGTATCTGAATCGGGCGCTTCTCGAATAGGGCCTCCGTCAGCGCGAGAAACACCTTGTCCTCAGCTATCTGGTCTGGACTGCCCAGAGATTCCAGGCTCTTGCGCATGAGCGGTTGGAGGTGAAGCGGAAAAACCGTGGGAAGCTTGGCAAGAAGCGACTTCAAGGGTTCCTGGGGAGCGTTGCGGTCCTGGGCCGCGGTTCTGAGCGCGGAGATCAAGGCCCTTGCCTCGGAGAAAGAGAAGTCGACGGTGGTCTGATTATCCTCGGTGGAGAAGCGGTAACCCTTCCTGCGTACCAGAGGAAAGCGAAGCTCCTCCCTGATGACGCGGAGATCCTCCTGCACCTGCCGCTCGCTAAGGGCATACGAAGCCGCGAGCCTGCGGCGGCTGGTGCCCGGGTTCTCGGCGATATGCTCGATGATGGCCCAGATCCGGCTGAGCCGGTCGATGGCCAACTGGTCTCGTTCCACGGCGCAAAGCCTCTCGGGCTGGACCCAATGGCAGCGTGCGCGTTCTGCGCGCTCCGAAAGCGAACAAAAAACCGCGGGCAACCATTCCTGTGATGAGTATGGTCTACCAGCGGTTACCTCAAAGTCTGGAACGACCAGGGTACGGGGCTCGTATCCCCGTCCAGTCTGATGGCTCCCATTACGCTGCCGCGGTGTCCTGGCGGCGAATTCGCGACGAATGAAAAGAAGGTACCCCGGATAGGACTCGAACCTACGACCTTTGGGTCCGCAACCCAACGCTCTAATCCACTGAGCTACCGGGGCATACAGGCGGAGGAGCAGGGATTCGAACCCTGGACAGAGGTTTAAAGCCCCTGTAACCGCTTAGCAGGCGGCCGCACTAGGCCACTATGCGACTCCTCCGCGAAGGCTATTACCAGCACCTGGAAGTGGGCCGGTCAGAAGCGACGGCGGAGGGGGAGGGATTCGAACCCCCGGGGCTCTCGCCCGACCGTTTTCAAGACGGCCACCATAAGCCACTCGGACACCCCTCCAGGTGCACACTCTATTCTGATGTAAAGGGGCAAGCGCAAACCGTGATCCTGCCCACGACTGGAGATTCTAGACGACGCAAAGGCTCCGTGTCAATGCGATGGATTCATTGCTGCACGTTCAAAAGGTCGACAACGTGACAGTCCGGTGCTCGTAGCAGCGCTCCTGGCTTACCCAATTGAACCACCTTGACCTGGACGTCCGTGAGCATTAAGATGGCGCCGGATCAAATAAGAAAAGCGGCAATGGTGCCCCGTGAGGGGCCGCGAGCGAAGCCGGTGAGAAGCCGGCACTGTCCCGCAACTGTGATGCGGCTGTAGACCACGGCCGATGAGTCAGGACGCCTGCCATTGTCGAGTTACATGCGCCTCCGAGAGAGGGGAGTAGGTATTGGTCGAGAACAGTGCACCCCTTGCTCTTCTAAAGGCAGGGGGTTTCTGTATGTGTGAGGGCGTTCTCCCTCGCTCATCTTGTCGAGTACAGGCCCCTTGCTCTCCTCGAGTCGATTTTGTAGGTGCCGCGGGTGACTGCCGCTAGCGTTCAGTGAACTGCGCGAGTGGGTGCCGTCGGGATTCGTTCGAATGCCGCCAACAACCCGTCAGGTAAGGGCGTTGGGTCACAAGCTGAGGGGAGTGATAGTCATGACAGGGACAGTTGCGAATCGGGATACGTCTGGGAGATGCTTCGTCGGAGGGGAACTTCGGCGGTTAGGTGCGTTCTTCGTCGTTGTGGCGGCCCTGCACGTCGCGGGGTGGGGCACCCTGGTCTTTCTCGTTGCGCCCAAGTACCAATCGGTTTTGGGGATTGGGGTCGGCTTCACCGCCTACCTGCTCGGGCTGCGCCACGCGTTCGATGCCGATCACATCTCGGCCATCGATAACACCACGCGGAAGCTGATGGCCGAAGGAAAGCGGCCCCTTGGGGTAGGCTTCTTCTTCTCTCTGGGCCATTCCACCACTGTCCTCGTCCTCGCGGTGGCAATCGCCCTCGCCCAGCAAGTGGCCGGACAGATTGCGAGCGACAACTCGACCCTCAGAAGCATCGGGGACCTCCTCGGGACGGGTGCGTCCGCTCTCTTCTTGTACCTCATCGCGGCGCTCAATATCGCGATCCTCGTGGATGTTCTTCGGGTGCTGCTGGACGTGCGCAAGGGAAAGTACAGCGAGGAGAGGCTTGAGCAACAACTTGCGGACCACGGCTTCATGAGCCGCTACTTCGGTCGGATCTCTCGGGCCGTTGGGAGCAGTTGGCAGATGTTCCCCGTGGGATTCCTCTTTGGGCTTGGGTTCGACACGGCCAGCCAGGTGGCCCTCCTGGCGCTCGCCGCGGGGGCTGAGTCAGAGGGGCTGCCGTTCTATGCGATCCTGTGCCTACCGGTAATTTTCGCCGCAGGGATGTCCGTGATGGATACAGCCGATGGGGCATTCATGAATAAGGCTTACTCGTGGGCGTTCTCCGGCCCGATTCGAAAGATTTACTACAACCTTACGGTGACCAGTTTATCCATCCTCGTGGCCCTGCTCGTAGGCAGCGCTGAACTTCTCGGCATCGCACGTGACCGTCTCGACCTGGTCGGCCCGTTCTGGAACTTCATAGCCTCCCTTGACTTCGGCGTCCTTGGCTACTTGATCGTTGCGCTCTTCGTCATCACGTGGGCCATCTCTTACGCCGTGTGGAAGCTGTTGCGGATCGAGGAACGGTGGCGGCTTTCGCCAACCGCTCAGTCGGACCGCGGGGACTGACCGCCGCTCACTCGGGGCGGTCATGGAGGAACGGTAGCGTACTATAGGTCAGCTCGGACGCTGCTTCCACGCCCGAGCGATATGGCGGAGAGGGTGGGATTTGAACCCACGAGGCTGTTACACCTACCCGCTTTCCAGGCGAGCGCCCTAGGCCACTAGGCGACCTCTCCATCAAAGCGACTACTTATTATTACCTATCAGCTATCTGCTAGCGGCTATCTGGCGGAGGGAGAGGGATTCGAACCCCCGAGGCCTTGCGGCCTGCTCGATTTCGAGTCGAGTGCACTCAACCGGACTATGCGATCCCTCCGGGCAACCCACGGCGGAGTTGGCCGCCGGGCCGCGCCAAAAAGTATAGCACAGCCGGATTCCTGTCTCAACGCCGGAAGATCTGCTATAATTTCTCCGCTACACATCACATGGGAGGCGCAGGTGATTATCATTAGGCCCGAGGCGCTAGCGCAGCTACGAAGCCTCAATGTGGAAGGAAATCCAGCCAAGTTGGAGTTCAACGCTGAACCTGACAACGAAGGGGGCTACAACTGCTCGGTTGCTCTGGTGGCCGACGTGGCGCCCGAAGCCGAGATCGAGGACATCGACGGGGTGACGATAGGTTACGTCGGGATGGCCAACAGCGTGTTCGCGGGTTCGGTTGTCGGGTTGGACCCATCTGGGGAGCTAACCCTGGAGATGGTCGAGGACGAAGCCGGTAGCTGCGGCGTCGATGGCTGCGGCGACGGGGGATGCGGATCCGGCTGTAGCTGCGGCGTCTAGTCGGGGATAGCTGTTAGGTGATGGGGATCGGGGGCCTGTGATTGGCCAGGGCCCCGTCACCTAATAGTCGACGTCCACCACCCACTTACATCTGCTCCGGCGCGTTGACTCCCATCAGACCCAGGGTGTTGCCGAGCACGATCTTGCAGGCGCTGACCAGCTTCAGTCTCGCCTTCGTGAGCCCCTCGTCCTCTGATACCACCCTGCACTGCTTGTAGAATGAGTGGAAGACGGCCGCGATCTCCTGCGCGTAGTGTGGGAGGTGGTGCGGCGCCAGGGTTGTTGCCGCGATCTCAACCAACTCCGGGAGCATCAACATCTTGCGGATCAGATCCTGCTCGGCTTGAGACACGAGCAGCGAGACGTCGCCATCGGAAAAATCTACCTCTCCAGCATACCTGAGGATGCTAGCGATGCGGGCGTGGGCGTACTGGACATAGTAGACCGGGTTCTCGTTGGACTGCTCCTTGGCAAGGTCCAGGTCGAAGTCCATCATCGCCTCCGGCGAACGCGCCAATAGGAAGAAGCGCACCGCATCAGAGCCGACCTCCTCGAGCACTTCATCCAGCGTGATGATGTCGCCGGTGCGCTTGGACATCCGAACCGGCTTTCCGCCGCGCTTCAGGCTGACCAACTGGTACAGGATGACCACCAGCCGTTCCGGATCGACCCCGACGCCCCCCGCGATGTTCTTCATCCGCGGGACGTGCCCCTGATGGTCGGCCCCCCAGACATCGATGACCCTGTCGTAACCACGCAGCACAAACTTGTCATAATGATAGGCCGCGTCGGCAGCGAAGTAGGTCGGCGTGCCGTTGCTCCTCACGAGGACGTTGTCCTTGTCCTCTCCCATAGCCGTGGAAGCAAACCACACCGCGCCCTCGCGCTCCACGACGTAGCCACGATCGCGCAACTGAGCGATCGTGCTTTCGATCAACCCATCGTCGTACAAGCTCTGCTCCGAAAACCAGCGGTCGAACCTTACATTCATCCGCTCCAGATCTGCGCGTATCCGCGCGACCATCATGTCGGTGCCGAGCTTCCCCAAGAGAGGCAGCGCCTCGTCTCTCGGCATCTCCAGATAGTTCCTGCCGTGCTCCGCGACAATCTCCCGTGCCAGCTCCACCATGTACTCTCCGGCGTATCCGTCCGACGGCAGCGCCGCTTCAACGCCGAGTTGTTGGAGATAGCGAGCGTAGAGGGTTGCGTAGAACGCTTCCATCCGTGACCCGGCGTCGTTCACGTAGTATTCGCGTTCGACTCGGTAGCCCGCGTGTGAGAGGACATTGGCGAGGCTATCTCCCAACGCCGCTCCGCGCCCGGCTCCTACGTGGAGCGGGCCAGTGGGGTTGGCGCTCACGTATTCCAGTTGCACCGTGGCGCCGTTGCCCATGGGAACCGAGCCGTACGAGGTTCCGAGGGATAGGATTTCGTCCACCTGCGAAGCGATCCACGCGGGGGACAGCTTGAAGTTCAGGAATCCTGGTCGCGCGACGTCGACTGAGGACAGAAAGTGCGTGCCAGCCATCTGGTTGGCAAGTGCTAAGGCGATGGACATCGGATCCATCCGCGCCGTGCGCGCCATTCGGAGGGCAATGTTGCTGGCGTACTCGCCGTGCTCGGGATTCTGCGGAGTCTCGACAGTCACCTCCGGCACGGCCGCTGGCGGCAACACCCCTTGCTGCTGTGTCTGTTGAACGGCAGCGGAGATGAGGTCCCGCAGCATGTCGCGTACGGTTGTCACGTCTTTAGCTCCTACAAAAAACGGTGTCGTCTGACCCGTGAAGGGCCAGACGCCACACCGAATTATAGTGTACGCCGCGTCAGGCGGCAAATCG
>JAMCTA010000151.1 GCA_023381895.1 Chloroflexota bacterium
AGCTTGCGCGAGGCCGGACTGCGCCGCGCCCACCGGTCGGAGCGGTCATCGTCCGCGACGGTAGCGTCGTGGGAGCGGGATTCACTCAGCCTCGGAGCGGTCCACACGCCGAAGTGGTTGCGCTGCAAGCGGCAGGAGACCGGGCCCAAGGAGCAACGCTCTACGTCACCCTCGAGCCTTGCTCGCATTATGGGCGCACCCCACCGTGCGCGGACGCAATCATCGCTGCTGGTATTCGACGAGTCATCGCGAGCTGGCAGGATCCTAACCCGCTGGTTTGTGGGCAAGGCTTTCACAAGTTGCGCGAAAGCGGTATCGCTGTGGAGATCGGCGACGGCGCCGAGGAGGCTCTGCAGCAACTAGCACCTTTCTTCACAGCCGTGACCCGTGACAGGCCGCTCGTGACGGCAAAGTGGGCCATGTCCGCAGATGGCAAGATCGCTACCCACTCTGGCGATTCCCGCTGGATCAGTAGCGAGGCGTCACGAGCGGTTGTTCACGAGATTCGTGATGTCGTAGACGCGATTGTCGTGGGCATCTCGACAGTGATTGCTGATGATCCTCGGCTTACTGTCCGGCTTCCAGATCACCTCGGTCGACGAGCGCCGCGCCTCCATCGTCCCCTGAGGGTAGTGCTCGATAGTCACGGACGCCTTCCGCTTTGCAGTGGGATCCTCACCGACGATCATGTGGACAGGACGGTTGTCTTCACAACGAGTGCTGTACCTACGGAGCGAGTCACCGCGATCGCGCAGCGCGGCGCCCTTCTCATTCAAGTTTCCGCATCACCAAAGGGACAGGTAGACCCGTCTGCCGTATTGCAACAGCTGCTGGCATTGGACTGCTACCACGTGCTCGTAGAGGGAGGGGGAAGAGTCCTGGGGAGCTTCTTCGACCACCGCTTGGTTGACGAGGCAGTGATCTTCGTCGCTCCGCGTGTAATCGGTGGCGGAGAAGCTCCCGGTCCCGTCGCTGGCACTGGGGTGTCGGCACTCACGGCGGCGGCCCGCATCGACTGGTCCTCGCCAGCTGCCGTGGGTCAGGATGCCGTACTGCGAGGACGCGTCTCTTTTCCATCTTCGACCGGCACTTGATCGTGTTTGTGACAGGAGCGGCAAGGATGTTCACTGGCATCATTGAAGAGGTTGGCGTCGTGCGGTGCATCGGTGCTACTGCGCTTGATATCGTGTGTCCCAGTGTGCGTGAGACACTGGCACTAGGGGACAGCGTTGCGGTCAACGGGGCTTGTCTCACCGTGGCGAGACTGCAGCCCGACGGCTTTGGATGCGACGTGATGCCGGAAACGTGGCGACGGACGAACCTTGGGCAGCTAGCTAGCACATCACCAGTCAACTTGGAGCGTGCCGTTACTCTGCAAAAGCCGCTCGGCGGCCACATAGTTCAGGGGCACGTCGATGGAGTAGGCACCGTTGCTGCATTGTTCCTTGAAAGTGATGCCCTGCTTGTGAACATCTCCTGTCCCCAGCGGCTCCAGCGCTACCTTGTTGAGAAGGGCTTCATCGCAGTGGACGGCGCTAGCCTCACCATTGTGTCCCTTCTCCCGGATGGTTTCCGCGTGTCGCTCGTTCGATTCACGATAGACCACACCATATTCGGGCAGTGGCAACCGGGAGTCGCGGTCAACATCGAAGTCGACATCCTTGCAAAGTATGCCGAGCGATTGCTGACGCCATTCCGAGAATCCGTCAACGCTGGACGCGGTTCGTAGGAATCGCGACGTTCTTGGGAGTGACTAGGGGAAGGACTTACAGTGATGTCAGAGCAGAGTTTCGGAGTGGCCGAGGTGCTTGCGCACCTACGTCAAGGGAAGGTCGTCTTAGTGACAGACGATCACGATCGCGAACATGAAGTTGATCTGTTAGTGGCTGCCGAATTCGCCACCTCTGAAGCCATCAACTTCATGGTGACGTTTGGCCGTGGACTCGTATGTGTCGCCCTGCCCCAGCAACGGCTCGCCCAACTAGGACTCGAGCCGATGGTGCCACCAGGTGTGGCGACCGAGAGGCACGGCACAGCCTTTACGATCAGTGTTGACGCTCGGGAGGGAACGACGACGGGCATCTCCGCCCAGGATCGTGCCCGGACGGTTCACTGTCTCGTGGAGAAAAGTGCACGGCCGGAGGACCTACTGCGACCTGGGCACGTGTTTCCACTCGCGGCAGATCCTCGTGGTGTGCTGAGGCGCCGCGGCCACACCGAGGCTGCCGTGGACCTCACTCGGCTCGCCGGGCTGACTCCCGGAGGAGTGATTTGCGAGGTCTTGGACGAAGCAGGGCAATCTCTGCGTGGTAGAGGTATCGACCGCTTCGCAGACCAGCACAAACTCGCCGTAGTTTCCATTGCCGATCTTGTCGAGTATCGATGGCAGCACGACACCGTCGTTGAGCGCGGGGCTACGGCGCAACTCCCAACGGAGTTTGGCGAGTTTCAGGTAACAGACTTTCGCCTGACTACAGACGGCAGCGATCACGTGGCGCTGATTTACGGAGACGTACCCACTGTTGGTCCAACCTTGGTGCGAGTGCATTCCGAGTGCCTGACAGGGGATGCGCTCCACTCTCTCCGGTGTGACTGTGGTGAGCAGCTTCATCAGTCACTCCAGGCCATCGCCGCCGCTGGAGCTGGCGTGCTGCTTTACCTGCGTCAAGAAGGGAGGGGGATTGGACTCGCAGCGAAGCTCCAAGCGTATGCACTCCAGGACAGTGGTCTCGACACTTTCGAGGCTAACCTAGCCCTTGGATTTCCCCCGGATGCCCGGCACTACGGAGTGGCTGCCCAAATACTCCGCAGCCTTGGGGTCGAGCGTGTCCGGCTCCTCACGAACAACCCTGACAAAGTCGATGCCCTACGACGACTAGGTATTGCTGTCGTGGAGCGGGTCCCGGTGATCGCGTCACCACGTCCGGAACGCGCGCGGTACCTGGCTACAAAACGTGAGCGTATGAGCCACTTGCTTCCCACAGGCCACACGTTTCCTGGCCCGAACTCCCACGTATCACAGGAGGAAAGAGAGCTTCTCGATGCCTCGTGTGCTTGAAGGATCCCTCATCGGAACAGGTCTGAGAGTTGGAGTCGTAGTGGCTCGCTTCAACGAGATCATCACGAGAGAACTCCTTGGCGGCTGCCTGCACGCTCTGCAACGCCACGGCGTGCATGACGAAGGCATCACCGTTGCTTGGGTACCGGGTTCCTTCGAATTGGGAACCGTTGCCATGCGCTTGGCACGTTCGGGTGACTATGATGCGATTGTGTGTTTGGGCTGCATCATCCGCGGTGCCACTACCCACTACGATCACGTGGCATCGGCGGCGACTGCGGCGATTCAGCAGGTCGGCATCCAGACGGGTGTACCGTGTATCTTCGGTGTCATCACGACAGAGAATCATGAACAGGCCTTCGACCGTGCTGGCATCAAGCTCGGGAACAAGGGGGCAGAAGCGGCTAGCGCTGCGATTGAGATGGCGTCGTTAGTCAAGCAGCTGGGCTGAGTACGCACCATTTTGGGCTCAGTCCCAGTGAAGCGGTGAGTTCCTACAAGTCCGTGCGCGGCATAGCCGTGAGCTTCAGGCGACAAACTTCGGCTGGCGTCTTCAGGTCGAATCATTCGTTCGCCGTCACTGCTTTTGGAACACCAGAACGTACTCGTGCTTGAAGATGAAGAATCCACCGACGAGAGCGCGGTAGCGCCACAGCTGTTCCTGACTGCGCTTCGCGCGAGTGGTGTCGAAGTTCTTGACGACGATGCTCTTGAGGAGATAGCCGCGCTTCATTATCTCGGACATGCAGTAGAAACCCAGGGGGATCCACTCGCCCTTCGCGTACTTGTCCCCGATTACCACCGCGAGGAATCGGCCGGTCTCAAGCCATGGTGTAGCGTTGTCGACGACCTGGCCAAACATCCTCAGGAATGCCTCGGTTGACTCCGCGTTTGACAGGTCGCGGGCATCGTCGGAAAACTCGATGATGTCGTGGTAGGGCGGGTGCATGATGAGCAACTGTATCCATCTCTGCCCGTGCTGAGCGAGTAGCGCGCCGATATCGGCCGTCCGGCTATCAGCGACGACCACCTTACTGGTTATTCCTTGCGGATTCGGTTCTGCGGTAACTAGCCGCTTCGCGGCTTCCGCCACGTGCTCATTCAACTCGATTCCCACACCGTTGCGGCCCAGGCGGCGGCATTCAATCAGCGTGGTTCCGCTGCCGGTAAACGTATCCAGGACCCACTCGCCCTTCTTCGTGTACCGCCGCATCATCTGCTGCGGGATCTGGGGCACGAAGTTGCCCCAGTACCAGCCGGCGTGCGCGCCGGACGTGTCTCTGCGGTCGATGATCCACAGACTGTCCGTGACGATGTCGTCGTACTCCTTCCAGCGGAGCAGGTTGATGTCGTTGATTGCGCTTGTCCGCATCTTGACCAGCCCGGACTCGAGTCGATGGAGGTAGTATTTGGCGCGGTCGAGCGTGAATGCGTCGAGCATCTGATCAATCTCAGAGACCAGTGTGTCCCGTCGCAGGTTCACCGCGTCGTCCGGGTTCATTGGGAGAAAGAGGTCGCCATTCTTCGCAGAGCGCTGCACGATCCACTCACGCAGCGCGTAAGCCTTGTTCTTGAACGCGGCCGGAGTCTCGGCGGACATCAGCTCGCTCAAGCGCTGCAAGAGGGCCGTCTTACTCAACGCCAACGTGTCGCGCGGTAGAGGCTCCCGGTCCGGAATGTCGAATAAGGGCTGCTGCTGGGACCCGAAGTCGGCCGGGGAACCGTTGCGCACTTCCGCCCCATCCCGGGCGTACGCTGAGGTGCGATCGTTCGTCTCCAAAGTTCTTTCTCGCCGCTTCGCCGGCGGCACGTCCAGCAGGCGCCCGATGCAGCCTGTTCCGACGTCAGATCCGAGCGTACCTGGCTCCGCAAGGACCGTCAACAGCCGGCGGTTCTCACCGTACGTGCCATTGGAAGACATGAGTAGGGGATATCTCACTTCTGACAGTCTGCTGTTCCGAAGCACGTCGGCCGGCTACGCAAGAAGCACTCCGGCCTCTCGCGCAGCCGCATTCACTACCTCGCGATCTGGTGCTGCAGGTCGGTAAGTGTGATGGCAGCGGGAAGGTCCGGTGATAGGGGGTCTAAACGCTTCAGCGTGCCACCTTGGCCGAGGAACAATCCCGGGCTGCCACCCACAGGGATGTACTGGTCAGTGTCCTTACCCGGTCCGTAGGTAAAACGTTGGAGGAACACAACGTACGAGTTGCCAGCCTGAACCAGTGGCGCCGCATCGGCGATTCTCAGGTTGCCCCCTGAGCTCCCCATTTGACGAAGCTCGATCCTTGGACCATCTATTGCTCCACGGAGCGCCTGATCGACCTTCACCACGGAGACCGTGTACGGGACTGTGCCGATCTGCTCCACGGAGCGAGTGCTGGTCGCGGTGACGAGCACGACGCCAATCGCATCATCGTTCAGTTGCTGGCTCGAGTGGTAGGCCTTTTCCCTACTGGCTGCGACGAACTGGGGCGGGGCGGCTGCATCCGGACCACAGCCCAGCAGCAAGGCGAACGGTGCAAGCAAGGTTACGAGCCAAACACCAACACGCTTCATGCGTTCCTCCTGCCTAATACATCGCGTTGATGCCATTGATATCGTCCTGCTGCGGCACCGTCTCACCACACTGTTCATAGAACACGGCATAATTCGAGTCCATGATGGGCACCGGGCAAGAGGACGACGAGTCGTTGTGGGCAAGACCCATAGCGTGTCCGAGCTCATGCACCATGCCGGGCATGATGGATACCTTCGTACGGGTAGTTGTCCGTGTAATACGTATTTCAGTGCGACGAGACGTTGTACATGTGGCCGTTACTGTCACAGTTCCACGCTGTCAGACCAACGTTTCCTGTGTTGCCATCATCGCTGTCGTAGATGTTGATACCTTGAGCGGAGCTGTAGAGGTAGGCGTGGGTGTTCGCGTTATTCCAGTTGCCAGTCGCGTCCCCGGCCGCAGTATTGTAGCCGTCGCTGGGAGCACTGAAGTATACCGATGAAGATGCCCACTGGCATCCCTCTTAAGTTATAGGCCAGTGCAGACTCCGCCGACGGTAGGAGAGATCCGACGACAAGCGAAGCTATCATCGCCATGGCCAGAAAGCAACGATGGAAAAGACGGACGAGCGGAACGGCGAGTAAGGATTTCAACGGTGGGGCCTCCTCCGGTGGAACCTTAATCCAAATACCGCCGAAGCTACCGCCTATCGGCGTGTCCGCAGGCGAAACTCCCAGATCCTTAGCCTTCACCTTCTCTTCACTGCTATACGAGCAACGAAGAAGAAACAATCGAACAATACCGGAACCCGACGTCATGTTTCTCAGCGTCGAACCGTCATCGACGTAGCAATCCACGACGTCAGGATGCGATCAGCCTTCGCGCCCCCCGCTCTCCGGGCAGCCGTCCACGCGCAGCACCAGTCGGTAGCCGCGCCCTCGCTCCTGCGCGATCGCCACGGCGTCCCCCACCAGGTCCTCCAGCCTCCGGCGCAAGTACGCCACGTGGTTACGGACGGATGGCTCCGGCATGCCGCGAGTGCGGCGAGTCGGCGCGCCGGCAGCCCCGTCCCCAGAGCAGTGACTTCGCGCGGCAGCATCGCAGAAGCGTCCTAACTGGCCATCATGCCGTCAGTCCAGGTCGGTATGCGGGGCATGGACGGCATGGGTAGATGGGCCTCCGGTAACCAGGCTACTTTGCCGCCGGCAACAGCCACGCCTATCCAGGGCATCGCTTATGGTCGTTGAGAACAGACCGACCTACTGGGTAGTGGCCACCCGTTACGGTTCAGTGCGGACAGGGTGGCGCAAGGGCATTCGGACCTCGCCCCACTCCCATGGCCGTGGCGGAGTACGGGACCGCCAGGCTGGACGTGATGGTCGCCGCGCCCGCCTGGGAGCAGTCATACAGCATGATTTGCGTATCCTTCGTGAGGTGGACCTGCGAAGGGATAGCCCATGCATGCTCCTGTTGCCCCTTGACGCTCGGTGAGGCGGAGACCGTGTAGTCTCCAGGCTTCAGTCGGAAGAGCCCACGATAGGCAGAACCGGCAGGCACGGCCCCCTCCGCCACGAGCTTCGCCCCAGAGATGCTCCCGTCATTGGCCGCGCTGCTCGGGCAGGGTCCGGTCGGTGAGCATGAGGATGAGCAGGCCAGGCCGGCGCTGGCGCAGGCGGCGGCAGACCGTCAGGCCATCTATTATGTCTGGCAGGTTCAGATCGAGGATGAGCAGGTCGTAGGGATCGACCTCGGCGTTGGCGCAGCCCTGCTCACCGCCTGGTGCCACGTCGACGGCGTAGCCGTGGCGGCGGAGTCCCTGCGCCAACGCTGTCGCTAACGGCTCCTCATCTTCGATCAGCAGCAGTCGCATGCCGCCCTCCAACCACCGTCTCCTATGCCGTTCTCCCAGGCACGTGCACACTCCACGCCGCCGCATGATAGCGATGGCCGGTGCTGAGGATCGCCAGCGAACCAAGAGACCATCGAACCGGCGACTAGAAACCTGTACCAAGAGTACCAACCTATCTTCTGGCGCAAAGCAGCGGACTCGACAACGAAGCAACAACCCCACCTGAAGCATCTGATCGAGAGTGAGCAGGTCGTCTCGCTCGTCTATGAGCAGGATGGCACGATCGACGGATTCGTGATCGCCCAGATGCGGGTTGCGCCACCTGTGTACGATCCTGGTGGGTCGAGTTGCGAAATCGACGACTTCTGCGTCGCGCAGGCTGGAGACTGGCAGACCGTCGGCGAGGCTCTGCTGACGGAGGCGAACCGGGAGGCCAAGGCGCGCGGGGCAGTGCAGTGTGTGGTGGTCTGCGGGCATCTCGACCTACCGAAGCGGGCGATGCTGTCAGCGCTCGGCTTCACCGTTGCGTCAGAGTGGTGGGTACAGCCGCTGTGATCGTGGCGAACGTTGCCGCTCCACGAATGTGGTGGCGCATCGTGCCTGGCGGCAGAGGGTCAGGGGAGAGCTCATGCTGTTTAGCTGTGTGAGACCTGGACCTGGAGCAACGAGCTGGCCTCCGTCGGAGCTTGCACCTCGGCGAGAAACTTCTGAATAAGCGTGTCTTCTAGTTGACGCACCTGGTCGAGCGTCTTGTCCTCAACTGGTAGAAAGCCTCCGGCCATGCGCCAGTGGCCCCCGCCATGCCCTATTCCCGTGGCCAGGTGCTCCGCCACTGCACCGGCATCGGCATTGACATCGGTGTTGCGGAGGGAGAAGAGTAGCCGTGTACCAAAACGTCCTAGAGAGAGCGACCAACGGATGCCTTCAAGACGGACAATGAGGTCCGCAGTCTCTCCGGTCGTCTCCGGCATCTCCAGCTCATCCAAGCGAGCAACGGCTGTATCTCCGTACACTTCGATCTTTTCGAGCGCGCTGTGGAGGGCTCGAAAGTAGGCCAGGGGTAGGCGCGGATTCTGGATGCGCGATAGGGCTCTCTTGTCTGCCGCAACGAAGAGCCGCAAGTAGGCAAGGGCATCAATGCCGCTGGCCTGACGCCCCAGATCCTGTGTGTCGGTCTTGATGCCATAGAATAATGCTGTCGCGAGCCGCTCATCAACGTGCACCTGGGCATCTTCGAGATACTCCGTGAGGATAGTACACGTCGCTCCATACTCAGGTCGAATGTCAGCCAGCGTCGATGGGTGCACGCCTCCTGTGGGAGGATGGTGGTCGATGACAACTGAGGGCACGATGTGTGGTGGGAGAGCGTGGTTGCCACTCATGGGCTGGCAATCGAGCAATGCCGTCGCATCGGCCGCTTCCCAGGCAAAATCGCTCGCTGTAACCAGACTGATTCCTAGCTCGTCTACGAGCGCTCTATTCTCCGCCCGAGCAATCACCCCCCCAAAGACCAGCGTAGCGTGAAGATGAAGGCGATCTGTGAGGAGTTTCGACAGCGCCAAGCCAGAACCAATGGCATCGGGGTCGGGATGGTCGTGAAGGACAATTGCCGGATTACGACTCTCAGCGAACGCGTTGAGGAGCCGCTCAACATAGCGTGTGTGGGCGAGCGGCCTCATGGGGGGCTTAGGGGTTGGACTTCCTGCGCTGAGCAGGAGCAACTCGGCCAGCCGCTTCGCACCATTATCACGCTCGACCACTCCCCACCCCCGCTACACGGTGCATTTCGTTCAAAGTGTAACGACTGCTGGCCGCTGTTCCAGCGTGCTCCTACTGCTAGCTACACCTCTGGGGTAACATCTCGTGATGATATTCGTAGCGCGGGTTCTGGCGTCTTCGCTGGAGGAAGGGGGTATTCATCTTCACCGCCAGCCCGATGACCTCGTCGCGAGCGCGGTCTCATGAGCCATCGACCAAATCGCCCCAGGCGTCGGGTTATGTCTTCTGTGGTGACGTACATCACGGGTACCAGCACCAAGGTAAGGAGGAGCGAAGAAATCAGCCCTCCAATCAGGACAACCCCCATGGAAGCACGAAGCTCAGCACCTGGTCCGATCTTCAGTGCTAGGGGAAGCATGGCGAGAACCATTGCGCTCGTCGTCATGAGGATCGGCCGGAGTCGTGTCTGCCCAGCTGTCCGGATTGCCGCGACCCTTTCGACGCCGCGGGTGCGAAGCGAATTGGTGTAGTCGACAAGCAAGATTGCATTTTTCGCTACAAGCCCCATCAGCATGATCAAGCCGATCATCGACAGTGCATTGAGGGTATCGCGCGTGATTGCGAGAGCTACCAGTGCTCCAACGAGGGCAACGGGAAGACTGAACATGATGACAAATGGGGTGAAGAAGGACTCATACAGCGCAACAAGCAACATATACATTAGTACGACCGACAACGCAAGGGCTTGAAGAAGGGACGAGAATGCGCTGTTCTGATCTGAGATGCTCCCCGCAGCCACAAACTTGTATCCAGGCGGTAGCTTCAGCAGGTCGAGCTTTTTCTGAATCTCCGAGCTCACAGTTCCCAGGTTCCCCTCAGCTAGGTCCGCGCTCACGGTGACGACGTGTAGCCGGTCATAGCGATTGATTTGCGATGGCCCTACTGTCGGTGTGATCGTTGCTACGTCCGCGATAGGCACCTGCTGTCCATCTGGCACAGTCATCAGGAGATTGCCCAGTGCCGCCGGATTGCTCAGACTCTCACCACTCACGCGCACCTTTACATCGACTTGAGACGCGCCCGGAGGGTGGTACTCAGTCGCTACGGTACCGTTCAATGCCGTAGTGACCGTTGCAGCAATTTCTCCCGTGGTTAGCTGCAGATCAGAGAGCCGCGCCTGATTGACGGTGATGTCAAGTTGTGGAAGGTTGGTCACTCCGCTGTTCTTAACGCTTGCTGTCCCAGGGACTGAGGCAACAATGCCAGCAATCTGGTCGCCCAATTGCGCCAGCGTGCTAACGTCTGATCCCTGAATGCGATATTGGATCGGCTGTAGAGAACCGCTTGCAAAGTTTGGTGCAACCGCGCGGACACGGATGCCTGGGATCTCTTGAGCCTCTGACTGAACCAGCGCAGCAAGCTGCCTGTCAGACCTATGGCGCTGCGACTGCGGCTTCAACTGGACATAGATCGTCCCGTAGCGACTCTGGTCTCCTGCACTTGCGTCGTCGCTGGATCCGGCGATGGCTAGCGTCTCGTCCGTCTCAGGGAGCTTGAGCACGAGTTGGTCGATACGATTCAACATGACGGCGGTCTGTTGCACTGAGCTGCTAACCGGGAGCTCGACGGTAACGGTGAAGAGCCCTTGGTCAGCATTCGGAACAAATTCGGTACCGACGATATGCAGCGGAACAAGCGCGATGCTCAGAATGAGAAGAAGGACCGACAGGCCGATGACCGATAGTCTCCGCCGGCGGCGTAATACAGCCCACTCCACAATTTGGGAATAGTAATCGGCCAGCCAGCGCAGGCGGCCATCAAAGGCTTCGCTGAACCGCTCCCAGCGAGACCCAGTTGGAGTCCTGAGCTGTAGCCAGCGGGAGGCCAACATCGGAGTAAGTGTGAAGGAGACGATCAGGGAGAACAAGGTTGCAGTGGCAATCGTGAGGCCGAACTGGCGGAAGAACGCACCAATCTGTCCCGACATGTAGGCCACCGGTGTGTAGACGACCACGTCGACAAAGGTAATGGCGATCGCGGCTAGTCCGATCTCGGTCCTACCATTGAGGGCTGCCTGCCGGGGGGCCTCACCAGCTTGCAGATGTCGAAAGATGTTCTCGAGCACTACAATGGAGTCATCAATGAGAATCCCGATGAGCAGTGCTAGCGCCATCAGTGAGAGCAGATTGAGGGTGAACCCAAGCGCGAACATCACCGCATACGTCGAGATAAGAGACGTAGGGATCGCGAGCAAGACGATGACGGTGCTGCGAAACGTGTGGAGAAAGAGTAACAACACGATGCCAGTGATAATGATGGCAGCGATGAGATTCTGATTGACATCGTTCAGGGCATTGCGGGTCGATACCGACGAGTCGAAAAGTGTTCCTACGTGAACACCGGCAGGCAGTTCTGGCTGAATCTCCTTCAGCACTTGACGGATGTTATCGGCAACCGACACGGTGTTTGCCGTGCTCTGCTTGTACACCGCGAGAGCAACTGCGGGATGTCCATCAGCCTGTGCAATGAGCGTCTGCCTCTTGAAGGTGTCGCGAACTGTTGCCACGTCTCCAACGTGCACTGTGGCGCTGCCAAAATGAGCTACCGCGATGTGGGCAAGTTGGGAAGATTTCGACGCTTCACCAACAACGCGGACGTCGATCCGCCGCCCGCTTGTGTCCAGTGCTCCCACAGGAACGTTTTGGTTGCCCTGCTGAAGGGCCTGGACCACCTGGCCAAGGGTGACGTGCTCGGCAGCGAGCTTCGTGGGATCCACGTCGACGACGATCTCCCGCTCAAGGCCTCCGGAAATAGTGACAGACGCGACCGAATCAATGCCTTCGAGCCGGGGCTTGAGTGCCTTATCTGCGAACGTATACAGCTGGTCTTGCGGACGGTTACCAGAGAGCACCACCAGCATGACTGGTTGTGCGGTGACGTCAAACTTCTGAACCGTTGGCGCCTGAGCACCTGAGGGTAAGGTGGCTCGAATCGAGTCCACCGCTCGCTCGACGTCCACAGCCGCTAGATCAGGATTCGTGCCATCGTGAAACTGAATGGTGACGAAGCTCCCACCTTCGACAGAACGTGAGATCACGTGATCGACATTGGCGAGACCGGCAACAGCATTCTCAACAGGCTTCGTGATGTAGGTCTCGACATCAAGCGGAGTTGCTCCAGGGTAGCCAATGCTCACTGACACATATGGGTACTGGACATTAGGTAGGAGATCGACACCAAGTCGTGAATGGGCGATGAGCCCGAGGAGGATTGCCGCACACACCGCCATCGTGACGGCGAGCGGGCGCCGGATCGCCATTTCGGTGAGCTTCACGGGCCCTCCCATGACTCGCTCAAAGACCCACCCACGAGGACTGTGAATGTCGCTCACGTATAGTACCCGTGGCAGCCGTCATGGTCAGAACAGCGCGGCTAGGGAAGACGGGCGACGAGCATCGTGGTCGGGCCTTCTACCGCCCTAATCTCGCCGTCTTGGAGGGCGGCGGGGACTACGACCGAATCCCCCCAGCCCAGATGCTCTGTTGGGAATCGGCCGGTACGCGACTCGATAGTGGCACGACCCGCGATCACGGTGATTGCCAGAAATGTCGAGCCGTCAAGCGGTAGTGCAGCGGAATCAGTCAGTATCCAACGTTCGAGAGCGAAATACTCATTGGACACAAGGATCCGCCGGAGTATCGACATCTCCTCAATCGTGACGGGTGAGCATAGTCCGTTCGGACGAACGTCGAGTAGCGCAACGGCGCACCCCTTGTTGAGATGAAGCTCGCGCCGTCGTCCGTCAGGACCGGCGCGACCCCAGTCGTACAGGCGATAGGTGGTCGTGCTGGACTGCTGAACCTCGTACAGAAAGATCCCAGCCCCGATCGCATGTATTGTTCCGGCCGGTACCGTCACGGTGTCCCCTGGGTGCACCTGCAGGTACTGCAAGGAGTGCTCGATTGTTCCATCGGCTGCCTCTTGCTTGAGCCTACTTCTGGAGAGTTCTCGTGCAAGACCATAGACGAGGCGGGATCCAGGTGCAGCATCCAGAATGTGCCACGCTTCTGTCTTTCCGTAGGGTTGACTTTCCAGCAATTGGGCTTGGGTGTCATTAGGGTGCACTTGGATCGACAGCTGGTCCGCGGCATCGATCAGCTTGATCAGTAAGGGAAAGTGTTGCGACGCTACCGGACCTGCCTTCGAGCCTACAAGGGGTGTGGTGCCCCACTCCTTCACGGCGTCTTGCAGACTCCTGCCCCTGAGCAGGCCATTCTCGATTGGGTTGTCTTCGTGGACTTCCCAGCTCTCACCGAGGACATCGTGCGGATCGTCGCTCTTTTTGAGGTCCCTAGCCAGACGGTGACCGCCCCAGATTGGCCGAGCCAGATTCGGCTTGGTTCTCAGTGGGTAGAGCTCTTCAAGTTTCGCCATACAATTTCCCTTTGTCAGCACTGTAGCGCTTGCAGCTCGGCTATGTGCAAAGTAAAGATGCCAGTATTGCTACCGAATTGTGGCAGAGCTACACAACACGGTGTTAATCCTACAGCCTCACTTCCTCAGCGGCGCTCGGTGGCTCCAGATGAGAGACCATCGTCCGGCTGCTTTGCTTGAGAGTGCTCACCAGAGGAGACCATGGCAAGTGAGGCTGTAGGATTAACCTGCCAGCCACGAACGGGAATCGGCTCGCAGCCTGAATCACCAGTTTGGCTCACTGGTCAGCCTCAAGCCGTGCCTCCTGGTGTCTCAGTCTCCGATGCGCAGAGGAAGGGGAATCCCGGTGTCAACGTCGATGAGACCACCAGTAGTGAAGCGATAACGCGGTAATCTGACATCGGCAAGAGTGCTCACGGCACGGAGAGGATCGTCAAGTTCGCAACCGAGTCCACGGCAAGCGTCTTCAACTGCGCTGAACTCTTGCGCCAGTTGTGTTGGGTCGGCATCGGACACGAACCCGAAGCCAGGCGTCGCGACACTGGCCAGCACTTCGGCATTCTCTGCGACTACGGCTCCTCCACCCTGAGTCGCAACGCGGCGGATGGCCGTATACAAGCTCGTGTCGTCGACTCCACACGCCACAATATGTCCCTCGAGACCTCCAAAGGACACACACAGCGCGCCTCGTTGCAGTCCGAGACCCATGACGAATCCCAGGCCGGCGCCCCGGTCGGTGGATTCGCGACCGATCACGACAACCTTCGCAACATCACTCTCTGTACTCGGAATAAGCTGTCCATCAGTATCGTGAATAGGTTGCTCCGTCAGCTCCGTCCGGCCGTCAGGCGTCAACACGACGATGTTACACAGAGCGGAGTGACCGTGGACAACGAGGTGGACGGGGGAGAGAGCTCTCAGCGGCGGTACGCCGCGACCCTGGCGGGTGGCTGATGGAGTGACATCGTGAAGTCGCTCGCCGTTGAGTGCCACCGGGCGCCCGCGCTTCACCACGAGGTAGGGCTGGAGAGACTTGAGGCTCTCGACGACGACAAGATCAGCTAAGTGCCCAGGGGCGATAAGACCGCGATCGCGTAACTGCAAGAGTTCGGCAGGATTGAGAGTCACCGCGCGTATGGCGTCAACAGGGTCACAGCCTGAGGCAATACAGCCTTTCAGCACACCGGTGAGTAATCCCTCATCGACGGCCTGGTGAATATCGAGGTCACCAGACCCTATACACACTCGCGAGAGGCGTGTACGCTGAGCGAGCGTACGGACGAAGTCACCCGGCGATCTTCCTGACCAAGCTCGGGCCACGACCCACTGACCGCAGCGTAGGTGAAACAGGGCGTCATCGGCACTGAGGGGTCCGTCTTCTACGTCAGCACCGAGACAGCACAAAGCGCTGATCTCTTCATCGGAACAGGAGCCGCTCTGCACAAATGCCGGAAGATGTGTGTCGACAGCCGGAAGCCTCAGCACTTGACCCCAGCCAGAGAGGATTCCCTTTCCGGGCAACCAGCCCCGTCGAGCCACGAGCCGGGGGAAAGAGAGAGTTAGTGGTGACGTCTCGGTGAAGAGCCTCGGCACCAACCTTTCGTCACTTCCACCCCATAGTGGCAGAGCGAACAGTACGTCTAAATCTTGAGGGGCCACCTTGTCGAGGAGGGCGAGGACTTCCTGAGATCCGGCAACCGCTAATATCCCAGCGAAATCGAGGAGCGCAGTAGTGACGCCGTTAGTTAGCGCGACGTCACCATAGCGGCTCACTGAAAGGTGGGTCGTCTCCAGAACTGCAGACACGTCGATGAAACCGGGAAGCACAATTCGCCCGCGCAAATCGAAGCGGTGGATTCCTCGCGCTTCGCCAACTCGGGCGATGTGTTCACCGGTAATCGCAACGTCAGCGTCGGAGAGCTCTCCTGATAGGACGTCGAGAACACGTCCGTTCGTCAAGAGTAGATCGGCGGGGACGCGATCGAGAGCGGCATCGACGACTCTGGGGATTGCCAAGGCTTTGTCTCTCACTGTCTCATGAGCGCTTCGTTCCGGCTGATACGGCCAGGTCAAGCGCCCTGCCATCCGTCTACCAGTGCTAGAGTACACCGCGATCGTGAATCGTGACCCTATTACCCAGGATCTGTGGCATTGCTGATACTGATGGTACTGCTTACGCTATGAGAAGTGGCAGGCTCTTTGGTGGGTTTCCCCCGTGACGGAGAGGTAAGAAAGGCACACTACGACGCCTGTGAGTGCAACCAGCTCCGCAAATGTCTTTGGCCAGCAGCCTGGCTTGCGGCCCCCAGCTCAGATGTCTGTTCCTTCGCTACTCTTGAGACTACTCGTTGGTTGCCTCGTCACGGCGATGCTGGGGTTCCTCGTCCTGCGCCAGGTTCATCCGTATGCACTCCTCAATGAGCTTGAGTCTGTCCACGAGCGGTGGATCCTGGCCGCTCTTATGCCTGTACCTTTCGCCTTTGGAGCGATGGCATGGCGCTGGACCCTCTTGCTATCAGCGGGCGGAAAACTCTCAGTGTGGCGTTCCGCAAAGCTGCTTGGCCTTAGCTACTTCATCAACCTTGTCTTGCCTGGCAGGGCAGGGGATCTGACTCGCAGCTATCTCGCAGGAATGACCAAGGACATCGGCTTTCGTAGCGCTTTGGCTTCGGTGATCGTGGAAAAGAGCCTGGACGGTCTCACCGTTGTGCTCTTGATTACTCTCTGCCTGAGGCAGTTTCCGTTGCCAGCGGTTATGTCGCGGGGTATCATTGCTGCAGGCACCATGTTTCTCGGCCTGCTGGTAGCCCTCGGAGTGCTGTCGCTATCCACTGGACGGCATCCCCAGCTCTTGAGCCGGTTCCCAATCCCGAGCCGGCTGTTGCCTTCGATCTCTGAACTCTTGGAGCGCTTTGCCATTGGCAGTCGCTCGCTAACCCGTCCGGATCGCCTCCTCCGTATCATCGCACTTACCCTCTTGACCTGGAGCCTCGCTCTCGTCACTACCTACTGCCTGGTGCAGGCTTTCAGTCTGCAGTTGCCGTCTCTTGCGCCCGCTCTCGCTTTGGGTGTCGCGTCACTAGGCCTGACTATCCCGGCGGCTCCGGGTGGTGTTGGAGCCTACCAGGGGCTGGTAATGGTTGTCCTCGAACGTTACGGGGTCCCGTCAGCTCAAGCCCTTGGGTTTGGACTTGCGTTGCAGTTTTGCCAGGTTCTACCGCTCGTGCTCTTCGGTATCGTTGTGCTGCCGTCCGAGTTGGTGGCCCTACGTCAGGTCTTTACGATGCATCCAGGCCCAGGCTCTCAGGAACAGCTTGATGTATCGACGCCAGAAGGCGAAGTTGTAGAGCAGCTTTGACGATCCATACTTCCTCAGGCGCAAGGTGATCGGCACTTCTTTGATGATGAGTCCTGCCGCCGCAGCTTTCACGACAGTCTCCAGCTGTATGCCGTACCCAGTCTCAGTGAACGGCAGCGAGCCGGCTGTGGAAACACGAAAGCCACGGAAGCCAGATGTCATATCTCGCACCTTGATCCCGAGAACCAGTCTGGCTACAGTGTTCCCGCTACTGCTAATGATCTGGCGCCAGATGGGGACACCCTCCATCTCTCCTCCGCGGACGTAGCGGGAACCTATGGCGAGGTCAGCGTGCTGCTCCAACGCATGCCGCAGAGCCGGGAGATCCCGAGGATCCTGGGAAAGGTCAGCATCCATAACGAAGGCAAATCTGTAGTCCCGCGCTCGCGCAAAGGCGAGACCGGTCCGAATCGCGCTTCCCAGACCTTTGTTGCGCTCGTGCCGTACGAAGTGAATCCACGAGTGCGCCTGCTTCAGCGATGCTGCGACCTCTGCCGTCTCATCTGTGCTGCCATCATCGATGATCAGGACGTGGAGTGGATGCGACGTTTCCACGCGCATACTGTCGATGGCGGCGATTAATGGCGGAAGATTCCGCGCTTCGTTCAGCGCCGGCAACATCAAGAGATCCACTGCTACTGTCCTGTCACAACAATCGACCCAAGAAGGATACGATTGGCCCCTGGATGATCTGCTCCACCTACAATTATGTCCCGCTGGCCGGTCGCTGCTACATAGAGACCTACCTCCACTGTGTACGTTCCTGGCGGCAATGTAGGGGGAAGGACAATGCCGTGCAAGTCAATGACTACCTGACCAGGGATCCATGTCGTTGTGGGCCGAGTTCCGCTCGCGGGAAGACCATCGTGCTGTGCCACTACGTCTTGGGCGCTGTTCAACACATGGGTGAACACGGTGTAGGACGTGCGCACCGGCTGTGCCGTTTCCCACCTCAGGGTGATGCCCAAGGTTGAGCCTGGTCTGAGTGACCGCGAGGACAGGGAGTAGTTCTCAAGTGTAATTCCATCACGAAAATGGTCCCTTACAACGGTGCCGGGAGCACGCGGAGCACTGTCGACGTGAAACAGCTCGAGCTGCACCGAGCCGAACCATTGGTGAGAGGCCAGGAAAGCGTGGCGGGCGAACCACTGCAAGACAACGCCGTGGGGATCCGCCTCTTGTTGACCATATTCCACGAGCCAGATTCTTGGATGGTGGGCGGCTAAGCGTGACAGTCGCTCGTCGACTCGCTGCACGTCAGGAGGGCGGTCGAGCGGTAGGCCGATGACTGGGTCGCTGCCGTGATAGTAGTAGTCAAATACGTGGTTTTGCCCTGGAGCGTACAACACCACGGCATCTCCAGGATCTCCTTTCGAGACGATAACGTGGACGAGTCCCCGGTAGTTGTCGTTTGGGTGCAGCGGAGCGTAGTAGTAGCGTAGGTCTGCCTCGAGATTGAAGGCGCTCAGCAAGACTGTGCAACCGGCAGTCACCCCGATTTGGACAGTGGGACGCAGGAACTTAGGAATCAATAGAGTACCGGCTATTGCTAAGAGATCCACGCCGGTACCAATCAGCAAGGCCACGCCAGGCAATGCAACCAGTGTGTAGCGTACTTCGAAGACGTGCTTCCATGCTGCGTAGAGGGTTACCGTAGCAATCGTCACAGCGAGGAGCAGCAGTGGTAGCGCGCCGCGGCGACCGGTGGAAAGGCACCGGATGGCTCCCAATACTGAAACGAGGAGCAAGATCACAACCGCAGCCCGGGATAGCAATGGCAAACCATCGATGCCAACGAGTAAGCTGCCAAGCGAGTCACGGAATACTGCGGCGGCTGAGGTGTGTGCAGTCGTTGCGGTACGGCCCACTGTAAGCTGGTAGTGCAAAACTGGGATCCACGGTGCAAACAGTAGCAGCGCGACGGCATTCGCGACTAGCCACTCCCAGAGTGCGCGGCCGCGGGCCCACAATAAGCCAACCAGGCCGATGGGCAGTAGACCGATCGCTGCGACGTACTGGAGGTACATCGCTCCGACTGCACACAGCGTATACGCTACGAGTAAGCGGCGGTGACCACTGCGCTGGTGCGCGATGGCGGCAGTAGGCCCAAAGAGCCAGCGGAGCGCACACACTGCTGCAACAGCAACAGTTGCGGCAACGGGCATGTACATGCGGACCTCTTGAGAGAACGTTACTGCTAATGGCGCTGCTGCCAGCCACCCGGCAGCAACCCAGGCTACTCGCTTTGAGAACAGCTGCTGGCCAATGCCGAGCGTCGCCACGACCAACACGGATCCAGCGACTGCCGACAGGCCGCGGAGGGACACCTCACTCGAACCAAATAGACGCGCCCATCCTGCAAGTAACAGGTAGTACAACGGAGGGTGGAAGTCGGCTGCCGACCATTTGATGATGGTGAGCAGCCCGTGGCCCACCATTCCGGCACTGACCCCCTCGTCATACCACAGGCTCTGGCTCGAGATTTTCCAGAAGCGAAGAACGGTTGCCACGACGACGACGCCTAGCGCGAGCGAGATGGAACGGCGACGTCGGGAATGCAGAGGTTGACTGGGAGGCCCCGCCTGATCCGTTTCACGAGGAAGGGCACGCGTCACGAGCACACATCACGATCCGGGTGCGTAGGGTGCTTCACGAGAGTCGGTAGGCTCCAGATCGAGAACTCTCTTCGGCGGTGAGCACCGGGGCACCTCCGAGCCATCTTGCTTTCCATTCCCTCATCTTATAGACGTCGGTGAATGCTGCTCAAGCCGTTCCGCACCGGTGTGACAGTATAGGCGTGCTCGAGAAACGCTGGGAGAGATACTGAGAAGACTGGCCGGCGCGAGAGATTCGCACCGACAAGCTTCAGCGTGGCGCGCACTTCGTTAGCGGGAAGGTCCGCAGGCACCACTCCGGGATGCTGCTGGGCCATCTCTCGGTCATACCAGGAGTCGAGGGCGAGATTCATCGACCAGACGGTTACGTCTGGTCGAACTCCCAGCACGTCCTGGACGTACCACAGCGCAAATAGTGGATTATCTCCCTCCGTCAAGAGCACTGCATCAGGAGGGAGCAGATCGAGCTCTTTCTGAGCCTGATCGCGAAGCGCCGTCTGCCCGTGGATGTCAACCACCTTGTAGGTGACGGTAGCCTGGATAAGGGAGAGCGAGAGGCACACGAGCGCCCCTATGATTGAGCCAATTCGGCGTGAGTGCGGAGAAGACGCAATGCTGGCAGGAATAACCACTATGGCAACGCCGGCGAATACGGTCAGAAGCTCGTACGTCACGTGGAGGTACGTTGGCCCCGCTGGCGCGGCATCCCGAAGCTCCACGAGTGTATTGATTAGTATAGCGACGACCAGGGGAACAGTGACCCGCGGCTGGCGCAGGAGAGAGAGCCCTAAGCCCCATAGTCCGGCCACCGCTCCGAGCACTCCCAGCTGAATGCGCACCCGTCCGGGCCAGCGAGCAAGCTCGAGCAAAGTTGCTCCCAGCGACCGCTCGGTGAGGAAATGTTGGTACTCTGACGCTGATATCAGGCTCAGCAGGCGCTGGAAGGTGGAAGGGTCACCCCAGTTGGCAAGGGGGTGCATACGGGCGCGAATCAGGAGGAAAGCGTAGAACGCACCAATGAGAGCACAGCAACCAGCAGCGGCAACTTGATCCCGTCGGTGGAAGCGCTCTCGATTGGCGACGATGACGACTAGAGTCGCTCCCAAGAGAGAAATGGCTGCCAAGTGGTTTGCTAGACCAAGAGCCGTGAACAACGCTACCGGCCAAAATCGAGAGGTTCCGCGTATCCAGCGCAGCAGAAAGAAGTAGCCGCAGAGCTGCAGCAATGAATCCAGTGCATACGTCTCTTGGATGGTCGCTTGCTGCCAGAATAGGCGCTCGGTAGTGAGGATGACTGGCACGCATAAGCTAGCCACGAGGCGCAACCATGCATCGGGCGGAGCGATCCACTGTTGGAGCAACTCGAAGGTGAGCAGTCCCGCAACACCAGCGGCGACTGCCGCACACAACGCCGAAAAGATCGCTACCGAGTGTGCTGGCTCGACCGGGATAACGATCATCGAAAGACGTGCCAAGATGATCCACAATGGATACCCGGTGGGATGGGGCACACCGACTTCGTAAGCGGCGCGGACGAGCTCTCCGCCATCCCCACCCCCGTTAGCGAGAGTGATAGTCGTGGCGCCCGTGCGCACGAATAGAACGAACGCAGCCGCCGTGAGTAGAGTTAGTCCCGAGAGCAAGCCTGAATGAACGGCTCTGGTGTTGGATTGTAGGCTCAAGCGATCCTGGATTCTTGTGGAAACATCAGCGCGGGTTCGACTCTCCCACCATGTGCTCGTTCGAGATCAAAGCAGACCGCAGCACGCCAAGCCGCGCATGAAGCTGTTGCATCTCTGCTCTGCCTCCAGTTCGCCGATCGCCGGGCAATAGCCGGCGATTTCGAAGGCGAAGCTCCATCTCGCGCGAGCGCACTTCCACGATCTCCTCAATGATCTGTGCAGCACGTGATGCCGGTCCAAGATCCACATCTTCCTCCATGTTCCACGTGACCACTACCTCTGTCCACATCACTGTAAGGGGGGTGATAGGGCGGATGGCCGTCGACAGCGTGACTGTCCGGAAGATGGGACAGTATTCCCTCAACGATTGCGTTGCACGTGGGTGGTAGGGCTTGGGCAACCAGGTCGCTTCGCCTTTGCAGGGTTACACTAGAACGTCTCGAAACCTAGAAAGATCTCATTCAGTTAGGAACCAGATGAAGATTTCGGAACTCGGCGAGTTTCCGCTCATCGCTCGAGCCAGCAAGTACTTCTCGTCTGTGGGGATGCAGAACCCCGACGTTTCTCTCGGCATAGGCGATGATTGTGCAGTCTGGCAACCGAGCGAGGCCTCGCACCCCTCGGTCTTGCTCACCACCGACACGCTTGTCGAAGGCGTTCATTTCCTTCAACAGACGGTTTCCTGGCGCGACCTCGGCTGGAAGAGTCTCGCTGCCAACGTGAGCGACGTTGCAGCCATGGGTGGGGTGCCCGTCGTCGCACTGATGACACTAGGGCTGACTGGGCACGAGAGTGTTGAAGCTGTTGATCAGCTCTTTGCAGGAGCTGCTGAGTGCGCGCAAACTTTCGGAGTCACTATTGCGGGTGGCGATACGATTCGTAGCAACTTCGCCATCGTCGGATGGACAGTAGTCGGTACTGCACTCGCACCGGACCGGGGACCGGCTGGGGTGCTGCGGCGCAGTGCGGCTCGCCCCGGCGATATTGTCGTGGCCACCGGCTGGTGTGGAAGCTCGGCCGCGGGGCTGGACGTTCTGCTGCGTGAGTGCGGGGGGTTTCAGTTTCTTGTTCTCGCTCATCAGCGACCGTTGCCTCGGGTACGGGAAGCGCAGTGGCTCCTGTCTCATGGAATCGAATGCGCCACAGACACGAGTGACGGCGTGTTCGAGTCGTGCCGCTTGATTGCGGAGGCAAGTCGTGTGCAGGTGAACATCGATGCTCGTGTGTTGCCGGTGCACGATGACCTCGTAAGATTTGCTCGTGAAGAGTCGAAGGACTACGCCCTCTATGGCGGTGAGGACTACGAGCTCGTCTTCACAGTGGCGCCAGATGCGCTCTCAGACCTTCTTGAGGAATGGGGGAGGAGCTTCGAGTTACCACTCACTGTGATTGGTCAGTGTGAGGTGCTACCAGATGGTGTTCAATCGGTGACGGTGGCACATCCGCCGGCTGGGGCCCACCGGTTTTCTCACTTTGGGAGCGAATCGCGGTGAAGCGGCTGGATGTCACGACTTCTTCGCCCGAGGAAACCAGAACATTCGGCACAGCGCTGGCGCGCCTACTTCAGCCGGGAGCGGTGATTCTACTGAGTGGCGAGTTGGGCACGGGTAAAACAACGCTGACGCAAGGACTGGCTCGAGGCCTGGGCGTGCACGCGGACGTCAATAGCCCTACGTTCGTAATCGCCCACGAGTTCAAAGGGCGGCTTCCCCTTTATCATCTTGACTTCTACCGGTTCACTGAGGATGGGAACCTCGACGTTTTAGGATTCGCCGAGTACTTCTGGGGGGAAGGGGTAACGGTGGCCGAATGGCCCGAGCGAGTCACTGATCTACCACCTGAGCATCTGAGTGTCCACATCACACAGCAAGGAGACAACCAGCGGGCCTTCAGCTGTGCGGCCCACGGAACGCGCTACGAGGAACTCTTGGACACGCTGAAGGAAGAGCTTGGAGACGCCGCGTGATGCGTGTCTTGGCAATTGACACGTCTGGAGTGCTCGCCAGCGTGGCACTCTTGCGAGATGGAGAGGTCGAAGATGCCCGCGTGTGGAGGTCGCACAGTAATCACACCACGAGGCTCGTCCCCGAGCTGCAGCGCACGCTCGCTGATGCTGGATACACTCCCGCAGACGTGGGCGCTGTGGGAGTGGCTATCGGCCCAGGAGCTTTTTCTGGCCTACGTGTAGGAGTGACAACTGCCAAACTCTTGTGCTGGTCGCTGGATATTCCATTGCTCGCTGTTGGCTCGCTGCACGCTCGTGCTGAGCTCTATCAGCTGAACGGCGAAATTGTGAGTGCGACAGACGCGGGCCGGGGCGAGTGGTACTGGGCCCGCTACCGGCGGGATGACCGTGGCGTCATCGAGCTGTCTCCGCCCACTGTCGGTTCACCTTCTGTGATTCTCGCGGCTTGCGATGCGACGGCAGCCATCGTTGGGGAGAACCTCCGGTTACCGGAAGGATTCGCCGGTAAGCACGTGCTGCTTGATAGCTCACCACAGGCGGGATACGTCGCGGCGATCGGTGTCGCTCGTCTCGCCTGGCGACGTTGGAAGAATGGAGAATGGGATATCCCAGCGTTGCAACAGGCTTTGTACGTAAGGCGCTCCGCAGCCGAAGAAAGGAAGCGCCCGTCATGAGCACTGGACGTGACTTGCAGGGCCCGGATTTAGCGCGGCGAGATCCCGAAGAGAATATCGTGCTGGGAATAGAGACGAGCTGCGACGAGACCTCTGTGGCGCTCGTGGCAGCAGGGCGCGGGGTGCTTTGCAACATCGTCTCATCGCAGGTGGAACTGCATCGCCAGTACGGGGGGGTAGTTCCTGAGATCGCGGCTAGGCAACACCTTGCGAACATCCTGCCAGTGCTCGACGAGGTTTTCACTCGTGTTCCGGATGCTTGGAGCAGAGTTCGAGCAGTTGCCGTCACGCACGGCCCCGGACTAGCTGGCGCCCTCCTCATCGGTGTCAATGCGGCTAAGGCGCTTGCCTTTTCTCGTAATCTACCCTTGGTCGGCGTTAATCACCTGGAAGCACACATCTATAGCAACTGGCTGTACGAGGCAGGTGAAGAAGCGGGATCAGAGCCTGAACTCCCCGCCGTCGCCCTCATCGTCTCTGGTGGACACACCGAGCTCATTCTGATGCGCGATCACGGGCGATTCGAGCGCTTAGGGAGCACACGTGACGACGCGGCAGGTGAAGCCTTCGACAAAGTGGCACGCATCGTCGGGCTTTCGTATCCTGGCGGCCCTGCGATTCAGCGTGCTGCAGAGGGGCAGCTGGGATCTTCGCGGCCTGGGAATCCTCAGGCGTTCCTCCTTCCACGGGCACAGCTCGGAGAGACGCTGGATTTCAGCTTCAGCGGCCTCAAGACCGCCGCCCAACGCCTTATCCAGAAACAACGCGAGGCCCTGGCAAGCCCCACCATTCCTGCAGACCTGCTCGCTGATCTCGCCGCGAGCTTTCAGGAAGCTGTCGTCGCTGCGCTCATCTCTCAAACGCTCACGGCACTCCGGCTGTATCAGCCCCGCTCGCTTCTCCTTGCTGGTGGGGTAGCCGCCAATGCCCGCCTGCGCACACTCATTCGCGAGCGCAGCACGGTGCCAGTGTGGGTGCCCCCCCTGCGCTACTGCACAGACAACGCAGCCATGGTTGCGGGTGCGGCACACTTCAGGATCCAGCGTGGATGCCAGCACGGGCTCGATCTCGATATAGACCCGAATCTGCCGCTGGTACTTTCCTCCAGTGAGGCTGTCTCGATGCACGTCACCCCCGTTCGCCCTGGAGCGACGGATGCTAGCGGCTGAGGCCCGCAGCCTTCCACGCCTTGTCGAGTGCGGCTGCGGTCTCAGCAATGGCTTGCTCTGGAGGCAGTGAGCGCAAGCGGGCGTTGAACGGCTCCACAGTCACGGGTCCGGTGTAGCGGATCGTGTGCAGCGTGCGGAGATAATTGGGAAGATCAATGACGCCTGACTCCAGCGGCAGAAGTCTGACGTTGTCGACCTGCTCATCTCGGGCAACTCCGGTAGGTGCGTCGTTGACGTGAACAGCCACGATATCGTCATTGATAAGGGCGCGTAGCTCGCTCAACGTTCCCCCTGACGTGTACCAATGCCAGCAATCGTGAAGCAGGCCGGCGTTACGCCCGATTTCTCGCGCAAAAGAGAGCATGTCGGGCGCGGTGTAGATGAAGGGGTACTTGAAGCGATCTCGTAGCGTCTTTGGTCCAATGAACTCAAGCCCAAGCTTACAGCCGTGGTCAGCCAGAATACGCGCTATCGCGCGAAAGCGGCGCAGAAGCAGGTCATGCTGTTCTTCCTTGGTGCGTTCGTCCTGACCTGACGGCACCCACGTAGTGACCCGAAATGCGCCGAATCGCTGCGCCAACGCCGCGATTCGAGGTAGCTCCGAGAGCCCCTTCTGGAATGCATCCTCATCCTTACGCCAGTCAACAGTCAGCCCCCAGGGACCGAGCTGGAGGCCAGAGTTGTCGAGCAGTGCGGCGACGTTGTCGATACCGTCGGACTCTACGAGCCGGGTGACTTCTCCTATCGGAACGTCGATGCCGCCAAACCCGTACTCGATTGCGTAGGTGATTGTGTCAGAGAGGGAGGCTCTCACCCCCAAAGCCCCGGGATTCAGGCTCTTGAACATTTCCTCTACCTTTCTTAGCTGACAGAGTATAGATGAAATCTGGTACACCTCCGCGTCACGTTTCGCGATCGTGCCCAATGCGAGGGCCTGTTCACTGACCGGGCATCAAATCTCGACTACCTGGCTCCCGCTGACTCTCAGGGAATGCGCTTCTCCAAGAAACTCTGAAGGGAAGTGGTCGAGATCGGTGGCCGTAACGATGGCCTGCTCCCAGGTACAGACTACCTCTAAGAGAAGCAGACGATGCCGGCGATCCAGCTCTGAGAACACGTCGTCCAAGAGCAGAACCGGGGACTCCCGAGTGTGCGCTGCTAGGAGATCGGCTTCAGCGAGCTTGAGGGCGATCGTGGCCACTCGGATTTGCCCGCGTGAACTGCTGCTGGCGAGGGGCCGTTGATTGTACGTGAACAAGAGATCATCTCGATGTGGACCAACCGTACACACGCCAGCGAGAACGTCTTGCTTTCGTGCTTGGCGCAGCTCCTCGCGAACATCTTCTGTCGATGCGGTGGCTGCTCCGTGGTGCTTCAGTGTGCACTCGTAGGTCACACCAAGTTCCGCTCGAGTCGAGGACAGCGTCTCGTGGCGTGAGGAAAGAAAGCTTTGGAGATCTACGGTACCACGAGCCCGAGTCTGCAGAATCCGGCTGGCGCTTGCAGCCATTTCACTATCCCAGAAGTCTAGCTGGTCGCTCTTCGCCGATCCGTCACGGATTGTCCTGAGCAATGAGTTCCTTTGAGCGATTATGCGTTGGTACCGTGCGAGTGCACGAACGTACTGCCGGTCGATCTGAGCAAGGACGATGTCCAGGAAGCGGCGGCGGAGATCCGGCGAACCCACCACAATCTCTACGTCATCTGGGGAGAACAGCGTGGCATTGAAGAGGCCTATGAGCTCCGACGGAGTGCGCTTGATACCATTGACGAGTACTTGCTTTCGGACGGCGAGGCGTTCGTCCGGCTTCTCTTCGACAGCCGCCAGGATCACCTCTATCCGAAGGCCACCGGTTCCGCGTTTGACGTGACCGGCGACACGAGCGAAATATCCCAGGCCGGCAGTGTCGCGAGCGAACCAGTTGACAAGGTCGCGATCATAACGGGCTCGAAACGAGCGTGCCATTGCAAGCAGGTAGATCGCTTCCAGGATATTGCTCTTGCCCTGGCCGTTATCTCCGTGCAACAACGTCACGCCGCCGCTCAACGTAAGATGCAATCGCGCGAAGTTGCGGAAGTCTGTGAGTACCAACTGCTCGATGTGCATAACGCATGCTAGCGAACACAGGCAGTCGGGAGGGAGTGCCCCTACGGTGGAAAACGATAGAGCGGCGATCGAGCAGATCGCCACCTATTTGCTGAGTCGTAATGAACAGCTTGTCGTGGTCGAGACCTCGGCCGGCGGAAACCTTTCGCGACTTCTCACAGCGGTTCCAGGAGCTTCGCGATGGTTTGCGGGAGGCATTGTTGCCTATGGTTCTGTGCTGCGCACCGGTGCACTGGGTTTGGACGATGCGCAGTTCAGCAGCGAGGGAATCGTCTCTGCTCACTCAGGGCGGCTGCTCGCTCGCGCTGGCCGGGAGCGCTTTGGCGTCCAGTGGAGCGTCAGCGAGACTGGAATCACTGGCCCGCAGACCGGGCACCGCTCCCGTAAGCCGGAGGGGCTCTTGTACACCTGTGCAATTGGACCAAGCCAAGCAGTGGAGCACGAGTGGCACATCGACCCGGCTGAACGAGCACAGCTACAGCGGCTGTTTGCTCTACGTGCATTGCAAGATCTGGCCGAGTGCATTATTTCGGGCGGTGATGAAGGTTAGCGCAGCGCCGGCGGTGCTGTTCGCGCGTGTTGGTACATCCTGAGGCCGGCTGAACCGCTGCTATACTGTCGTGTCGAGTAATGAAGAGAAGCGACTTGATGGCCAAGTGTCGCCACTTGGAAAGAATGACAGCGCTATTATCCGCGCGATTAGGTCAATGTGTTGGTATATGATGCTCAGCAAAGCGTGCTGACGTGAACAACGGAGGATATCTCGCTTGTTCCGACCTCTAAACTCTGTGTTTGGTCTTTTTTCCAAGGACCTCGGTATCGACCTCGGAACAGCAAACACGCTTGTGTACGTTCGTGACCAGGGAGTGGTCATTTCCGAGCCCTCGGTTGTCGCGAAAGATCTTCGTACGGGCAAGATCTTCGCCGTCGGTATGGAGGCCAAACGGATGGTGGGGCGTACCCCTGCCTCTATCGTCGCCATTCGTCCTCTGCGTGACGGTGTCATTTCCGATTTCGAGATCGTTCACGCCATGTTGCGCCACTGGATCAAGGTGGTGCACGATCGTTATCTTTTTGCACCGGCCCCCCGCGTTGCGATAGGGATTCCCAGCGGCGCAACTGAAGTTGAATGGCGCGCGGTGCGAGAAGCAGCACTCAATTCGGGGGCCCGTGAAGCCTATCTCATCGAGGAGCCGATGGCATCAGCGATTGGCTCTGGGTTGCCAGTATCCGAGCCGGCTGGAAACATGGTCGTAGATATCGGTGGAGGCACGACAGAGATCGCAGTGATATCTCTGGGAGGCATCGTTGTGAACCGATCTATCCGGATCGCCGGCGACGAGATCGATGAGATGATCACGCAGTACATGCGACGGGAGCATAATCTCCTCATCGGGGAGCGCATGGCTGAGCAGACCAAGATCGAGATTGGATCAGCCTACCCGCTCCCGGAGGAAAAAGCGGTAGTGTTACGGGGTCGCGATCTCCGGACGGGGCTGCCAGCCTCGGTCGAAGTCGGTAGCAAGGATCTTCGCGACGCAATTGCTGGTCCCGTCAATGCGATCGTCACGGAGGTTAAGGCGGCTCTTGAGGAGACTCCACCTGAGCTGGTCGCCGATATTATGGATCGTGGCATCATGCTGGCAGGTGGTGGAGCGCTTCTTCAAGGGCTCTCGCAGCGACTGCGTGAAGAGACCCTCATGCCGGTTCATGTAGCAGAAGAGCCGCTGCAGTGTGTGGTACGGGGAACAGGTAAGTGTCTCGAGGAGCTCAGCCTGTTGGAGAAGGTCTCGCTCACGCAACCCCCTCCACCGGCACCCCAGCAGCTTTGATTGGCCACTGATGCGCTTCCAACGCCCGTTGCGCTGGGTCGTGATTCTTCTCATTGCCGCCGTTGGCATCCTGGCACTCGACAGTCGTGGGTCACTAGACCGGTTCGGGGCGTGGATCCGGGCGCCGCTCGTTCCCCTGGCGTGGGGGGCGTCAGTACTCACAGACCAAATCGATTCTGGCGCTGCCAATCTTGCCGCAATTGGCAACCTCATTACTGAGAATCGCAAGTTGCGCGCAGAAAATGCGCGTCTGCAGGCTGAGAATCTCCGACTTCAAGCCCTCGGGTCAGAGGATGCCCATCTCCGCCAGCTTCTCGGCTTCAAGCAACTCTATCCTAAGCACACCTACTATCCGGCCAGAATCATTACCCGCAGTGGCAATAACATTGACCCGATGATCACGCTTGATGCCGGTAGTATCGTCGGCATCAAGCCCGGCATGGCCGTGGTCGACGGAGATGCACTCATTGGTAGGGTTACTCAAGTCAGCCGGGACGCCGCGGTGGTGCTGCCGATCACCAATCCGAGCAGTGCAGTAGCCGCGAAGGTTGTGGGGCAAAGCGCTACAACAACGGGCATTGTGCAGGAAGAAGAAGGCGAAGGGCTGCTCCTTCGTTTTGCACAGGCTACAGCTCCATTGCGCATCGGTGACTGGGTCGTCACTTCTGGGATGGGCGGAACCTTCCCTCCAGACCTGCCGATCGGACGGATCACCGCCATTCAACAAGGGCAAGTCGACGTGTTTCAGCAGGCAATGCTCCGGCCTGCGTCGTCTCTGGAAGCGGACACGATCGTTCTCGTCATCACTGACTTCGTCCCTCTCCAGCTACCGGCCCAGCCGCAATGAGAACGGTCGGTATTGTCACCCTGGTGGTCTTGGTCGTGCTTCAGGTGACGTTGCTAAAGCGCCTAGCCCCCTTTGAAGTGGCACCAGACGTTGTGCTGACCGCCACTGCGAGCATTGCAGTGATTGCTGGCTGGCGACCAATCGTGTTTGCAACCGCTGTCGTCCTGGGGATTGGACTCGATGCGCTTGGCGGTACACCTCTGGGCCTCACGTCGCTCGGCTTTGTTCTGGTAGTACTGGCTGTTGGTTGGTGGAGAGAAGTCGTGGTCTACCGCGGGATCGCCGTATTTCTTCTCGCTGCCGGAGTGGCGACAGTGGTATTCGACGGGGTGCTATTGCTGGCTTTGCTGGCGCTGCACGATCCGGCGAGCGTCACGGGAACCGCGAAGCACATTGTCCTTCCAAGCGTCCTCATCAACGCGGTTTGTGCTGTGCCACTGAGCAAGGTCGCCGAGTGGGTCTGCTTGCCGAACGGACAGGAGTCCATACCTTGAGCATCCAACGCCGCCTTCCAATACAGCAGGAACGAGAGCGACGCATCTCCATCTTCCTCGTACTCACACCTGTGCTCATTACGGTCCTCCTCGCCCGGCTATGGTGGGTACAGATCGTTTTGGGCCCGCAATATCAGCGGCGAGCAAACTTCAACCATGAGCGCGTCGTTACTATCCAGCCGTTACGGGGCATCGTCTACGACCGATATGACCAGCAGCTCGTTGAAAATGCGCCGTCGTGGCAGATTATGCTCATTCCTGCCGACGTGCCAAACGGCGAAATGACAGCGGTTCTCAGGCGCCTCAGCGCCTTGACCCACATCGAGTTAGAGAGCCTCGATGTGCGCGTGCGCGATGATAAAGGAAGTCCAGTCCAGGCGCTCACCCTGGCCGATGGCGTGCAGCGGAACGTCGCGTTTTCTGTATTGGAGCATCTTGATTCACTTCCAGGAGTGCATGTCGACTACATTCCGCAACGGCAGTATATTAATGGACCAGCGTTTGCTCCGGTGGTGGGATACGTCGGCCTCATTAGCAGCCAGCGGTACAAGGCAGCGCTGAAGACGCCTGACCCATATCCAGTCAACTCCTTCGTCGGAAAGGCAGGTGTCGAGCAGGTGTTCGAGCAGCAGCTGCGGGGAATACTGGGCCATCAAACCCTGGAGATCGACGCGTCGGGGCAAACGGTTCAGACTATCAGTACCTCCAAGGCTATTCCTGGTGACAGCGTCGAGCTCACCGTCGCGGCAGACGTTCAGCGCGTCGCCTACCAGGCATTGAGCTCGCTTGTTCAGCAGGGCAAGGCTACTGGAGGCGCTGTGGTGGCAGTCGACCCTCGCAACGGGGCCGTCGTGGTCCTTGCTTCCGTTCCTTCCTACGACCCCAATGCACTGTCGAGCGGTCTGACCGCTGATGAATGGTCACAGTTGATGTCCAACCCTGCCCATCCTCTCGTCGACCACGCGATATCCTCTCAGTACCCTCCTGGCCCGATGCTTGACCCCTTCCTGGCGGTCGCCGAGCTCCAGGCTGGAGTGCTTCAACCTCAACGCGACTGGGTCTGTCCGCAGCGAATTGATGTGAACGGCTGGCTTTTCTTCAACAGTCGCACTGTTCCAACAGCGCCGGTCAATACGCTGGGTGCGCTTGGGCAAGGATGCAGCACGCTCTTCCTGGGACTGACTGGCCAACAACCAGCAGTTACGGGAGTGAAGCAGGGCCTGGGTCACGTGAATCTTCTGCACTGGCTCGAGGCATTTGGGTTCCGGCAGCCAACAGGAATCATCCTACCTGGAGAGACGACAGGATTTCTGCCCACCCCATCCTGGTATGAGCGTTCATTGAACGCAGCCTGGACTTCTGTCGACACCTACCTAGTGGCTTCCGGGGCAGGGCCCGATGCCATCACCCCAATTCAACTCGCCGTCGCTACGGCTGCCCTGGCGAACGGCGGTAAGGTATGGCAACCGCAGCTACTCCAGCGCTTGATCACTCCATCGGGGCGGGTATTGGCGGAACTCTCTCCGCACCTCACACGTAACCTCGCTTTGTCTGCATCGACGACGTCTACAATCATCCAAGGACTCGCAGAGGCAAGTAAGGCGCGGAACAGTGTCAGCGTTCCCGGTTTCACCATCGCTGGTCTTGGCGGCTACGCAACGTCACCGAACACCACAGGCTTTCTTCCCGTTATCGACTCCTGGTGGACGGGCTTTGGCCCAACATATGATCCCCAGATCGCCGTTACCGTTCTGGTTCAGGATGCCACTGACGGTAGTCAGGCTGGTAGTGTCGCGGAGAAGATTCTCACGGAATTCTTCCATCCTTCACACGCAGCCGAGGTAAGCAATGTCCCCTAGACTTTGGCGCAGTTTCGACCCGCTCCTCTTTGCTGTAGCGGTGCTGCTCACGGCCATCGGTGTGACAATGGTGTACGCTGCCCTTGCTGGTCCAGGGCAAGATGTCGCTGCGCGCGATGGAGCTATCAGAGAGGCCGTCTTCGGGATGCTTGGTCTCACGTTGCTCATCGGAACCTGCTTTGTCGACTATCACATATTTCGAGGGCTCTTCTGGCCTCTGGTCGCGTTCAACTGTCTCTTTCTGCTCGCCGTGCTCGTGCTTGGTCACGCGTCATACGGAGCGCAGCGCTGGCTGCGCATCGGCGTGCTGCCGATTCAACCATCTGAGCTTGGCAAGCTCCTCGTGATCTTGACTCTGGCGCGAGTGCTGGCAGACGCCGATGATCAGATCACCAAGTTCACCACGATCCTCCGCTCGTTGCCTATAGCCTTGTTGCCTGCAGCACTCGTCTTCCCACAGCCGGACCTTGGCACGGCACTGGTCTATGGTGCGATCTGGGTGGGGATGATCATCGGGGCCGGGGCACGGTGGCGACACCTCGGCATGCTCGTCTTGGTCTCACTAGCCCTCATGCCATTCTTATTTCACTTTTTGCACAGTTACCAGATTCAGCGCCTCACTATTTTTCTTCGTCCGGAATCCGATCCCACAGGTGCCGGCTATAACATCATCCAAGCTCTGATTGCCATCGGGTCGGGAGGGCTCCTCGGTCAGGGATGGACGTTTGGGACTCAGACACAGTTCCATTTCCTCCGCGTGCAACAGAGTGACTTCATCTTCTCGGTAATTGCAGAACAGCTCGGATTCCTGGGATCTTTTCTCATCCTTATGCTCTTCGGTCTACTGTTCAACAGGATTGTGAGAGCAGCGGCAGTCTCCCAGGACCTCTATGGACGCCTGGTTGCTATTGGCGTATTCTGGATGCTCTTATTCCAAACCTTTGTCAATATGGGAATGAACCTACAGCTCATGCCCGTCACTGGCATCCCTCTCCCGCTGATTTCTGCGGGTGGCAGCTCGTTAGTGACGTCGCTCATTGCGATCGGGATCGTTGAAAGTATTCATATGCGAAGAGAAGGAGCATCATTTTGAAGAGGCTGCACGTGCAAGTTCCGGCAACCTCTGCGAACCTCGGCCCAGGCTTCGATACGCTCGGTGTGGCTCTCGGCATCTACAACGATACGGTTGTTGAGACTGCAGATCGCGAGTCTTTGGAGGTGGTGGGCGAGGGTATGGCCGACTTACAATCAGGTGCTCCCAATCTCATTCATCGCGCAATCGAAGAGATGTTTCGGCTGTGTGGAGTGCGGCGACCTCCTCTGGTCATTCGTTGTTGCAATGCCATACCACTGGGGCGAGGTCTAGGCAGCAGTGCTGCGGCCTTGGTGACGGGTTTGCTCATTGGTCAAGCCCTGCTCGAGAATGCCGTCGACAGCGCCGCGCTGTTGCCGGTGGCCGCGCGCCTGGAGGGTCACGGGGACAACACGAGCGCCGCGCTCCTCGGTGGCTTCACGGTCTGTGTACCCACCGACGATGGCATTGTTGCCGAAGCTCTGCCCGCGCCGCTGGGGTTGCAGTGCGTTCTGTTCATCCCGGACTATCAGGTCTCGACTGAACTGGCGAGAAGAGTGCTGCCAGAAAGGTATCGGCGCGCTGATGCCGTATTCAATATCTCGCGCGTGGCACTCTTCGTTTCAGCTTTGATGACCAACCGATTAGACCATCTCGGCGAGGCGATGAATGATCGCTTGCATCAGCCGTACCGGCTACCTCTGTATCGGGGAATGGACAGTCTGATTCGAGCTGCTACAGATGCAGGCGCTTACGGTGCATCCGTAAGCGGCGCAGGGCCGTCGATGGTCGCCTTTGCCGACGAAGGTGCTGCTGCTGGCGTCGCTCAAACGGTAGCGGAGACTGTCGAGGCTATAGGTGTAGCTGGCAGCGTGGTGACCGTTCCAATAGCCGTTCACGGAGCTTCTGTCAGAGTAGAGGCTCCTTAGGTGACTACTCACGGCATCGTGCTGGACCGGGCAAAGCAGTCGCTGAGCCGTCACGACACTGGTCGTGCGTCATCTCCGTGAGTCTCTAGTCTTCCCAGTGAGCATCCAAGGAGCGACGCTCCGTGAAACGCTCGATGGCCAGGTCTATCAGTCTCTGGAGGAGATCGGCATAGCTCATCCCCGATGCCGCCCAGAGCTTGGAGTACATGCTCTTTTCGGTGAATCCAGGGATCGTGTTGATCTCGTTGACCCAGACCTCATCCCCACGCACAAAGCAATCGACCCTTGCCATCCCAGCGCAGCTCAGAGCTTCGAACGTCCTTCGAGCCAATTCTTGAACGCGTCCTGCAACGACGTGATCCAGGTCGGCAGGAATGTGGAGCATCGAGACATCGTCCACGTATTTCGCTCGATAGTCATAGAATTCGTGCGAGGTCGTGACTTCCCCGCACACCGAGACTTGCGGATCGTGATTCCCGAGCACGGCACATTCGATTTCCCGCACCGGCGACACCGCCCTCTCGACGAGGACGCGCACATCATAGCGAAGGGCATCGCTCACCGCCGCAGTCAGTTCGTTGGGAACGAGAACTTTATGCACGCCGACACTCGAGCCAAGATTGGAAGGCTTGACAAAGCACGGATAGCCAACAGTGCGAGCGACGAGGGCGGCTACGTTGCTGCCATTATTTTCCCACTCGTGGCGCGCCACCGTCACCCAGTCGACGACGGGTATTTCAGCTGCTTTTAGAACCATCTTGGCTGTGTGTTTGTCCATCCCGACGGCAGAGCCGAGGACGCCCGCGCCGGCGTAGGGGACTCCAGCAAGCTCAAGGACGCCTTGAAGGGTTCCATCTTCACCATTAGGGCCATGAATGAGCGGCAGCACCACATCGATCTGAGACAGGCTAGCGGCAATCGGAGACAGCATCTCCGAGCCATAGCTATTACGCACGTCGAGTACGTTGCGGCTGGAATCGCCGTTCGATCTGTCTTCGACCGCGATCTGCCCAGCGGCGAGGACGGCCCCGCTGCACGCTCCCGGAAGCCAGCGCCCACGTGCATCGATGTAGAGCGGCACAATCTCATACTCATGATGCTTAGAGCTCAGTACCTGCGCAACAGAGCGCGCCGATGCAACTGAGACTTCGTGTTCGGCAGACTTTCCACCGAAGAGCAGCAAGATGCGCATCTTTGCCATTTGGGGCAGTGTCCTCTCAAGCTCTTACAGGTTCTGGCGGAGGAGATCGATGACGTAGTCCAGTCGCATGCCTCGGCCTGCTTTGAATAGCACCACGTCACCGGATGACAAGCGTTCGAGTAGCGCCTCCGTAAGAGTCTGTCGGGAGAGCGCAACTTGGTCTTGAGGCTGGGGTTGCCGGCGGAAAGCTTGGTCTGCTGGAGCGGAAATGTGACATACTCGTGCACTCGACATCCCCGCCTGGATGGCTCCTTGGGCAATGTGCGCAGCCAGTGTCCCGATGGTGAAGAGATAGTCTACAGATGCGGCTGCAGCCATGCCCACTGCGTGGTGCTCTTCAGGCCCGTACTGCCCAAGCTCGAACATGTCGCCAAGAACAGCGATGCGGTGACCGGGCTTCGCTCTGGTAGCCAGTACTTGAAGACCGGCAATGGCAGACAGGCGATTAGCATTATAGCAATCGTCAATGATGGTGGTTCCACGCGGCCCGGCTAACACTTGGAGTCTCGAGGCTACAGGTCGCAGGGAGCCCAACGCATGACGAGCGACAGCAGTTGGGACATCACAGCGCTCTGCAACTGCCAAAGCTCCGAGTACGTTGAGCAGATTGTGCTCACCGAGGAGATGTACATAGGCATCGCCACTAGCAGTCGGCGTGGTCCAGGCAATCTCCATGCCGAGGTTGTCTTCGCGAACGATCCTCCCGCGATAGTCTGCTGCCTCGCCAAAACCATAGAACGCGGCTGGAGCCGGTGAGCGGTACACCATCGCCCGGACAGCTGCATCTTCCGCGTTCAGCACGGCCAGCCCAGATGCGGAAAGCGCCTCGATCAACTCGCCTTTGGCCTGGGCGACGTTGGCGAGTGAGCCAAAGAACTCCAAGTGGGCCGGTCCTACGTTCGTCACCAATCCAATCGTCGGGGGAGCGAGCTCACACAGACTGGCGATCTCTCCAATCCGCTGTGCGGCCATTTCGAATACGGCGAAGCGATGCTCTGGCTGCAGGTGGTTCAGTATTGTCATTGAAAGTCCGGTGTCAGTGTTATACGACGCTGGCGGCTCGAGGACCTGACTGGGATAAGCAGCAGACAAGATCATAGAGATAATGTGTCGTGTCGTTGTCTTCCCAGCGCTCCCGGTGATGCCGATCACGGTGTCAATCTGCGAGCGTAATAATGCGCGGTTGGCTAGACGGATGAGCGCAGCACGTGGCTGTGGTACCACGACCTGCGGAACGGGATGGGGGAGCCCTTCCACAGGATGCTCCACGAGTAGCGCTGTGGCACCTGCTGCCACTGCCGCGCCGGCGTAGTCGTGCCCATCTAGGTGCTCTCCACGGTAGGCAACAAAGAGTTGACCAGGCAGGATCCGGCGGCTGTCGATCTCTACGCCAGTTAGCTGCTCAAGAAGCTGGCCACCAGAGACAAGGAGCGTGCCTGCGGTGAGTTGAGCTACATCTTCGAGAGAGATCATCATAGTGTTCGAACTCCCTTTACCAGGGGTTCTGCTGCTCCCGGCACTATAAATGACCTGTCGCCCTGGGTTGGCACGTAGACCCGAGGGACACGTGGCGCCAAGCCAGTCAGCACCTCGTACCCTAGTGTGCCCAGTTGTCCCGCCACTTCTTCTACTGAGATTCTGTCGTCGCCCTGTGCTCCCAGAAACGTCGCCACGTCACCTTCCTGCACCGCGGGTATGTCCGTGACGTCGGCAATGCTCATATCCATGCAGATGACTCCTACCAGTTTGGCTCGCTTTCCCCGGATGAGAACCTCCGGCCATGGCTGCGGCGCACGCCTGATGCCATCAGCGTAGCCAGCCTGAAGAACTGCAAGCTTGGTAGGGCGCGCAGCTACCCAGGTAGCACCGTAGCTTACACTGGTCCCGCTCGGTACAAGCTTTACTTGCGCGACCAGCGCCTGGAAGCTCAGTGCGGGCACGAGCCCCGGCGGGCGCATGGTCTCCGAGCACGGGTTGAGGCCGTAAAGAGCAGCTCCGGGACGTACGAGGTTGAAGTGGCTCTCCGGATGGCGAAACATGGCTGCGCTGTTGGCAGCGTGGATCCACTGTGGGTCGAGTCCATTTTTCCGCACAATCTCAATTGCCCGTGTGAAGCGACCGAGCTGTTCCCGAGTGTGCTGACTATCGACGGCATCAGCGGTTGCGAAGTGCGTGAAGAGGCCTTCGACGCTGATGCCCGAGAGAGCTCGTGCCCGATCGCAGAGCTGGTCAATGTCATCGACGAGGGGACCGAGCCGGCTCATGCCGGTATCGACCTTGATATGCACTCTCGCGGGACGCCCCATGAGCACAGAGGCGCGATAAAGGGGCTCTAGCAGCTCTGGATCGAATGCGGTAGTGATGATGTTGTGTGCGACAATGGTGTTTGCCTGCCAGGCCGGCGTGTATCCCAACATGAGAATGTCGGCAGTGATGCCACTATTGCGCAGCTCGATCGCTTCATCCAGGCAAGTCACCCCGAGAATCCTGGCGCCGGAGGCAAGGGCGACTTTAGCGACAGGAACCGCTCCGTGGCCGTACGCGTGCGACTTCACCACAGCAAGCACGGACGTAGCCGCTCCGATCTGCTGCCGTATCAGCTCAAGATTCTGCTGAATACTTCCGAGATCGACAGTGATCCATGCGGGGCGAGCAAGAAGCACGTCACACTCCCACCAAGTCCCGGCGAGTGTACCACCTTAGCAGGGTACCTCTCCTAGACATCTTGCCTGCAACCCTGCACGAGTGACCTGAGGCTCCGGTGGTAGTCTTGCTCCGTAACGGGAGGGGAACACTGTGGTGGGTCACTCTGCGAGCGCTAGCACCTCGATCCTTGGTGAGCAAACCGTGAACGCCTGCGGTGACCACGTAGAAGAGCGTCTCCGTACTGGACAAGTTCTCCTTCTCAGCTTTACTCACGCGTCTGTGGACCTCAACCCCAGCGCGATTGCGGCTCTTCTCCCCGTGTTCTACCTCTCTCTTCACCTGTCTATTGGGCAGACGGCCGTGCTCACAGGAGCATCCCAGATTGCCAATTCTCTTGCACAGTTCCCTTTCGGCTACCTGGCAGATCGCGTCTCACTGCGTTTCCTCATTCCGCTCGGTTGCGCAACGGCTTCGATTGGTCTCGCATTGACCGCATTCGCCCACTCGTTTCCCGCACTGGTCGCGGCAGTCTGTCTAAGTGGCGCTGGAGTGGCCGTCTACCATCCGGAGGGAGCACGGACCGCCGGAGCCTTGAGCGGAAGACGCAAGGCCACCGGAATGTCGATCTTCTCAGTTGGTGGCAATCTCGGCTTTGCGCTTGGTCCTATCACAGCATCGGCAATCAACTCGCTGCACAGTACGGCTGCCTACTTGCTGTTTCTTGTGCCCGCATGTCTCGTGATGGTGATGTTTGCGGTAACTCGTGGCATTGTCATACCCGAGAAGCGCCGTTCGACCCTGAAGACGAACGTAGGGCAGAGTCAATCTGCGGTCACCGCAGCCCTGATGCTGTTGCTCCTTATCACCACCCTGAGATCAGCGCTGCAGGTCGGGTTGATGACGTTCGTACCGTTGTTTGAAGTCACTCAACGACATCACAGCGCTGGCTTTGCGAGCCTTCTCATGACGTGCTTCTTGCTGAGCGGTGCCTTGGGGACTGTGCTTGGAGGCATCGCGGCAGACCGCATCGGCCGGACGTTGACACTCTTCGTGAGCTTCGTCTTTTCGGCACCTTTCCTCGTACTGTACTATCACACGAGCGGGGTACTCTCAGCCATTTCACTTGTGGCAGCCGGAGGGTTCCTCATCTCCACCTTTGCGGTTACGGTGGTCATGGGACAGGAGCTACTTCCCAACAGGGCTGGCATAGCTGCGAGCCTCACTATTGGAGTAACGAGCGGAATCGGCGGCTTTCTCGTGGCTCTCTTGGGTCAGGTAGCGCAACACCTGGGATTTATCCGTACTTTGGACCTGCTCGTGCTTGTCACAATACTCGCAGGCACGTTCGCGCTGTGGCTCACCGTACTCTGGAATCGGCAGCGCCAGATCACACTGGCACTTTGATCACGACTCTCAATGAAACGGACCGACCGGCATCAACCAGCCACTGAGGAGCGTGGGCATCCTCTGGAAAGAGCACGGCGCACTGGCCATCCGGAAGCAGTAACCTCGTGAATTGGACTGGGGCACGGAAGAAGGTGATGTCTCGCTCTGCGCTGTATGGTTCGCTGGCGATCAGACTGTTCATATCTGCAAGCCCCATCCATTCGAGACCATCTACGACGCACTGAATGTCGATAAATCGCTGATGTGCCTCCCAGCGCAACGCAGTGGCATCAGCGAGGGAGGCACGCTGTAAGATGGCACCGAATCCTTCTTCGAGATCGACCCGAACAGGGCCTCCAAGGCTCGGTGCGTTGAGTTGTTGATTGAGGGAAGAGCCTGTGTTGAGGGCGGATCGCAAGATTTGGAATCCCTTGCGAAGTCGAGGATCACCAGCCACCAGGCGGACGCAATGATCGATGGATCCAACAATGGCCAACGCAATCCTCCCCTCATGCAGTGGCGCACAGGCTATCATGCCATCGAGTCATCGGGAAGGAGAGTTGTTTGGCACCGTTACCACTCGGGATCATCGTCTCGCTGCGTGAAGACCCCTCGGAGAGCATTGCGCGCGTGCGAGAGTTCAACCTCCCTACGTGCCAGGTCAATAGTTGGAACCTCGAGCTGTGCCGGTCGGATGTCGCTGAACGTCTCCGTTCAGTGACGGAGAGCTCTGGTGTCCGCATCAGCAGCTTGTGGGCCGGTATTCCAGGCCGCCGCGTATGGAATTTCGACGAGGGCCCATCGACAATCGGTCTCGTTCCTCCACAGAACCGCCAGCGTGGTGTCGATGCTCTCCGGCGCTGGTCGGACTTTGCTGTTGCAGTGGGCGGCATCCCAAGCATCACTACCCACGTAGGATTTCTGCCAGTCGACCCGCAAGACGGTGACTACGTCGGCACCATTGAGGCACTCAAGATCGTTGTCGAGCACTGCAAGGGAAACAACCAGGAGTTCTGGTTCGAAACAGGTCAGGAGGCACCCATCATCTTGTTACGCGCTATCCAGGATATCGGCCTCGACAACGTTGGCATCAATCTCGACCCTGCCAATCTTCTCCTGTACGGGATGGCCAATCCCGTCGATGCGCTCGACGTGTTCGGCAAGTACGTGCACGGCATTCACGCCAAGGATGGGCTCTATCCGACAGAAGGACACCATCTCGGGCACGAGATGCCACTTGGACAAGGGCGCGTTGACTTTCCCCGGCTGTTCGCCAGGCTCAAAGACCTCGGCTTTCAGGGGGCAGTGACGATTGAGCGGGAGATTTCGGGTCCGCAGCAGACTGAGGACATTCGAAAGGCTATCGCGCTCCTGCAACCACTGGTCTCGTAAGTGTCGCAGGCTGGACAAATCCCAGCCTGTCACTCATCGAACGAATGACATTCTTGGTCCTAGATGTTCCACGGCAGCAGCGAGAAGTTCCGCAGTCTTTTCTATGTCATCCAGCGAGGCTACTTCAACACCCGTGTGCATGTAGCGCAATGGAATGCTCACGAGTCCGGTGGCGATGCCAGCACGGACCTGCTGGATCGCGTCTGCATCGGTGGCGGTGTTTCGTCCTACGGCTTCACGCTGCACCGCTATTCCTGCAGCGTTCGCTGCACGCAATATGAGCGCTGAGACGTGCGCGGAGACGGTGGGACCAAAGGTTACGACGGGTCCACCACCCACTTTGATGTCACCAACGCGCCGCTTGTCGGCCGTCGGGTAGTCGGAGGCGTGCGTGACGTCGACCGCAATGGCTACCGAAGGATCGATGCCAAAGGCACTGACTCGCGCCCCCCGGAGGCCAACTTCTTCCTGTACGGTGGCTACTGCATACACAGCTGCCGCAACCGCTCGCTTGCTGAGTAGCTCGAGAGCGCGCGCGATCGCGTAAGCGCCTGCCTTGTTATCGAGGGCTCGCGAGGCAACCAGGCTTCCGGTTCCCAGGCGCTCGAATGTGGCGGCCCGGACGGCGTAAGTACCAATAGGAGCTGCTGTTTCCGCTTCAGCTCGGTCTTTGGCGCCGATGTCAAGCCAGAGGTCATCGATCTCCACACCGCGGCGGTGCTCGTCGCCGCTTTGTAGGTGGCGCGCTTTGCGACCAATCACTCCGAGTATCTTGCCCTGGGGACCGAGCAAGTGAAAGCGGCCACCGATGATCGTGAGGGGATCGAAGCCCCCCGCTGCATCGAAGTAAAGAAAGCCGTCGCTGTCGACGTAGCGGACGATCAGCGAGATTTCATCTAAGTGGCCGGCAAGCTGCACGCGAGGAGAACCTTCAGGATTGATCAGCGCAATGCTATTGCCTTGACTGTCACCCGAAAGACTCGTGGCATAAGGTTGGACGTAGTCCCGCCACAGTCGTGCAGCCTCATCTTCCGCGCCGGGAGGACTTGCAGTCTCGACAAGGGTCTTGAGAAACCCGTAGTGTGAATCGTTCAAGATCACTTCACCTTCGTTGGAATTAACTCCCACTCCAAGTCTTGGTGAGCGTAGCACTTGAGACTCTTGCTTGCTCATGCCTCACACTATGATGGCACGATGTCAGTGCGATACCCACGCGCGAGAACTCGCGGGCCGCTCAGATCAGATCCTTCGGCGACGAGGATGCGGAAGCGGTAGCCCCGTTGGATGAGATGGCAAGGAATGTTGGAGCGCAACACTTCATTTGCTATTGTCACACCGCGTACAGGGCCGCCAAAGCTGCTTTGATCAACCAGGAACACGACTGGTGATAGGCCGCGCTGCGACAGCGCCACAACCGAGCGAACCCAATCGATGTGACCGGAGGACGTGATGACAGCGATGGTATCTTCTCTGCCAAGCAGGCTCTCAACAGTCGGAAGAACTTCACTGAGACGCTGCTCGCCATCGCACCGAACACCGGCCAGCTCTCCGAGCAGGCGGTCAAACTGATCCCCTGAACGCTCCGGTGCAACCATTACTCGGTCACGCCCAGTGGTAAGTAACCCAACTGCCCGTCCTTCACGCAGCACGCGATTTGCTAGACCAACCGCAATCCGCACTCCGTACTCCTCGGTGGAATCATCTTCTTCTCCAAAGAGCGTAAGAGCGTCAAGATCGAGAACGATCCAGAGATCAGAGGATCGTTCGAGATCGTAGTCCTTCACAAAGAGCTCGTTGCGCCGTGCCGTTGTGGGCCAGTGGATGCGCTTGACGCTGTCACCCGGTTGGTAGCTACGCACAGTAGAAGCCGTGCTGGTCACCTGGAGAACACGGACGGCACCACTTGAGGATCCAGCGAGAGAGCCGCGGGGAAGCTCCAGGCCGGGCAGGTCGACGACGGGAGGCAGAACCAGGAAGGTGATGGTGTCGTCGTATTCCTGGCGAAGAGAAAAAAAGCCGAAGGGGTCTCCCAATCGCACTGTAAGTGGTCCCAGATGGTAGCGACCGCGACGGCGGCAGCGCCAGTAGACGTGCCAGGACTTCGTCTGCCGGATCCCGAGAGACTCAACACGAGAAGCCGGATAACCGGGAAAGTTCGAATGATCGTCAATCTGGAGATAGGTAGCCGGGACAAGACTCGAGCTTTGCGCTGTGAAGATCTCTTCCAGCTGGGAACCCACGTGCAGATGTCCCACTGACGGTTGGCGAGTCAACCACAAACCTCGTGCCAGCGCGTAGGTCCAGAGAAGACTGAGGACGATTGCGCCACAGATCGCGTAGGAGACGACGTAGAGGATGCTGACCCCTCCGAAGACAGCGAACAGCACCAACGCCACCGCGAGCGGCACAACGATCGGTCGCTCGATAATGAGGCGTGTCTTAGCGGTATTCTTGACGTGGAACTCCACGCGTGTTCCTCTGCTGGTATCGGGGCATCCAAGATTATTATCACGTCAGCATAGCATCTTGGCGTGGCGCTCTATCGTGCCTTATGCGACGCTACGGCCGCGTTCACGCTACGATTAGGGGAGATCATTATCTCACGCGAGTGTCCATTGGTGCTCGTCAGTAGATACAACGGTTGCACAGAGAGGTCATATTAATAATGAAGCTGCTCCTAACGAGAGACGTTCCGAATCTTGGCAGGGAAGGCGAGCTGCGAGAGGTCGCGGATGGGTACGCACGAAACTACCTGCTCCCACGCGGTCTCGCCGTCCCAGCTTCGCGAGGAAACATCAAGCTTCTGCAGGAACAGCGCGAGGCGCTCTTGCGCAAGGAAGCGAAGAATCGGGCAGATCTCGTTGCACTCGCTGAGCGTCTAAGAGATGTCTCCGTGACGATCAGCACCAAGACAGGGACAGGGGGGCGTCTCTACGGATCAATTACCAGCAAGGATATCGGTGACGCCTTGGAAGAGCAGCATCATCTTCCCGTAGACCGGCGGATGGTCGAGCTTGATGACCCCATTCGCACCATCGGGACGCACAAGGTGAGAGTGCGCATAGCCAGCGACCTCCATCCTGAAATCAGCGTCGTGGTTCAGGAAACGCCCTAGCAGTGACGATCGATCGCCTCCCTCCTCACAGTCTTGAGGCTGAACATTCGACGTTGGGGAGCCTCCTCCTCGATCCACAGGCGTTCACCCAGATTGCTGAGTTCCTCCACGCGGATGATTTCTATCGGGAGGCTCATCGAGAGATCTTTGACGCGATTGTCAGCCTCAACGATCAGCAAACTCCGGCTGATCTCATCACGCTCACCGACGAGCTCAACCGGCGTAACCGTCTCGCAGCCGTCGGCGGACCGGCCTACCTTTCCAGTCTCGTCAACGCCGTGCCCACGTCGATTCACGTCGAGCACTATGCCCGGATTGTCGAGCGAGATGCCACCCTTCGCCGGCTGATCAGCGCCACGGCAAGTATTGCTGAGCTCGCCTATAACCCTGAAGGCGAGCTCGACCAAATTCTCGATCGCGCGGAGCAGATACTCTTCGCCGTGTCTCAGCGCCGACTCTCGGGCGACTTCGTCCGCATCGGGTCACTCTTGCACGATTATCTCGACCACATCGAAAGAGTGCATGAGCATCATTCCGAGGTCACTGGTGTGCCTACAGGCTTCATCGATCTTGATCGCTTGACTGGTGGCCTCCAGCCGTCTGACTTCATCATCGTGGGGGCCCGCCCTAGCATGGGCAAGACTGCCTTCGCTGTTTCTCTGGCCCACGCCACGGCAATGCGCCACGGGACGACCACTGGCATCTTCACGCTGGAGATGTCTGCCCAACAAGTCGTTCAGCGGTTCGTCTCAATCGAGTCGAACGTTGATCAGCAGAGGCTACGCACCGGCTTTCTCGACGAGCACGAGTGGAACAGGGTCATTCAGGCGATGAGTAGCCTTTCGTCGGCGCCAATCTACATCGATGATAGTCCGGGTATCTCCACGATGGAGATACGCGCCAAGACCAGGCGTCTCGCAACTGTGGCGCCACTGGGACTGCTCATCGTGGACTATCTACAGTTAATGCAGGGTAGAATTCGCGGTGACGGAAACCGAGTTCAGGAGATCTCGGAGATCTCGAGGTCACTCAAGGGACTGGCGCGCGAGCTCAGTGTCCCCATCGTTGCACTTGCTCAGCTCTCTCGAGGCGTCGAGACGCGCCAAGATCATAGGCCAATGCTCTCTGACCTGCGCGAGAGCGGCAGCCTCGAACAAGATGCGGATATTGTCATGTTTATCTATCGCGACGAGGTCTACAACCCCTCTTCTGACCGCAAAGGAATCGCCGATATCATCATCGCAAAGCACCGCAATGGACCAACCGGTCAGATCAGCCTCAACTGGATGGAGCAAACAGCGCGGTTTGCTGATCTCGCGACCTACCATCAGCTCAGCGAATGAATACGAGGCCTCAGCTTTCGACCTCAACTGCCACCGCTCGCGCCGGCGCAACTATTCGCGTGCCCACCGAGTTCTGGGATCGCGTTCTGGAGCGCTCCGGTGACACCCTCGAGCTCAAGCTGGTACTGCGCGTTATCCGCGTCATTGCTAGCAGACCAGTGGGTCGAAAATACGTGAAGAGGAGCGACGTGCGGGTCGATAAGGTGCTGATTCGTCTCGCTCAGACAGCGGACTCCGCAGCTGCACCGAACGTGATTGAGACGGCTCTCGAGCGAGCCCTCGATCACGGCCTCTTGCAGCAGATCCTGGATCCGGATACCGGTGAGAATACACGTATCATTGTCGACATCGGTCAGGCGTACCGATATGCCCCCTCTGAGGGTGCCCGGAATGCCGCTCCGGTGATGACTGGCGCCACGGCGGAATCTGAGAGCCCAGATAAAGATCAGGCAGTCACAACAGTGTTTCAGCTGTACGAAGCGAACATCGGCCTCGTGACACCCCTCATTGCGGATGCACTCTCCCGAGCAGTTGAACGCTATCCAGAGGAGTGGATCAAGGATGCCGTTACGATTGCGGTGGAGCTGAACAAGCGTTCCTGGCGCTACATCCAGCGCATCTTGGAGCGCTGGGAGACGGAGGGTAAAGACGATGGAGCCAATCGGAGCGGCGCTTGGGCGGCTACGAGCCTCGATCGGTACACCAAAGGGCGCTACGGAAAGCTCATCGAGTCCTGAGTCTGCAAGGAGCGATCGGGTGGACGCGCTGCGCTGTCCCATCTGTGGGGATTTGGGGTGGCTGCGTCGAGACGTACCGGTCGGTGATCCAAACTTTGGTGTCCCGATTCCTTGTCAGTGCCAGGCGGCGCAGCGGAGCCAGCGCTCTCGCGAGCAGCTCTTTGCCCTCAGTAGGCTTGGTGAGCGCCAGAGGCTGATGACCTTCGAGACGTTCTATACGTCCGACATACCCTACGATGACACCGTCATCTCGGCCCCGCAACAACGGCAGGAGATCTATCGCTCCTTGCGTCAAGCCAAGGAGGCTGCGCAGCGCTTCGCAGAGGAGCCCCACGGCTGGCTCGTCCTTCTCGGCGAGAATGGCTGTGGCAAGACGCATCTGGGTGTCGCGATCTGCAACGAGCGCATCCGGCGCGGCGAGGCTGTCTTGTTCCAGGTGGTACCGGACTTGCTCGATCATCTTCGGAGCGCCTTCGCGCCCAACAGTCCACTCACTTACGACGAGCTCTTCGATCAGGTTCGGGAAGCTCCGCTGCTGGTACTCGATGATCTAGGTGCGCAGTCGGGCACGGCGTGGGCTCAAGAGAAGCTCTTCCAAATCGTGAACCATCGCTACAACCACAATCTGCCCACGGTCGTCACCACCAACGTCCCGCTCGAGCAACTAGATTCCCGCCTCGCATCTCGAATGACCGACCGGGGAAGCACCCTCTTGCTCATCAAGGCGCCCGACTTTCGCGGAGATACACCGCGACGCCTCCCTGCGGCATCAGGGGTACCGCCATCTGCGCGCGGTCGCGGACCGCACGGCCGCTAGAGCAGTGCCTGCAGCAGGCGCTGTCTGACGCCAGCAAACGGTACAATATGGCCTGCTAAGGTCTGATTCGGTTTCTGCCGGTCTTCTCCCAACGGTTCCCCACAGCTCCCAGTGAGACAGAAAGAGCGAGCATGGTCTTTGAACGACTCTTCGGAAGAGTCAGGCAGCCGAAGCCAGAGCGCACCGTGACAACGCTCCAGGTAGGCGACGCAGTGACGCTCTCGGAGGATGATTTCACTGTCGAACAACGCCACGAGCTTCATGGCGACGGTGGTGACGTGTGGTGGAAGTATCTCCTCCAAAACCCGCAGCACCGCGTCTGGCTCGACGTCGACGAAGACCAAGGGTTGACGATCACGGCCTATGAGCCTCTACACACCCATGTCGCCATCCCCGTGCCAGCGACCATCACCTTGGATGGAAAAACCTACAAGGTCGATGAGCATGGTTTCGCCAACGACATCGTTACCAAGAGGTCAGGGCAATCGGGCGAACGTGTAGAATATTGGTATCTGTCGGCGGACGGCGGAGAACAAGTTGTTGTGTGGCGGCTGGGCGATAATCCGGAGACTGGTGACCAAGTGCTGCAAACTGGAACCGTCGAGGTCGGAATCGGGCGAGAGATACAGCCGTTTCAGCTGACAATCTATCAGGGAGAGGGCTAGATGGTTCCGAGTAGAGTCGTCATCTTCTGATGAGAGTATCTGAGCAAACGCAGTAGAGATAGGCTGAGCATAGTCTCACGTGGTGCGAACTCTATTCGCTAGGGAAAGGAAACTTGGGTGCCGGGCCTTCTTGATCGAGTGACTATGTTGATTCGCGCAAACCTTAACGATCTCATCGATCGTGCCGAGGATCCTGAGAAGGTGATACGGCAAGCTCTGCTGGATATGAACAACCAGCTCATCCAGGTGAAGACACAAGTAGCTTCGAGCATCGCGGACGAACAGAAGCTGTACCAGCGCTGGCAAGAAAACCAGGCACACGCGGATGAGTGGCAGCGAAAGGCAGAGCTGGCTGTAGCACGAGACCGCGACGACTTGGCGCGCGAAGCTCTGCAGCGCGCCAACACCTACCGGAACACATCGACGGGTTTCCAGCAGCAATACACGGAGCAGCAACAACAAGTTGAGCAACTCAAGTCGGCGCTATCCCAGCTGACGGCGAAGATCGAAGAAGCCGAGCACAAGAAGGATCTCCTCATCGCCCGCGCTCGAACTGCAAAGGCCCAGGAACAGATCCAGTCGACTCTTGCGGGGGTAAATACCACAGGCTCGAATGCTCTGAGCTCATTCGAGCGGATGGAAGAGAAGGTGCTGGATCAGGAAGCGCGGGCAAAGGCCATGACCCAATTGCAGTCCAGCACGTTGGAGGGGCAGTTTGCAGAGCTCGAGGCGGGCAGCCAGGTCGAGGACCAGCTAACCGCTCTCAAGGGCAAGATGGGTAAAGCGCCCGAGCTGGCCCCTGGTGAGCAGTCGGCTGCTCTGCCCGCGCCTGAAGAAGGCAAGGAGACTCGATAGCGGTACCGGCAGGGGAACAAGTCGGGGGGAGGGGGTGAGGCGAGAGGCATGTACCGCCGCATCGTTCCATCTCTCGCCGTTCTGTTCGTCGCGTGTTGCCTCGTGTGGGCCCTTGCCACATCGTTTTCTGGGTCCCGGATCGGTTTGGGGGGATTCTACCCGCCGGTATTCATCGGTCCCAGTTGGTTCCACGGGGGCTACAACCACGGTCCCTCAGCACCGTCCAGGCCCTCCATCCCATCGTATGGCGGCTCTGGCCGGAGCCCTCAAGGTGGCTTCCGGGGCGGAGGAACGAGCGGGCGATTCGGAGGGAAATAACGGCGTGACAACAGCAGCATCGACGTTTCTCAGTGGTGTGCTCGGAGTCCTGTTTTGGGCACTCTTCGGAACGGCAATTCTCCTCGCTGCCGATCACATCATCGACCGTGTGGACCCCCTCGACTTCGACAAGGAAATCAAGAATGGGAACATCGCGGCGGCGATCGTGATGGCAGCGCTCATCATTGGCGTTGCGATTATCATCTACGGAGCGATGCTTCCTGGCTAGTAACAGCAAGCTAAGGCGCCGCGAGCCTGGGGCTTGCCAGTATCCGCTGCCTGTCGTTAGGCTGTCTCAGCGTATGGGGCTGGCTCTGTGAGGCTGAAGGCCATCCTGACCAGCCTCGTATCCGACCGCGCTGCGGTCTCCAGTTACGTCCTGCTCTTCGCGACATTCGTCATCGCGGGCTGTGCGATCGTCTACGAGCTGTTGATCAGTGCCACCTCGTCCTATCTGCTCGGTGATACGATTCGGCAGTTCTCTATGACCATCGGTTTGTTCTTGACGGCGATGGGAGTGGGATCTTGGCTGTCCCGCTGGGCACGGGAGGACCTGATCCAAGCGTTCTGCGGAGTCGAAGTAGTGCTTGGGCTGGCCGGTGGTCTATCCACACCGATGCTCTACTTCATTTATGGCACTGCACAGCAGGAGTTCGCTGTTGCAGGGGTGCTGTTCATTCTGGTGATCGGCGGACTCATCGGACTGGAGCTCCCCCTTGTTACACGCGTGCTTGCTGAACAGGGCCCATTACGCACGATCCTTGCCAATGCCCTGTCATTCGACTACCTTGGCGGCCTAGTAGGCTCGCTCGCTTTCCCGTTGGTACTACTCCCACAACTCGGACTCGTTCGAACCTCGCTCTTCGTCGGATTCATCAACGAGGCGGTCGCCGCAACGACCGTCCTGATATACCGCAAGCACTTGGGCTCTTGGAAACGTCTAGGACTGCTTGTCGCACTGGCTACTGCCACGCTCCTGATGCTCATCGTGGAGAGCTCAGCAATCGACCACACGCTGGAGCAGCGCTTGTTCAGGGATCCGATTATTATCGCGGCGAGGTCGCCGTATCAGCACATCGTGGTGACAAGGTGGCACGATGACGTGCGGCTTTTCTTAGATGGGCATCTCCAGTTCAGCTCTGTGGACCAATATCGCTATCACGAAGCACTGGTTATTCCAGCTATAGAGGCTCTCAGCGATCCTCACACAGTGCTCATCATCGGGGGCGGGGACGGACTGGCAGCACACGAAGTGCTCAAGTACCATTCGGTATGGTCGATTACTTTGGTCGATCTCGATTCCGTAGTGATCAGCTTGTTCACTCACCAGCCGCTACTGCGTGGACTCAATGGCGACGCGCTCGCCAACCCAAGAGTGCACGTGCTCAATGGCGACGGCTTTGCGTTTCTCCGAGCGGGCACAGCTCGCTACGATCTCATCATTGCAGACTTGCCGGATCCACGTTCAACAGCGCTGCAGAAGCTCTATACGGAGGAGTTCTATGCCGCAGTGAGCGCTCACCTCCAGAGAGACGGGCTCTTTGTGACCCAAGCTACCTCTCCCTTCTATACCCCTCATGCCTTTTGGTGCATCGACCGTACAGCTAGCGCGATCTGGCCCCAGATCTCTTCCTACCACGTCGACGTGCCAAGCTTCGGCGATTGGGGATTCGTCCTCGCGGGTAACGTGCCGGTGCAATGGAAGACACTCTCCCCACACGTCCCAACCCGATTCCTGACCCGTGAGCGGCTCCACTCGCTCACCATCTTCGGCCGTGACATTCTGGAGGTCAGCTCCCAGGTTCAACCAGACACGCTGCTGCATCCTGTACTGTTGCAGTACTATGATCAAGATTGGGCGCGCTTTCAGCGCTAACGGCTTGACCGCAGCGTTGAATTGTTTGAGAATTGGGCGTGCTCATGGGGAAAGATTACTTCATCGAGCGCTGGCGCCGAGTGTCTGGGTGGGAGAACTTCTATGGTTGTTACACTTCCTCAGCCTTTAGCTTTCGGTCTGCCACGCTATCCTAACGTGTGGTTCCACGTGTCAAAGTCACTCGTTCCGAGCTACGAGCAAGCGGTGCGCTTCGTCATTGACGGTGTTGCCAATTGCCTTGGGGTACGCTCCGACGCAGGGCACGCGTACGATGTGCTCCGCTGTGATGCCCGAGCCACTCTACGCAATCTCCAGCCCTATCGGGGCTACAGCAACCATCGCATGAATCATTCTCATGCCCTTGATATCCGCTATTACTACCGGTGGCTGAAGACCAATGAGCTCGAGGAAGCCAGCCTTCACCTGGGCAGTCGCCCACGTTTCTTCTACCGCGTGGCAGCACAAGTACGCTATGAGGCCAGTTTGGTGCATCACTCACCAGATGACTGCCCGATCTGTGGGAAGACAGGTGAGTTTTCTGATGTGGGCGACGACGTCGGAGGCGAGGTTCGCGATCCACTCGGTCTTGAGCTATGCCTGCATGGCACAGTACGGGGACGTCCGGTGGTTCATCCCTCCGGCTCTCCAGTGCGTGGGGTCAAGGCTCTGGCGAGCGACTTCGGGGTGTACTTCGGCATGATCAAGCATGCGGATGCCACCCCTCTGGTAGGCTGCGTGGCCATTCTTGATCCCCTGGAGCTGGATGTGGAGAAGGGCAGCAGCGACGGCGAATAGGCTCTTCTCGAACCGTCGCACTCCCCCGCGTTACTGACGCTTGTTGAACCCTGTGAGACTCACACGCATTTCCAGTTGCTGGAGCGTTCTCCGAAATCCGAGGTCTTCGCATGCCCTGGCAATTGGCGTGCCTGTAGGCTCGTTGAGAAGGGTGAGGTACCGCCCCGACCACCGGCCCGTCTGTCCACCAAGCTCCTTTACGAAGCTGGCGATCACCCCCAGAGCATGGTCACAGTCCGCAACAACGTGGTTGAGAGCAACGAAGTTGTCTCCCGCGGACGAAAAGACGCATCCAACAGTGTGGCCATCCAGCGTGATCACAGTACTGCGGGTACTGGCGGTAAAGACAGCTGGCCAGTCGCGCTGCCAGCACAGCTCGGGATCAGGAAAGATGAGCGCACGACGATAGACTTCTGAGGGGTCAAGGTCCTGGAAGACGTAGTCTCCAGGAAGCCGCGGCGCGGGATTCCACGGCGATCGTTCGTAGGTGAGGAGCTCGCGTACAACAGTAAATCCCGCTTTGCCATAGATGTGTTGAGCGACGGCATTGGCTGTGAGCACCTCCAGGCGCACATCGGCACATCCCATGCGCCCGGCTCTCTGCACTAGGCTGCTGAGCAGCTGCTGAGCGACACCACGGCCCCGGTGCTCCGGGACGATTCCGAAAGCGCTCACCCAAGCGTGGCGGCCCCTCACACCAAGGAATCCGATCCCTACAGCAGCTCCTGATAGGTCACAGGCGACCAGAGACTGATCAAGGTCGATTTGCTGCACGCAGATGAGGCGGGCAAGACGGGCCGGTGACTCTATCACCGGATGCTCATACCCCTTGAATGCGGAGGTCACGACGCTGGCAAGCTGGCGCAGGGAGTACTCCGAGGCTGCCACGAACTTGTACAGACCCGTCCGAAAGCTCACCGTGTTAGCTTCGCCCTTCCTTCTCGCCATCAGCACTCAGCTCGACATCAGGAAGCACTCGAGCCAGGAGGGCGTGAGCCGGTGCGGAGCACACCGAACTCGGTCTCTCCGGTGAGCAACATTCGTTCGAGATAGGGGCGGCACAATCCACAACGCACGGCACAGCCCGTGTGCTCCACAAGGGCTGCCAGTAAGGTGGCTGGGATTCGAGCCGCAATCTCCTTGAGCACAGCGAAGCTCTGCCGCGTGCATACACACGTTGTGATAGCCACAGCAAGCTACCTTTTCACCGTCTCAAGTGCCACCTGTCCTCGCACCACAGCTCCAGTGCGACTCTCCCCATAGGCTATCAGGACGGCGTAATGCACCGATAACGAGGGCTATCCCCGTTCGCGACCCGTGCTCATCCCTTGATCAGGCACACGGAAGCAGCAGCCACCACTGGTCGGCAAGCTCACGTGATCGGGCCGACGTCTCAGCAACGATGAGCGATCCTTCGAGTCTATCGAGAGCACAGCTTACCTCCCATCGGAGCACCGGTAGTGCCTCTTCGCCAGTGGCGAGACTCCACGTGCCAGCCTGGTGCTCTTCGATCACTGTAAGCCCAGCAAGCGCTTCGATGACTTTGCCGGCAGCTGCCGGACCGCGCCCCAACAGCTGGCACACTGTCCACTCAAAGGGAGTGCTCGGCTGCCAAAAAGGGTTGAGCCAGAGGCGGGAATCAGGAGTCAGCACGAAGCACCACCATCCCGATATGCCTCACGCAGAATCGCCGCGACCTCTGGTCGTGTGAATTCGGTAGGAAGGTTTTCACCCGCTTGGAGCATCTGCCGGACCTTGGTCCCACTCAAGACGAGCCGGGCACTCGCGTCGTGTGGGCACGTCTTGTCGGATGCCATGGTTCCACAGCGCTGGCAGTAGAAGCTGTGCTCGAACTTCAGCGGTGTGATACCCAGTTCCCCTGGTTTGAACTCATCGAAGATGCGCTGGGCATCATACGTTCCGTAGTAACTACCGACGCCAGCGTGGTCTCTACCCACGATGAAGTGAGTACATCCGTAGTTCTTGCGAATCTGAGCGTGGAATATGGCCTCTCGAGGCCCGGCATAGCGCATGGCAGCGGGCATTGCTCCGAGGAGTACTCTGTGCGCCGGATAGTATCCATCGAGCAGTGCCTGGTAGCAGCGCATTCGCACCGCTGCAGGGACATCATCCCCCTTCGTTTCTCCGATCAACGGATGCACGAACAGCCCATCGACGATCTCGAGGGCTACCTTCTGAAGGTATTCGTGCGCTCGATGAATCGGATTCCGTGTTTGGAAGCCAACGACGGTACGCCACTCGCGCTCAGCAAAGATCGCCCGAGTCTCGCTCGGCATTAAGGTGTACTGCCTGAAAAGAGGATCCACCTGCCTCTTGAGGACCTGAACAGGTCCACCTAAGAGATACGGTCCTTGGCGAAGCAGCGCCGCGACACCAGGATGCACCTCGTCCGTCGTGCGATAGACCTCTTTGGCCTCCACGCTGATCTCCCGCTGGAAGCGATCCTCTACCGTCACGATTGCCACAGCACCGTTAGAAATGTCTCCGTCCCTAGTGATGAGTGTAAGACGCTCGCCAGTCGAAGTCGACTCGTAGGTCTCCGCATCCACTGCCAGGGTGACTGGAACGCTCCACGGGGCACCCGACGCGAGGTGCAGGGAGTGCACCACCGATTGGTAGTCGTCGTGACCTAGGAAGCCTCGCAGCGGCGCGACGGCGCCAACGGCGAGGAGCTCCAAGTCTGCAGCCACGCGGGCATCTATGGGGATGCGCCGCAGTCCCAAGGCTTCTCGAGACAGCTCTGATGCCTCGTCTGGGGAGATGAGCCGGGCGGCATCGTTCCCCCGCGTCATAGCTTGACCTCCGAGTGGTTTTCCGCGCTCACGAGATAGCCACGCTCTTCCAGTGTCACCAAGATCTTGGCGACTGACTCCTCGACAGTTTCCCGATCAGTGTGCGCCACCACATCGGGGTGCTGCGGCGCCTCGTAGGGATCGGTCACACCGGTAAAGTTGGAGATCTCTCCGCGCAGCGCTCGTGCATAGAGGCCCTTGACATCTCTTCGCACAAGGACGTCGAGCGGGCAGTCCACATACACTTCCAAGAACCGCCCAATACTCTCCCGTGCTTCTTCGCGCACCGCCCGGTAGGGCGAAATGGCTGCTACCACCACGCCCACCCCGTGGTGGCTCAGGAGACCGGCAACAAAGGCGATCCGGCGAATATTCGTGTCACGATCTTCCTTCGAGAATCCCAACCCCTTGCTCAGGTGCGTGCGGACAACGTCGCCGTCCAAGACCTCGACGGGGCAGTTTCTCCGGTTGAGCCGCTCAACGAGCAGGCTGGCAATCGTGCTCTTTCCGGCGCCGGATAGTCCCGTCAGCCAGACCGTGAATCCTGGGGTAACAGACAACACACTCTCCCTCACGTAATGAACTACTGCCTCCAAGCGGACCCCTCACACAGTGGCACGCACGACGGTTCCTCCGCGCATCACGCTGTCGTCGCGCTCCCCTTCACCGTCACGCCGTCAGCGCACGGTGATGACACAGTGCATACCGCACTCTTTGGTCACCCCTCGTTCCCACCACCAACGACCAGCCCTAGCATCCTCGCCAGAAGCCACCGCCCGCGTGCATGGAGCGCACCCGATTGAAGTGTAACCCCGGTCGTACAGTGGGTTGTAAGGCACATTGTTTTCCCGAACGTAGGCCCAGACCTGCTCTTCACTCCATTCGGCCAGCGGATTCACTTTGACGATGTCACCGTACTCCTGATCGAGTTCAACCGGCGCCACCGTGCGACGGCTCGACGCTTGATCACGGCGAAGGCCTGTCATCCACGCGTCGTAACACTTGAGCGCCCGCCGCAGTGGGTGAACCTTCCGAGTCTCGCAACACCGCAGCCGCTCAGGAACACCGCGATAGAACCCATTGACGCACTGAGAGCGCGCGAGGTCTTCCACCGCATCAGTCTCGGGAAAAATCACGTCAATCGCTAGACTATAGTGCTCGCGAACACGATCCATCAGCCCGTAGGTCTCTGGAGGGAGACGGCCGGTATCAATGGTGAAAACGCGCACGTGGCGGTCGATCCGCCACGCCATGTCCACTATAGCGACACCGTCCACTTGAAAGCTGGTGCACAACGTGAGGCGTGGCCCATACTGCGACAGGGCCCACGCGATCACCTCCTGTGGCGGCAGTTTGTGGAAGCTTGCAGCGACTGCGGCGACATCGAGTACGTGTTTCAAGCGTACGTCCACGTGACGAGACCCCTCCCCTATCTTCAGGAACACCGTCAGTAGTGAATACGGGAACTATGATGATAATAGGATAATGTTATGATCTCATCAAACGAAAGGGCTATCCTGGGGTGTGCCGCAGATTGTCGCGCCGGATAGTGGGGAGCGTGCGGACAGCCGCCGGCCCGCAGCGCCCCCAAGGACGACGCGGGCCAATCCCCGCGTCGTCAAGCAACGCTGCTCTCCCTTCCCAGCCAAACGGCCGCGCCAGCGCCACCGACCAACCCGTAACCCCTAAGTCAACGGTATTGGGACATAGCCCACTTGGGGACCTCCCAGAGTGCTCCGGACGAGACCTCTTGCCGTTCCACTATGACCACCTTCTCCATCAATGCACCGTCTCGAGCGCAGGCGACGCGCCTGTGCGGCGCCCGCCGCGCATCACCGGCTCGAGCGTAGGGCGAGCTCGTACACCTGGATAGTCTCTCTGGCAGTTCTCTCCCAGGTGAACAGCCTAGATCGGGCCCGTCCGGAGGCCTGCAGCTGCGTCCGCAACTGTGCATCCACGCACACGTCCACCATCGCGGTTGCCATCTCCTCATCACTTGCCGGGTCAACCAGAAGAGCTGCATCTCCAGCGACTTCCGGCATTGAAGACGCCGAGCTGCTTACCACCGCTGCTCCGAGCTGCATTGCTTCCAGCACTGGCAATCCAAAGCCTTCGTAATGAGAAGGCCAGACAAAGGCATCGCAAGCGCCGAAAAGCCAAACTTTCTCGTCTTCATCGGGTGGCTCAAGAAACACGACCCGCGGGACCCTGAGTTGTGCTGCGAGCCCGCGAATGTCAGGGAAGAGAGGCGGGTCGTTGCGCATGTGACCGGCGATTACAAGAAGGTGATCGGGTAGATGCTGCGCCGCACGTTGCCAGGCACGGAGCAAACCATCCACATTCTTACGGATGTCGTTGCTGCCGACGTACAGCACAAAGGGCGCGGTGATGCTCCAGCGCTCGCGACACCGCTGCGTTGCGTGGCTGCGCGAGAGCACATTCTGCGGCGCTCTCGCCGCCAGCGGCACCACTACCACGCGACGCGGATCAAGTCCGAGTATTCGAAGCGCATCGCGGCGAGAACACTCAGAATCAGTCACGACAACCGTAGCTCTCCGAGCTGTATGCGCCACCAGATGTGTATACGTGCGGACCGCGGGTGACTTTAGGTACTGTGGCCACAGCAGCGGAATTATGTCGTGAATAGTGACAACCACCGGTTGCCGTGCCACAAAAGGGGAGGCCCAATAAGGAACGTGCAGGAGGTCCACGTGCGCTCGTGCGGAGTGCAGCGGTACCCCTACCTGTTCCCACAATAGCTTCTGCACGTCTTCCAGACGCGCGCCTGGTCTCGGCTCGAAGAAGCTTGAAATGGGGACGGTGGACCAATCTGACTGCACTGTTTCCAGGGACTGTAAGAGTTGGGCCACGTATTGGCCGGTCCCGGTGTATGGTCGCTGGAGAAAGAGCGCGGGTATTCCCACTCGATGTATGCCGGACATCGGCTACCGTCTTGCCACTAGTCGCCGATAGTGCGCGAGGAGATTGTGCGCGGATCGCTCCCAGGTGAACTCTTGCGCTCGTAGCACACCAGCAGCCGCAAGCTGCTCACGCAACTGTCCGTCTGTGAGAATGTGCTGAAGACTCTCGGTGATTGCCGGCACGTCGAGTGGGTCGACAAGGATCCCCGCGGAGCCGACCACTTCTGGCAATGATGAGACCCGCGAGACGACCACGGGTGTACCGCAGGCCATTGCTTCTAGAGATGGAAGTCCGAAGCCTTCGTAGAGTGAAAGAGAGACAAAGATCGTCGCGGCGCTGTAAAGGGCTGGTAAGTCTAGATCACCGACGTTGGTCAAAAAACGCACCTGCCCATCAACACCCCACCGACGAATTTGCTCGTTCAAGTCCTGATAGAGCCATCCTGGTCTGCCGGCTATGGCAAGATCAAGTCCGTGACGCAGGTCGTCCGGAAGGTGACTGAAGGCTTCAATAAGCCGGGCATAGTTTTTCCGAGGCTGGAGCGTGCCTACACTCAAGATGAACGGTCGAGTGAGCTGGTAACGATGGCGTAGCTCTTCAATAACGCTGGCTGTCTGAGGACGGAACTGGCTGTCCACACCCGATAGCAAGGTATGCACTTTAGATGCTGGCTCACCAAGCAAGTTGATCACATCCGCTCTCGTGGCCTCCGAATCAGCCAGAATCAGGTCGGCGGCACGTGCCGAACGGGGAACGGTGCTTTCAAGGTAGCGACGAAGTCCTGAGTCCGCCGTTTCCGGATAGATGCGAAATGACAAGTCATGAATAGTGAGCACGGTTCGGGCCTGTGCAACGGGGGGGAGGACGAAGTCCGGAAAGTGACAGATATCTTGAGGACCGACTACTGCTTCCACAGGAATCGGGAGGCGGGCTCGTTGCCACACAATTGTGGCCCACCGCTCGCTGATCGGAATACGCCGCAGATGCACGGTAGGTAGCAGCTTGATCCATTGAGGGGCAGGCGATCCAGGAGCAGCCGTCCAGAAAAATGTAAGGTTGAGCTGATGATCTAGTGCTGTGAGGGCTTGCACCAAACATCGCACGTACCGTCCAATTCCGGCTGTTTGGCACACTGCCGCTGTGACGTCAATCGCGACACGAAGATGGCGGCCGCTCCTGTGCGGTGGCATGGACTGACTGTTCACCGAGCCAGCTCTAGCGCGTACGCTTACTGAAGATATAGGTGGGAAGACCTCCCGCGATGAGGGCCCAGTAGCTGACGACGCGGTCGAGGACTGCGACTGCAAGGGCCAAATCCTTGTTCACGCCGAACAGCACTAGCAATGAAGCAAGACCGGCTTCAACTGCGCCTAATCCCCCAGGAGTCGGAACGGTGAGGAGAAGTGAGGCGCCGCTTAGGACTACCATGACGGCTGGAGGGGATACTGAAAGGCCAAGGGCACGCGTGACAATGAACAGACGGCCGAACTCGCAACCCCAGGCGAGAAAAGTCAATACAGCAATTTGGGGCAGGTATCGGACCTTGAAAGAGGCGAACGCACCATTCACGAAGCGGTGATACACAGCGTGCACACGTGCGGGAAAGATGCGAATCAGGCGGGCGCCCTGCCAGCGCATGATCAAGAGCGCCAGAAACAGCACGACAATGAAGGCACCCGCAACTATTACGATGACACCCTGCTTGCCCCCGGTCATTTCACTGGCACTCAGAACGAGGCCAACGAGGAGAATCACAAACAGCGCGACAGAGTCGATGATGCGCTCAGCAAAGATCGTCCCCAGAGTGCTCGTGAGCGGAAGCTTTTCATTTCTGCGCATGAGGTAGGCACGGTAGAGATCGCCGAGCTTCGCTGGAGCCACGCAGTTCACAAACCAGGACAGAAAGATGGTGACGGACAATACCCTAACCTTGGCATCCAGCCCAATGTTGCGAAGCAGACGCCGCCAGCGGAATCCCCGAACTGGAAATGTCAGCGCATACACACCGAATGCACAGAAGTACAAGGGAACGTTGAGATGTTGGACTGCCTGTAACACACTCTGTAGATCGACACCCCAGGCGCGCGCAACGGCGTAGAGGGTGAGCGCGGCAATGATGAACGAAATCAGCGTCCGCACGTTGAAGAACCGGCGCCACAGATCGATGTCCTGAGGGCCCTCTTCGCCTGTCGTTACCGGCGGTACTGTAAGTTCCTGACTGAGAGCTACCGCCCCCTCCCCAGGAAATAATGGTGCTCTCGCCCCATCCGGTGTGCTTTCACCGTTTGCCGGACGCCGACCCTGAAGCCAAGTGGTGTCTTCAGCCACGAGTCACCGCTGCCTGTGAGTTAGCGCCTCGCTGCTCGAGTGCTCCTCGGTACCAGTCAAGCGTCCGCCGAAGGCCTTCTTCAAGGGGAATCTTTGGCTCCCATCCCAGCAGGCGCTTGGCCTTGCTAATGTCTGGCTGCCTCCGACGCGGATCATCTTCGGGAAGGGGATGCCACGTCACTTCAATGGCGTGGCCCACGATGCGCTCGAGGATGCTGCGCAGCACATTGAGGCTGATTTCTCCAGGGTTTCCCAGATTGATCACCTCTCCCCGGGCATTGTCGCTCTCCACTACAGTGAGGATTCCAGCAACCAGATCTGACACGTAACAAAAGCTCCGCGTCTGTTCACCTGACCCGTACATCGTGATGGGCTCTTCTTGGAGCACTTGCGTCAAGAAGTTAGACATTACCCGGCCATCCCCCGGATCGAGTCGTGGTCCATAGGTGTTGAAGATGCGGACGATACGCGTGTCACACGAGCGCGCCCGCAGGTAGGCCATTGTCAGCGCCTCTGCAAACCGCTTCCCTTCGTCATAGCAACTCCGTAGTCCCGTGCTGCTCACCGAGCCGCGGTAAGTTTCCACCTGAGGGTGCACCTCAGGATCACCATAAATCTCCGAAGTGGACGCAAGCAGAAATCGCCCTTTGCTCCGCGTGGCAACGTCGAGGAGGCTCTGTGTGCCGACCGCATTCACCATAAGTGTCTCCACCGGATGACGCTGGTATTGCGGTGGACTGGCTGGGCTAGCAAGCTGGAATACCCAGTCCGCCTCCAGATCAAGTGGCTTGCACACATCGTGCTTGAGAAATTCAAAGTGAGGATGGCTCATCAAGTGAGCGACGTTCTGACGGTGACCGGTCATCAGATTATCCACACAGATGACTTCGAACCCTCGCTCTATAAGCGCATCACACAAATGCGAGCCAACGAATCCGGCTCCGCCTGCAACGAGCGCGCGCATGCTCAACTCTCTTTCACAGCCTTCGCTGGCTGCTCATCAGCAACTGTACCGCCTAGCAACTGCAACCCACCAACGCTAAGCCAAAACAGTACGGCCAGATCGGGCAAGAAAAATGAATTGTCAACAAGGCCGTGGAGAAAAGACACCACGAGACTGCCAATCAGCGCCCAGACAAGCCCATGATCAGACGCTGCAGTCCGGCGCAGCGCCCAGCGAGCGAGTCTGCCGATGCTCACTACAGCGCCAATGAGCCAGGCGAGACCGAGCAGTCCGAGGCTGAGCCAGAAGTCGAGAAACAGGTCGTGTGGGTGTGAAAGGAAGGGCTCACTACCTGCTCCCGGAAGGCGATAATGTCTATATTGGTAGAGAAAGTTATCAAGACCGATGCCCTGGAGCGGATGGCCCTCAACCATGTGCCAGGCTGCCTGCCAGAGCAACAACCGGCGGCCGGCAGTACTCTGGGGACCGAACTGAAACAAGGTTGTGAGACGTCGAACGTGTGTCAGTAGTGCTGCAAGGGCAAACACGACCGCTCCACCAGCAACCACCGTGAGCAGCCAGGGTGTGACCACTATACCGGCGAGGGCCAGGGTGGCGGCAATAGCGAGCCAGGCTCCTTTTGTGAAGGTGAGCACCTCGACCAGGAGCATGATCGCGGATGGCACGAGCCAGATGATGCGCCGCTTGCCGTTGCTCCAGACCGAGAGAGCCAATGCCATGACGCAAGGGCGATCGAGGAATAATGCCAGGTTGTCTGGTGAGGGGTATACGCCTGCGAGACGCACAACACCTTCGGCGGCAACAGTGTCCCGATGAAAGATGTAGGCGATCAGACTGAGCATCGCCACAGTTGTGCCCCCCACGATCGTCCAGAGCACAGCTCGCCGGACCTGTGATGGCCGCAGCAGGCTCGTGAAAACGAAGAGATAGGCAACCGGCTCAACAATTACGCTGCGAAAGTCGCGAAGACTAAAACGCACAAACTGTGAGGCGAACAGCGACACGATGCTCACCAGCAACAACGCGAAGGCCAGTGTATGTGCTGTGTCGAAACTGAGCAGAAGCCTCCGGCGCCAGAAGCAGCGCAAGGTCCACCCTGCAGTACACGCCAAGATCGCTACCTCGCCGAGTGAGAGGTCAGCGTGATGCAGTTGACGCGGGAGAAATTCAAAGGCCATTGAGGTAGGGATGAAGAGCACTCCAATATCTGGCCGGAGTAAGCCAAGGATGATGATGGCGGCTGCGCCAGCAGCGACGAGGTACTGGTGTGATGTCGCTTCGAAGAGTCCCAGCGCGCAGATCCACAGAGCGCCCATCAGCATCCCGCTGTGCACCAGTTGGGACATCCTCCTAGCAACAGCTGATATCCCTGAGAGCCTCTGAGCACGTTCCACCCCATGGGTGAGTGAGCGCGCACCTGCTACGAGTGGCCAGGATACGAGCAGACTGGCACAGAGCGCCAGCAACAGCTTCAAGTAGCTCCAGATGGCGGGCTTCTCGTTCGCGACCCCGAAACCGCTGATAGTTAGCGTTGTTTGGGCTCGTCCAGAAGGCAAGAGCTCAAGCTCTAGCTGATGATCTTGGAATGCGAGGCCGGTCGCGATGGGGATGAGCTGGGGCGGCTGTTGCGTTGGAGCATAGGTGTTGAGCACGTGATTGCCCTGAGCGTCAGCTGGGACGGCATTTGCCCAACCGGGCTCATTATCGATAGTGACCCGAACTGGTCCGCCTGTCGGTCCCCGCACGATCTCGAGCCACACCTCCTCCCCCTGAAAGTCGAACGTAAGGTTCGCACCGGGAGCACGGGCAATTGCTGAGCTTGTTGCTGGTGTACTTCTATTGGTCCAAGCTTGAGCGAAGCCGTACGGACCATAGTCGATGGCGGGAGAATTCACTGGATGCAGACCCACCCCTGCGTAGTACGGCGCAGTAGCTAGCTGCTGCACGGCTTTGTACACCGGGCCGGTTTGCCAGTTTTGGCCGAGAATAGCAAAGTATGGCGTGGGATCTTTGGGATCTACCTTGACCGGGGTTCGTAAATACCACAGGAACATCGGTCCGGCGTAAGGCCACTCATTCCTCGCACGTTGGTAGGCCTGCACTGTATAGCGAATTCGCTGTGCTTCGCTGACCTCGCTCCAAGGGGAGGGGTTGCCAGACCAGTGCGATGGAAGGGAGATCCAGCCGAACTCAGTGATCCAGAGAGGACGGCTGCCGTTCCCATTCGCCTCCATGATCTGCCGAAGAAGCAAAGGGCGGTCCAGCGTGAAGGGCTGAGCGTGAGGAAGCAGGATACGCGGAAATTCATCGCTGTGGACTCCGATTCGCCGATCATAGGCAGGGGTGTTTAGACCATAGCCCTGAGCTGCGAGCACGTCGAAGTAGCCTTTTGCGCCAGCAGCATACATACCTCGTAAGAAGGCCAGATCCGACATATTGTTCGGGCTATCACCGCGATTGGGGGCAAGGGCAGCAGTTATCACGATTGCCCCGGGATCTACACTCTTGATAGCAATGTAGGCGTCGCGAAGCATGGCCGTGTAAGCAGCGGGAGAGATAGGCTTCCCTGCCCAATCGACCTGAAGATTCGGCTCGTTCCAGATCTGAAAGGCGCTGATCTTACCTTTGTATCTCTCCGCTACAGCTCGGGCAAAATCCGCGAAGTCCTGTGGATTGTTTGGAGGTGGACAGAGGGTCGGACACTTACCTGAGTCTGGGTTCCCTTTCGTGGCCCACGCAGGTGCAAAGTCAAGTCGCGCCAGTATGTGGATATGGTACTCCTGCGCGAACCGCACGATACGGTCCCATTTAGTCCACGCATCCACGTGGTTCTTGTAGTCGTAGTGGTTTCCTTTGAAACCAGGCTCGATCTGGTCCCAAATGAATTCTTGGCGGATCCAGCTGAAACCGCCTGCTTTGATCGCTTCGAAGTCACGCTGGAGCTGCCAACTGTACACGTCATCGTCGAGGAAGGTATTCACACCGAAGCGATGTTCAGGAACGTCAGGATACTGCTGCAGGGCTGCTGCCCCATATGGGGTCTCGAAGTTGAAGTAATGGTCGGCAGCACGCTCAAACCCAGTAGCGATAATGAGAAGCACGACTAGCGAGAAAAAGATGAAGGGCTGCCTGGCCCTACACACGTTCAGTCCCGACCTCCCGACACTCAGTCAAACTCCTCGCCCGGTTCGGAGGATAGTAGCCGTATGAGTGCTTCCCTGACCGGTCGACCACGAAAGAGTACATCGTACGTCCCATCGATGATGGGTGTGCGGACGTTGAGGTCACGCGCGAGGAGGTACGCTACGCGAGTGGTTTCAACTCCCTCTGCGACGTGTCCCAAGCCCGTCACTGCGCTCTGCACAGACAACCCTTGGGCGAGGGCGACGCCAACTTGATGATTTCGACTCTGTGTACTCGAACACGTTGCGATGAGATCGCCGAGTCCCGCCAGCCCTAGAAACGTCAGTGGCTCTGCTCCTCCTGCCGTACCCAAGCGGACAATTTCTGTGAGTCCGCGTGTGATAAGTGCAGATCGACTATTGATGCCCAGATCAAGGCCGTCACTAATCCCCGCAGCAATAGCGACACAGTTCTTCAGAGCTCCGCTAAATTCGACGCCTGCCACATCCGTGGAAGTGTAGAGGCGGAATCGGCCGGAAGAGAGTGCGCTCTGCACGCTGCGGGCGACATCCAGATTATCACTGGCGATGACGGCAGCTGCAGGGTGACCTAGAGCAATTTCAGCGGCAAGGTTGGGGCCGGACAGCACTGCCAGGCGCGATGCTTTGGCACCGAGCACCTGTTGGAGCACCTGGCTCAGTCGCAGCTTCATTGTGGGATCCAACCCCTTCGAGCAGGACACAATGGTGCAGACGCGTTTCAAGAGCGGTTCTATACGTTGGCCCAAAGAGCGAACCGCGTCGCTGGGCACGGCGATGAGGATGAAGTCGGCTTGAGCGAGAGCATCCCCCAGGCTGGCCGTCACACTGACACCTGGCGGCAGCTCGACCCCTGTCATCACGTGCGGGTGGACACGATGCTGCTGTAGAGCCGCCACCACATCTTCGTTTCTTCCCCACAGAGTCACGCGGTGGGCCATGTTCGCGGCAAGGCTTGCGAGGACTACTCCCCAGCTTCCGCTACCGAGAACAGCGATGTGGCTCACTGAGATTGGGAGGGCAGGAGATCACTGGCAGTCAATGGCTTGGCGCGTACAGGAAGTGCGGCACCCACGAGCGGACGCGCGTAGCGAGCGAACTCATCGGACGGCTGACCAAACTGATCCAGCAGCTGCTTGGGAACAGGACGGATCTTTCCAGCGATCTCATCCAAGGGCAGATGCGTTAGCTCAACTGAATATGGCACATCGCTCGTCCGTTCCAGCCCGACCATGACCGATGTCATACCGATCCGTGCCGCTCGCACCGCTGCTTCGCCCAGGAAGAAAGCCTCCGCGCGATCGACTAATGACACCGAATTCCCACACACCTTTTGAATGGACCCCGGGCGGTCGTCTTTTGCGCGCAAGCCAAGGCGGGTCTGGACGAGGGCGCGCAGATATTCGCCCGGACGGCGAGTTTCCGCATGTCCAAAGGCATCCCTCCAGTTGGAATAAGTGCGACCAACCAGTGTTCCGTCTGCATTGCGGAGCATTTCACCAACGACAACAGTGCAGAAGCCGTGCTGATGGACAGCGTGAGACACGCTGTTCAAGAACCACCCTTCACGGAAGGGCTGCTCAGGAAGAAGGATGAGATGCGGCGGATCAGCAGGAGATGAGCGGGCGAGCATAGCAGCCGCTGCCAGCCACCCAGTGTCCCGACCGTAGACCTCAAGAATCCGCACCGACTCTTCCCGTTGCATAGCCCAGGCATCGAGCCCCAGGTCCCTCACAGCAACTGCTATGAAGCGGGCGGCACTACCGTAGCCCGGAGTGTGGTCCATTCCGGGAAGATCATTGTCGATGGTCTTGGGAACCGCGATGAAGCGGGTATCCAGACCTGCGACGGCAGCGGCGGAAGCGAGAGTCTGTGTGGTCTCGGCGGAATCGTTACCTCCAATGTAGAGGAATGCGTCTACGTTGAGCACACGGAGCTTTGCAACAGCCTCCTCCAGTTCAGCGTCAGACAACTTGTAGCGGCAAAGGCCCAGCGCTGCGGAGGGGGTATCGCGTAGAGCTTCGAGACTCTGGCGTGAGAGATCGTGAAGGGGAACAAATCGCTGTTCGAGCAATCCGCGCACGCCGAATTGGAGCCCCAGAACACGCGTTTGTTCTGTGCGGGCCGCCTCCGCGATCACCCCGGCGAGGCTGGCATTGATGACTGGTGTTGCTCCTCCTGACTGACCGACGACGATGGTGTGCACACCGGATCCTCTCACCTGACTTTGGCACGCTCCGCTTGCTTGCGCCGGACCGACCACACAATGATCCCCAGTACCACAACTGCTGCAAGTGCTCCCACAGAAACGTACCCGAATCTCCGGGCAGTGGCCTCGATGAGTCTCCACTGCGCACCGAGATGGAAGCTCAGTAATCCGTAAAATACAGCCCACACAATGCAAGCGAGAATGTTCGCCGGAAAGAAGATGCGAAAAGGAATTTCAGTAATGCCTGCAACGAGGCTGAGGTAGGTTCGGAGAATGGCCTCGTAACGGCCGATGAAGACGGCGAAGACACCATATCGTTGAAAGAATCGTTCGATGACGGCTTGCCGTTCTCGCGTGAGCCCTATCCGTGGACCAAATCTTGTCACAAAGAGCCGACCCCAGTTGCGACCAATGACGTAGCCCGTATTGTCACCGACGATCGCTCCTAAGGCGGCAACGATAATCACGATGGTGATGTTAAGCGAGCCTACCCCGGCTGCCGCTCCACCAACAAGCAGGGCTGTCTCTCCAGGGAGAGGGATGCCAACTCCCTCGATCGCGATCAGCAAGAAGATTGCAGCGTACCCAAAGTGGTCAATCGCCTGCTGAACCCAAACAGGCACACCGACCTCCTCGTGGCCGCGCACTCACTCTTCACCCACTATACCCTTAGCTCTTGGAGGTGCTGTGCGTGCCGCAGCTCTGATCGTCGAGTAACGGGCGTGGCTCCCTTGGTGGATAGTCACACAACCTGGCGGAATTCCCCAGCGCTACCCCACCTGAGGTAGGCTAAAGTGTGACAGGTTTTCTCGCGCTTGGTGTCGCTATTCTTGGCACGCTCGTCACCCATTCAACCGTGCCGATGGCGGCCTACATCTTATTCAGCCTCCTTCTCGCCTGGCCGCGCCAAAAGGGCTCGAGGGTTTTCGAGCCCTATCGCCGCATCCGGCTCTCTATTGTCCTCCAGTGCGCTTGTGTGCTCATCGTGGTCATCGCTGTTGCGGCAGCGCTGCTCTTGCTCGACAACCCCATTCTCAACTGGGGGTGGTGGACTTTAGTCCTGACTTCAACGGCGAACAACTATGCTGTAGGCGGCAGTATTCTGGCCGCTCCACTTGCTTACCCCTGGCTGATTCCTGTATTCCTTGCCCTTCTGATTCCCTCGTTGCCACAACTGGCCATCACCGAGGAAATCATCTTCCGTCGCGGCACACGATCGTGGCTGGATGGCTGCGTGCGCAGTCTCCTGTTCGGGCTGGCACACCTCACGATGGGAGTGCCCCTAGCTGTCGCGCTGGCACTCAGCGTTGGAGGTCTGTGGTTTACACGACAGTACTTCATAGGCGGTGTGGAGCGGTCGGCCTTGCATCACCTGACGTACAACTGCCTGGCTCTGCTACTGGTCCTTAGCAGCTTGGTGATTCTCGGCTCGTCGTGACGTTGGATCGACAAGGTGCTGAGGATTATTGTGATGGTAGAGTCATGGCAGCACGTCCTGAGACAACGTCCCTAGGCGTGCCACCGACGCTTGAGCACGGCACGTAGGCGTGCGCCCACAGGGGAGAGGTCCGGGCGCCGGCCGGAAGGATGCGACGACCGATGGGTGCTGTCCACTACGTGGAAGAGTCTGCGAGCTCCTGGGACGAGAACCCCCTGAGGGAAGGGGTGTCATTCCAACGACGTCCCGATCCTTGTTCACTGGTCATCTTTGGTGCGACAGGAGACCTCACTCATCGGAAGTTGGTACCTGCGCTTTTCAACCTCGCCCTCGGAGGCCTTCTCCCTGCAGGTGTTAGTGCGGTTGGCTTTGCCCGCCGCGAGAAGACGCATGAAGTCTTCCGTCAGGAAATGCGCCAAGCAGTCGAGCAGTTTTCTCGCACCAGGCTCACCGACGAGGCGGTATGGCAGGACTTTGAACGATCTCTGTTCTATTCGGTCTCCCAGTTCGATGATCTTGATGCGTACCGGCGTCTGGGGCAGCTCCTCGACCGTCTCGACGTTGAGAAGGGTTCTCTAGGGAACAGACTGTTCTATCTCGCGACTCCTCCCAGCTTCTATCAAACGATCATCGCCCGCCTCGGTGAAGCCGGGCTCAATGTAGGTGGAAAAGGTCCAAGTGGTCGTGGCTGGGCACGTGTCATTGTGGAGAAACCCTTTGGCCGTGATATAGACTCGGCAGTGAAGCTGAATCAAGATGTCTCAGCGGTCTTCGACGAGTCGCAGGTATTTCGGATTGATCACTATCTAGGCAAAGAAACCGTGCAGAATATTCTTGTCCTGCGCTTTGCTAACGGCATTTTCGAGCCCATCTGGAACCGGCGTTACGTGGACCACGTCCAGATCACAGTCGCGGAGTCCGTTGGCGTGGAGTCACGAGGCGCTTACTATGAAGAGGCCGGAGCCTTGCGCGACATGGTTCAGAGCCACTTGCTACAGCTGCTTGCTCTGACAGCTATGGAACCTCCCGTGGCGTATGACGCGGATGCCGTCCGCGATGAGAAGGTCAAGGTCCTGCGAGCGCTGCGGCCCATTCGTGGCGAAAGTGTCGATGTCCAAGTCGTTCGAGGTCAATATGGTCCGGGTTTCGACAGCGGTCACCCGGTTCCAGGCTATCGCCAGGAGGCCCGAGTTGCTGCGAAGTCATCGACCGAGACCTATGTGGCACTCAAGGTATTCATTGACAACTGGCGCTGGCAAGGAGTGCCTTTCTATCTGCGCACGGGCAAGCACTTGCCGAAACGCTCAAGTGAGATAGTGATCCAGTTCAAGCGTCCGCCCCTTACCCTTTTCTCTCAGACTGAGAGCACTGACGCAAACTACCTCATTCTTCGCATCCAACCCGATGAAGGAGTGACTCTACGCTTCGGGGTGAAGACACCGGGTCAAACGATGCAGATTCGCACGGTCAATATGGATTTTCTCTACGGCGCCTCGTTCGGAGTCGATTCACCGGACGCCTACGAGCGCCTCCTCCTAGACGCGATGTTGGGAGATTCAACGCTCTTCACGCGGCGCGACGAGGTCGAGAAATCCTGGGCCTTCATCACCGACATCTTGAAGACCTGGCAGGAGGTGCCGTTGCCCGATTTTCCGAACTACGAGGCTGGAACATGGGGACCTCTCAGTGCTGATGAGCTTCTTGCCCGGGACGGGCGTGTCTGGCATCGCCCATAGGAGCAGATCGATGCATCATGGGGCTTCACTGCGTTTGGTTGGAGAGTGGTCGGGCCATGGCGTCGATGCGCGGCAGATTCCTGCTGAGCTGACCCGTCTGTGGCGTGAGACTTCCGAACAAGCTCTGGCAACTGGACAGCCGGCAGCAGCTCGTACAAATGTGCTCACACTACTGGTGATCGGTCGAGATCTCAATAATATCCTTGCCGCCGCCCACACTGTCGGCGCCATGACTGAGTTCCATCCTTCGCGATCCCTCTTTGTGCACTGGCAACTCGATCACCACACTTCTTCCCTCGATGTTGAGGTATCTGCGAGTTGCCGGATCGATCGACCTGAAGTGTGTCACGAGTCTGTCACCTTGCACGCCCGCGCCTTCAACAGCAAGCAGCTCGTGAGTACCCTCAACTTGCTACTGCTGCGCGACCTACCGACCTATCTGTGGTGGCTTCCGCCGTTGCAGCTCGAAGATGAATCATTGGGCGATTTCGTTGCGCTCTGCGATGGTCTCCTTGTTGACGCTGCGACCCATCGCGATAGCATTGGCAACCTTGTCGCTCTCCATCATTTCGTCGATCTCGTGCGGTTCGGTATTTCAGATCTAGCTTGGACGCGCATTCGCGGATGGAGAGAAGTGATCGCTGGATTGTGCGACGAGCGTGATGTGCGGTCTGTCATCGGTTCATGTACCCAGGTAACGATTGGGTGGAAGCGTGATGTCGACGAGTTACCGGCAGAGGCGCTATATCTCCTTGGGTGGCTGGGCACAGCATTGCAATGGAGAACAGAACAGCCACTCCACAGACTACGTTCGTCAGGGTCGGTCGAGTGTCATGCGGCGGCTCGCGCCATTCAAGTTTCACTCGAAGCATCGGATACCGAAGCTGATATCGTCGTGACGCACGTAACCTTTGCTACGGACGCCGATCGGTCTCGTGTCGATATGCACCTTGGTCTGTCCAATCAGGTGAGCATCCGGGTCGTCCACAACGGGCAGACAGCACGTGAGCTCACGGTGTCTCTTCGATCAGTGAGCGATCCAGAAGCACTGTCATCACAGCTGCGACAGCCAGGGCGCGACGATACCTATCACCGAACTCTTGAATGGCTAGCGCCGTGGCATTAGCGCTAACCGCAATGAACCTTGAGTGAGAAGGAGCATTGTGCTCATGTCGTTGACACCACCGACCCTTCACCGGGCAGACAGCGCGACCGATGTTGCGGAGGTCTCATCCCAGCGCATTGTGGCGGTCGCGCGACAGGCTGTTCAGAAGAGAGGTCTGTTTACCCTGGCCCTGTCAGGAGGATCAACACCCAAGCTGCTCTACGAGCGCCTCGCTAGCCTTCCGAGACAGAGCGGCATCCCGTGGCGCCAGACGCACATTTTCTTTTCCGACGAACGTTGCGTTCCCCCATCGTCGCCCGAGAGCAATTGCCATATGGCAAGTGAAGCACTCTTGTCCAGAATTGCCATTCCTGAGGACAACGTCCACCGGATGCGCGGAGAGATGAGTCCTCCTGAGGCTGCAGCACTGTATGAGGAGGAACTTCGATCCGTGTTCGGATCATCCCAGCTTCCTCGTTTCGATGTTCTCTTGCTCGGGCTTGGTGAAGATGGGCACACGGCGTCTCTATTTCCTGGAGTGAGTCTTTCAGCTGATGACCAGCATCTCGTGGCGGCCGTGTTCGTCTCCAAGCTGTCGACGTGGCGTCTCACCTTTACTCCCCGAGTGATCAATGCAGCGGCCCACGTCATCTTTCTCGTCACCGGCACGGCTAAGCGAGCGCCGCTGCAAACCTTGCTTACTCCAATCCAGAAAGTCATCATCCCCGCTCAACTGGTACAACCGGGCAACGGGACGGTAGAAGTATTCGCTGACCGCGACGCTGCCAGCTAGACATCTCAGTGCGCCAGGACGTAATCTTGGGTGCCAAATCACAACAGCGAGCTATAGAGAGTGTGGTGATCGTGCAGCCGGTACGTCTTGGTGTAGTGGGACTTGGAACTATGGGACAAGGCCACATCCGCTCGTGCGGAGAGCTTGGCGAACAAGCTGAGTTAGTTGGTGGCTATGACCTCTTGCCCGCGGCTCGCACTGCTGCTGCGGGCCAAGGACTGGCAACTTTCAACACTCTAGATGCGTTGCTCGATCAGCGCCCCGACGCTTTGATCGTGGCCACACCACATCCCCAGCACGAACAAGTGACGGTCCAGGCTGCAGAACGTGGAATTCACATTCTGTGCGAAAAGCCACTCGCAGCAAGTGTCTCGTCAGCGGACCGCATGGTGACCGCGTGTCATCGCTACGGGGTCATCCTCGGCGTAGACTTCCAACATCGCGCTGTGCCGATCAACCAGACGATCCACCGCCTGATTAGCACAGGCACCCTCGGCGACCTACTCCGCGTGTCTCACGTGGCGACAGACTGGTTCCGGACGCAGGCGTATTATGACTCTGGGAACTGGCGCGGGACCTGGGAGGGTGAGGGAGGTGGCGTGCTTATGAATCAGGCGCCGCACGACCTTGACCTCTACGTGTGGTTCGCAGGGTTGCCACAACGCGTGAAGGCAAGCGTCAGCACCCGCATCCACAGGATCGAGACTGAGAACACAGTGGCTGCGATCCTAGAGCACGAAGGTGGTCGCTTCGATAGCTTCTGCACCTCTACGATAGAGTTTCCTGGGCAGGCCGAGTGGACGTTCGTCGGTGACCGAGGCACGCTCGTCAGTGACGGCAAGTCGCTACGTCTCTTTCGCCTCCAGGAACGCCTGCGGGACGGCATCTTGACGCTCGGTGTATGGGGAAGACCGTCAGGTACGTGGGTGGATGTCCCGTTCGAGACATCCACTACGCACGATGCCCACACTGAGGTGATCCTTCGATTTCTGAGAGCTATTCAAGAAGGCACTCCTGTCCTTGCTACGGGCGAAGATGGCCTGGCTGCACTGGAGCTCGCCAACGCAGCGATACTCTCCGGCTTTTCCGACCAGCCTGTCGACATTCCAGTCGATCGTTCTGGTTATGACAAGCTACTCCATTCGTTGCGGCAGCGAGAAGTCTGAGTAGGCGCGTTGCCCTCACTTGGGATCTTCCGGTCCCAGGTGCCAAGTGACTAACAACGAGGAGATTCGTGAACAGATCGACCCGACCAACAAACTCAGAGAGTGGCCGACTGGTAACTGCGGTCTTTGCTTTGTGCAGCCTACCTGGGCTCGCGGTGCTTTTCTACTACTTTGTGTTATACCTGCGGCGATCCTGGACCGTCATCTCCTTTCCCTACGGCTACGATTACGGTGAATCCCCAGAGCTCATGCGAGCGATTGCGGTTGCCCATGCTCGTTTCGACAAACTCTATGAGTTTTGGAACAATCCACCTTATCATATGGCCAACTATACACCACTCTTCCCACTGATCAATGGGATTTTTGTGCACTTCTTTGGTGTGCAGTATCAGAGTGGACGTCTTCTCGCGTGGACAAGCAGCTTGCTCTTTATCGCCGTCATCGCATGGCTTGCCTGGCGTGAGGTTCGCTCACCGTTTGCTCCCCTTGTGAGTGCGCTCTTGTGGTTCAGCGTCAATTATGTGTGGGACTGGACACCTTTGAACAGGGAAGACGAGGTGGGCATGCTGTTCAGCATTCTTGGCCTCCTTGTCTTCTACGAAGGGTACGTACGGCCAGCACGCCGGGGTGAGGCGGCAAGGTCAGAACGCGCTGTCTGGCTGGCCCTTCCATTGTTCCTTGCTGCTATCTATACGCGCCAGACCACTATTGAAGCAGCGGCTGCCTGTGGCTTCTACCTCTTGGTCAAGCGCCCTTCACTGGCGGTCAAATGGACGCTTGTGTTCGCAGTGGTCGCTGGAGGGATATTTGCGCTCGTTGATGTCCTGACTCAAGGTGCTTTCTATCTCAACGTCATCACCGGTAACCTCAACGTCTTTCACTGGAGTCGTGTCACGTACTTTGGGCACCAGTTCTGGGATTACTATCAAGTTGGAGCCCTGCTCTCGATTTTCTTCCTCATCACGCAGATCGTGCTCCGGCGTCAGCAGGTTTTTAGCGCCTGGCTGCTCATCACCTTTGTCGTAGCAGTGACTATCGGTAAGGTCGGAGCCGCCGAGAACTACGTTCTGCTACCTTGGGGAGCCACGTGCTTGTGTGCTGGAGCAGCGACAGGCAGGCTCCACAATATTGCCCGGTGGCTCTGGCAACAGCGCCGACTTCCGCTGTTGCCGCAGCTCGCTGGGGTTGTGCTCGCACTGCCTCTTGGGTTCGTTCTGTTGCTCCACGCTCAGTTGACCCTGCACACGCTCTACTCAGGCAACTGGACACAGTACACCTTCGCCCTGAGCCAGCCCTCTGGAATCGATGGGCTGCTGCTACGCTGGACGCGGACCGGCTGGTATCTTCACGTGCTTCCCAAGGAAGTCAAGCCCCTGACAATCCTCAAGGACTTTGGCTACCGCTACAAGCCCATCGTCGGATCTGGTCTGTTGCAAGAGGACCAGTATCTCGATAAGATCGTGCATCAGGAGCAGGGTGACGTCTTTGATGAGGACATGTCGCATCTGCTCATGGCGGGGAAGCGCATCTACATTCAGCCGTTCGAGTTTTCCGAAGAAGCGCTCCTAGGGCAGTGGAACCAGCAACCATTCCTCCAGTCCATTGCTCATCAGCAGTTCCCTCTGGTCATTGCGACTCGCGAGATCACACCAAACATGCATTGGGAACGGTACACCCCGCAAATGGCGCAGGCGTTCTCGCGGTACTACTGCCTGGATCGTCAGCTTTCTGACTACTACGTCTACACGCCGTGCAAAGGGAAGTGACTGCGCCGTGTTGTAACCGCTGACAGCGCGCTAATCGGTTCACGGCGGCGCGGTAGTGTGAGTGCAGTCGCACCATGTGGCCTCGGTGCCTATCGTGGCTTGTGAAGCCCAAGGCACGAAGGCGACGCGGGCCTTCGCAGATAGTGCTCCAGCGCTCCCTAACGAATGTCGAGGATGGGATCGATTACTTCTGCCCAGGACGTGCCTTTCTTCCAGCGGTAGAGGCGCCGGCCTCGCTGCTCAACCACCAGCTCGTCGGCGGTTTCTATCAACCTGAGGCGTCTCTCGCGGAATACGCAGGTAGTCTGCCAGTCAGGCACTTCCACCGGTGAGCCCTCTGGTAGAGGCAGAGTTTCGGCGAGATAGCGAAACGCCTTATCCGTCCAGCCAGTGACGTGGAGAATGTCGCGCAACTCCGGGTGCTCACCCGACCACCGATCACCGAGGATTGCTGCAAAACCCGACGCAGTGTGGAAAGCTCCATTGCCATCTTGCCCCAAGAGGAGCGTTCGCTCCAGTGCCAGGCAGGTATCGTCAAGGGCACGGGAATCGACGGAACGGAGGCCGCGACAGACATCTCCCAGGCCAGCGCACCAGTGTGGGAACTCACGGCGCTTGCCACTTGTGTAGACGATCAGAGGAAGCTGGCCTTCCGGGCTGACTTGATGCCGGATGAATTGCGCCGCCCGCATCGCGCAATCTGCGAAGTCGGCTCGTCCGAATATCCGCGCACCCAGAATGAGGCCGGGAAGACAACGCGCCACGTAGAGCGGGAAGTGGCGACCTGATGCTCTCATACCGTCTCTAGAACTGACCAGGATCTGGTCTAGACCTCCCGCAGCAGGGCCACTGATTTCTTGGGAGCGCAGCACAAGCGCGAGTGCGGGCAGCGCAAAGGTATTGGCGTACGACCGGTCTCCGGTCCATTCCGACAGCGCCAAGAAGGCTTCGGCGGCTGTCGCCTGCTTGTTCGGTACGAAGCCTTGTACTGCCGGTACGTCGCGAAAGGCGCCGGTTTCTGGATCCCAGAGACGTGAACAGAAAACGGCCTTGAGGTTTCGCTGCGCCACTTCAGCGTAGCGCGCACTGCAGTCGGATAGTAGACCGTACTCCCGCAAAGTCAGCGCGAGGCGCAACAGTGCGAGATCGCAAGCTGCCTCGTGCGGCGTGCCAAAAGGCAATGGGTTCAATTCAAAGCTCGAGTTCCTGAATGCACCGCTGGGAAGCTGACTAGCAACAATGTCGTCGGCTGCGACACAAGCCAGGTCCAGCCAGTGGCTCTGGCGCGAGCGCTCCCATAGCCGGAGATATCCCAGAATGATACCTTCGTAACGCCAGTCTATTCCTGCTCCCGTGAAGCGGAGGCATTGTCCCCACCAGTGGGCAACGGGGCCTCCATAACCCTGTGTCCCTCGCATTGTTTCGAGCCAGGCAACGTAGCGCGCCAGGACGTGTTTCGTACTACCGGCACTAGCATCGTTCATGCCATTCGCTTCCGTGCCAAGATTAGGGCAGCCTGCGCAAACATTGTGACCGGCCAGCAGGTGCGGAAGTGACGGCGCATTGCTGAATGGTGCTCATCGTACAGGGCTTGATCACCTCGGAGGAGGGCAAAGCGGCCAAGGGCGCTGGATACCAATGCCCGAGGCCCCAGGTATCCTTCGGATACGAACGGGAAGTAGCCGTGCCTACGGAGCCAGTAGCGTATCGTCACTGTCTGGGGCAGCGGCAATACGCTGCTAGATGCGACTCGCGAATCTACGTACACGGCCAGCACGCCCGCTCTCACGCCCTGAGCAGCTAGCGGCCGCACCAGCTGCACCACCGTCGCAGCCGCTCCGATCACAAGCTCGTACTCATCCTGCACGAGCACAGTGAGAGGCGCAGTGGTCCAGTCCCCTCCTACAAAATCGCGGAGTCGCACCCCAGCGCTGAAGTAAGCAGGCTCTTGAACAACCACCGTGGCAGTCGGAAAACGCATCAAGGTGGCGGCGATGAAACTGAGGTCCTCTCCAGCCAGAACAGCGACGCGATCGGGTGCAAGACAAGCACAGTGGTCAAGCGCCCAAACCATCGATAGCGGGGGTCGCCACCAGTTCTCTGGGAACATATCTTCGACGCCCACTCGACTCTTTCAGCTTCAACGGCTATAGCAAGCAACTTTGCTGTAGCATAGCAATTGGTGAGTATCCTTGCGTTGTCGAGGACCTCCTGCTTGCAGGCCTGGCGTCGATTACGAGCAACTTTCAGAGAGTTAACGGCATACAAGTGTTACGCCGAAAGACGACAATCGTTTTGGAGGCCGAGCACTCAATAGCAGAACAAACGGAGCGGGTGGTTCGTGAGGGATGAGAACGTGGAGACATCTCGCGGCAATTCTCGGCCTCCTTCTGGCAGTTTTATGCCAGTTCTTCGCGAGTCCGACGCCGGCGCTCGCCGCTGCTACGGCTGATTTTCCGATTGCGGGCGGGCACTTCTATTCGGAGGCTAATGGTCAGGGTGGAGGGCCTGGTCAGCCTGGGTTCACTATTACGAATGATGGCGGCATTCCATTCTGGTCGACCTTCGCGGCGGCTGGAGGTATCTCAGCACTCGGCTACCCTATCTCTCAGCGCTTCGTCTCTGGCGCTTTCGTATATCAGGCGACGCAGAAGGCGCTCCTCCAATGGGACGGGGCGCACGTCACTATCGCGAACGTGCTCGATCAGCTGCACACGCTCGGATTCGATCCGGTTCTCCAAGCGCGATTCTTTACGCCTCCTCCTATCGATAATAGCGCTGATACTGGGCTACCCTGGCCTCTCGTTGTCGCTCGCCACGAGCAGTTGCTTGCAACTGCTCCACTGCTACAGGCTGCCTACGTCGCCGTCCCTAACCCCATTCTACTCTATGGCCTGCCGATGACCCCGCCCACTCCTGAAGCAAATGGTGCCGTCATTGTCGTCCGCTTGCAGCGGGCTGTTCTTCAGTTGTGGACGACGGCTCAGCCCTGGGCGGCCGCCAACCAGGTGACGGTTGCCAACGCTGGTGATATTCTCAAGAGCCTCGGATTGCTTCCCGCCAGCTCGCTGGCTCCAGTAGCTCCGCCCACTCCAGCTACGGTATCGTCCTCCGCTGTATCACCCGGCAGCTCTGATAACTGGGCTGGCTACTACGTACAGACTGATCCCACGGCACTTCAGACAGGGGTGTTCACAGATGTTCGCGGGTCGTGGACCGTGCCTACAGTCGATTGCTCAAAGACGCCGAATGGGTCAGTTGGAGTGTGGGTCGGCCTCGACGGCGTGTCTTCCATTACCGTCGAACAGGCAGGAACTTCGAGCGACTGTGAGAAAGGGTCGGCCCAGTACTCCGCTTGGATGGAGGTTTTCCCATCTGACCCACGTACCGCGGAGATGACCATCCAGCCGGGAGACCAGATCACGGCTGAGGTCCAGTACCTTGGCGACCAGGTGTTCCGCCTGAGTTTGCGGGATGAGACTACTGGCCAGGGTTTCTCAGTCCGGCGCTATTCACCCGGTAACCTGTCGTCGGCTGAATGGGTGGTCGAGGCGCCGCTGACCGGACATGGCATAGCCCCTTTGGCGGCCTTCTCTCCCATTACAGTCTCAAGTGCCTCCGTAACCGCCAATGGACAAAGCGGTGCCATCCAAAACCCCAGCTGGTCAACCGCCAAGATCACGATGACCGACACAAGCGGCAACGCCCGGGCTTCAGTCTCACCACTCGATCCTGCTACGGACTCTTTTACTGTGACTTGGCTGCAACAATAACGTCGGCGCCAGCAGCGCTGTTGTAGCATGTGTAGTCCGATCTTGAGAGTGGAGAATGTGTGGTTGTCGTAGTCATTGTTGCAGCACTCGCTGGCTATCTTCTGGGCAGCATTCCCGTCGGCTACCTTGTCGGGCTTACCTACCACGGGATCGACGTGCGCAACTACGGTAGTCGCAGGACTGGAGCCACAAATGTGCTTCGGACGCTCGGGCCGAGAGCCGCAGCCTGGGTCGCTGCTGGAGACCTTGCAAAAGGCGCTGCGGCGATTCTGTTCGCTCAGGTACTCTCCCAATCTTGGAATCCGAGCATGCTCCATGTGTGCGAGGTCGCGGCCGCACTTTCGGCTCTTGCTGGCCACAACTGGTCTGTTTTCGCACACTGGTCAGGAGGCCGAGGTGTGCTCGTATCAGCCGGAGCCCTTCTCGTGCTGTTTCCGCCTGCATTTGTGATTAGTGCGATCGTCGCTGTCTCCGTCATCGCGCTGTCGCGGTTTGTATCGCTGGGGTCGCTCGTTGGTGCAGTTCTCGCCTGCCTCTCACTCCTTACTGCAGTCGTTGTTGGCCACGAGCCACGGTCGTACGCTCTCTATGCTGTGATTGGAGCACTCACGATAGTCATCCAGCACCGCGACAACATCGATCGCCTGCGCTCTGGGACCGAAAGAAAGCTTGGCCATCAGGTCCGTATGCCACCGAATGGAGCCGCGTGAGACTATGATGACACGACATCTCGTCCTGGCAGGATTGAGCGGCAGTGGAAAGACTACCGTAGGATGCCAGGCTGCACGAATACTTCAGGCTCCATTCATCGATACCGACGTACTCATCGAAGCCCGTGAAGGGATGTCGATTGCGGATCTGTTTCAGGAGAGAGGTGAGGCCTATTTTCGCACCGTGGAAGAGGAAGTCGTGCGTTCGGCTCTCGCAGGTCCACCTGCGGTGATCAGCCTCGGAGGAGGAGCTGTGCTCTCTCCACGGACACGCGTGCGGCTCGCTGCTCAGCGAACGGTGTGGCTAGACTGCCCGCCAGAAGTACTCGCCGACCGGACTCATGCTGATGGAGCTGCGCAGAAGCGACCGCTTCTTGCTGCACCAGATCTCGTTGTACGGCTCACCGCGCTGTGGCAGGAGCGCGCAGAGTTCTACGCGCAGTGCCAGTGGTGCCTTGATGCCACTATAGCCCCCCACCTTCTGGCTGCCCAGGTTGTCGAACTCACTGAAGCTGCCGCTGAGCATCCACAGGATCTGGAGATCAAGACTGCGGCCAGCGCTGAACAGCGTGACTACGTCGTGCGGGTCGGAAGGGGCGTTATCGCTGATCTTCCCCACATCCTTGACCGCTTTTCGTCATCCACACGCAGCTTTCTCGTGAGCGATTCAGGTGCGTGGGCGGCGCTCGAGAGCATCATTCAGGAGGCGCTGCGCCCATCGACGCGAGAGACTCTGGCAACTGCGTTTCCGGATGGCGAAGAGTCCAAGACGTTGGAAACCGCGTCAGGCTTGTGGACGTGGCTGGCAAGCCAGCGCGCCGAGCGCCGAGAGCCGCTCATCGCTTTCGGTGGCGGCGTCGTAGGAGATGTCAGTGGCTTCGTGGCCGCAACCTACATGCGCGGCATTCCATTCATCCAGATTCCAACGACGCTACTGGCGCAAGTCGACAGCAGTATCGGCGGAAAGGTTGCCATCGATCATCCTCTCGCGAAGAACTTGATAGGGAGCTTCAAAGCGCCCGAGTTCGTTCTGGTCGACACGACACTCCTCGCAAGCCTTCCAGCCCGCCAAATCAGTTCGGGCTGGGCTGAGGTGCTCAAGCACGGCGTCATTTTCGATGAAGAGCTGTTCAGCCTCATGGAGCAAGAGGGGGCTGCTCTCCGACGCGTGCGACCCGATCTTACCCTCTCAACAGTGCGACGGAGCCTTGAAATCAAAGCGCGCGTCGTCCAAGAGGATGAGTTTGAGCGCGGTCCCAGGATACTGCTCAATCTTGGCCACACATTGGGGCACGCTGTCGAAGCCGCTGCTGGGTACGGTCATTTTCTCCACGGTGAGGCGGTGAGCCTGGGAATGGTGGCAGAAGCCTGGATGGCTGTGCAGCTTGGATTGTGCTCGCCTAGTGTCCTGGAGCGCCTGGAAAGAGCGCTGATAGGACTCAATCTACCAGTACGCCTCGATAGCATCGATCCGGAGCTCGTTCTCCAAATCGCACAACGAGACAAGAAAGTCCGGCAAGGCAAGGTCGTCTGGGTGCTGCCTGTACGTATCGGTGAGGCCCGACGCACCCAAGATGTTCCACCTGAGCTTGCGGCAAGGGCCGTTCACTACCTTCTCGAGGGGTAGAGCGCCATGCAAACTAGCCCAGGAGCACGGTTTCGCATCGGAGTATTTGCTGTCGTTACGAGAGGCGAACGCGCGCTTCTTGCACAGCGAAGAGATAGCGGGTGGTGGAACCTGCCCGGCGGAGGCTTGGAGGCTGGAGAAACCGCCGACGAGGGAGTCGTTCGGGAGGTCTTCGAGGAGACGGGTCTCAATGTTGAGGTCGTCCGTCTCGTTGGAGTCTATTCGAAACCCCAAGCACACGAAATCGTACTGCTCTTCGAATGTAGGGAAGTTGGAGGAGCACTCCATTGCACTGATGAGTCCCAGGCATTCCAGTGGGTGTCTCCTACGACTCTCCCACCCCAGACGCTACCAAAGCATGCGGAGCGTCTGGAAGACTGGTCTTGCCATTACCCTGCAGCCGTCCTACGGTCTCAACGCTCTCCTTCGCTACGAGATGCGGATGAGTCCGGCAGATCTCATCTGTAGTCTTTGACAGGTCCTGGTCGGCGATCCAACTTCGTTCTCTTTACGCCTGCCAGCCCTCTTCGAGCCTTCGCCTTCGGTCTCATCTTCAAGTTGACGCCATAACTCGAAGCCGCTAACAGGTTTCATACAGTTTAGGGATTTGTGATACTTCGATTGACTCATCAGATTATTCTGACGGTGTCGTGACGTGTATGTCTCCGCAGTCGCTTTGCAGAACCCCAAGAAGACATCTCTCAGAGAGGAACCTGCCCGTGCTCCTAGATGGCATATCCAAGAGAATTGTGGCAACTGTCACAGCAGGGGTATTACTCACGAGCGGCGCCGGCGCAGTCGTTGTCCAGCACGTTAGGACCGCACCACAAGCGATGGCAACCGCATCGACAACGACGACCTCGTCTTTGAACTCACCGTCACTACGGGGTGAGACTCCGCTCAAGCAGGTGCTGGACCAGCTCGTCACGAAAGGCACGATTTCGACGCCACAGGAAGGTGCGATTCTCAGCGCATGGCAACAATATGCACAATCGCACCCGCAATCGCAGCGCCCTCTGCACGGACCTGGCTTTCTCCACGCCGACTTTTCCGTGATCGCGAGTGCGCTGCACCTCACTCGAACGCAGCTTCTTACCGACCTGCGCAAAGGGCAGACCATTGACCAGATCGCTCAGTCGCAGAATGTCCCGATCGCAACGGTTACGTCGACCATATTGGCCCACGCGAAGAGCCGCCTCGACGCGGCGGTTGCGGCAAACAAACTGACGCAGGCGCAGGAAACGGCAATGTTGACGAATCTGTCCGATCGTTTGGGCACGCTCTTCTCTCAGAGCGTCACCAAGTTTCACCACGGGCAAGAGCGTCACCCGTGGGGTCGAGCTAGATCTTCAACTGCGACGGGTACGGCAGCGACCACTGTACCGCTGCACTAGTGCGGGGCGACGACGCGGGGCGAGCAGCGGCGTGTGCTGCTCGCCCTATTGCTGTTCTCAGGCCGCAGACTGATCAGCAACGTGAGGATGGGGGATACAATGGTACACACTGGAGTTGAGGAGAGATCTATGGCTGGAGAATCGATCCTCGTCGTTGAAGATGAAGCCAACATCGCCCGGATCCTCACCATGTACCTCGAGCGGGAAGGCTATCGAGTAGTTGTCGCACGTGACGGCGAACAGGGGCTCGAGCAGTTTCATCTCGAGCATCCCGACCTGATCATTCTCGATCTCCTTCTTCCGAAGCTTGATGGTCTGGAAGTGTGCAGAAGAATCAGACGTCAGTCGTTCGTCCCACTCCTTATGCTGACAGCGAAGAAGGATGAAACAGACAAGATTGTTGGGCTCGAGCTGGGCGCTGACGACTACATGACGAAGCCCTTCAGTCCCCGAGAAATGGTCACTCGAGTTCGTGCCATACTGCGGAGAGCACGTCAGACCTCAGCGCCGCCAGCCTCTGAGGGCGTCATGGAATTTGGAGAGCTCCGGATCGATGCACCCAAGCGCTCTGTGCGTGTAGGTAACCGATCCGTTCTACTCACCGCCAAGGAGTTCGACCTTCTGCACGTTCTTGCCAGTAGCCCCGGCAAGGTGTTCAGCCGCGATGCCTTGCTCAACCAGGTATGGGGTTATGACTACTATGGCGATGCCCGCACAGTGGATGTCCACATCGGCACGCTCCGCAAGAAGCTTGAGCCCCAGCCTTCGAGTCCGCGCTGGGTCAAGACAGTTTGGGGCGTAGGCTACAAGTTTGATGAGTCAGTGGCTGAGGTTGCGCCTGGTTTGGAGGGATAAGCATCGCATTCGGCCTTCGCTGGAAGCTCGTCGGCAGTTACCTCTTCATCGTGGCCCTAGTGCTCGTCTCGGTCGTGCTGCTAACTCGCTATGCCGTGCAGTCGATGTTCGTCAGTTATCAAGAGACGGTGCTGGCACGGCAGGCTCAAGGAGTTGCTCGAGTTCTCTATAACCTGTATCAGAGCTCAAACCAGAATTGGGGTGCGGTCGCACCTTTGCTTCTACCGTCGACGCGACTATTCCGCAGTGACATTTGGGTCGTCGATCGCACAGGCAAGATCGTGTTTACCCAGCCCAGCAACGCCCCTGCATCAGAACGGCCACCTCTTGCGAGGGTGTCTGCCGCTCTTCACGGTACCATCGTCGTGGGAGTATCAACTTCCCTTTTAGGTCAGGCTCAACTGGTGTGGGCCACGGCTCCAATTCAAAGTGACAGTGGTCAGGTCATCGGTGCAGCGTATCTTGTGTCGCCATCCGAGCGGCCGCAGCCGCTACCGGAGCCACGGGACGGCTTTTCCTTCCCCCTCATCCAAACTACTACTGACTTTGTGAGCAACGTGGAGACACGCTTAGGGTTCACCGGTGTCCTTGTTGGTCTGCTGGCCGTTGCACTCGGGGTCTGGTTGGCGCGATCCATCACTGAGCCTATCCAAGACCTCCGGCGGGCCGTCGGTCGAATCGCTGCGGGTGACCTGACTCAGCGAGTGGCCGTGCGCACGAGCGACGAGGTCGGCGCGCTCGGGCACGACATCAACGTGATGGCTCAGAGACTCGAAGGAGACGTGACAGAGCTACGACGGCAAGAACAGCTCCGTCGTGATTTGGTGGCAAACGTATCGCACGATCTTGCAACCCCGCTGACGGGAATTCAAGGGTTCACCGAAGCTCTCATAGATGGAGTGGTCGCTAGCGATCAAGATCGTCAGGAACTCTACGAGAGCATCTACCGTGAGGTACAGAGGCTCCGGCGACTGGTGGGGGATCTTCAAGATCTTTCGTCGCTTGAAAATGGGATGGGGAACATTCAGCCCGCACCGCTACGCTTGCAAGAACTGGTTGATGAAGCGCTGCGTGTCGAGAGCAACGAAGCCAGTGAGCGAGGCATCATCCTGGATCAGAATGTCGCTGCAGAGCTGCCCGACGTCTGGGCTGACGGAGATCGAATCACGCAGGTGCTGTTCAATCTCCTGGACAATGCCATGCGTTATACGCCACGTGGAGGGAAGATCACTGTTTCAGCACGGACCAAAGAAGGGTCCGTGCGCGTTTCCGTTCGCGACACCGGCACTGGCATTGCCGAGAGCGAGCTTCCGTTCGTTTTCGAGCGCTTCTACCGTGTCGATCGCAGTAGATCCCGAGAGACCGGCGGGGGAGGGCTTGGGCTTGCCATCGTCAAGGCGATCATCTCTGCTCACGGCGGGGAGATCGAAGCCAAGAGCGTGCTGAATCAGGGCACGGAGATGACGTTCACCTTGCGGATACTGAAGACGTCGCTAATGGACGGTTCAGAACCCCTCTTGGTGGCCGATAGACGGTCCGGTGATGCAGTGGCTATCCGGCCTAGGCAAGCAGCGACCGGATCGCGTCGAGGTCGCCCTTCTTAAAATATAACGCTCGCGGACGCCCAATCATTCTGTATGCTTGAAGCCTGCGAGTAGCCACGAGTCGATAGAGTGCTGGGCGAAACGTTCCGAGATAGCGAACCGCATCGCTAAGGCTAAGCATCGTCTCGTTCTCGTCATCCGGGAGCAAGCTAAAGTCCACGCTCTGCCCTCATCCTGCTGGAACAATCCAAGCTTACAGTAGACGTTATGATGATACCAATCTTCGTGCCAAATGCCAACGTCACGACCATTCTCCTATCGCAAATGCACAGAGTTGAGAGACCTGGGAGGATAGATACGGTGCTTCTTGATCTTTATGAGATGCGGCGAATCGTGGTGGTAGGCATGACAGGCTCAGGTAAGACCACCCTTGCTGGCCGTCTTGCCGCTCTCCTCGGTGTGCGGCACATTGAGCTGGATGGGTTGTATTGGCATCTCCCCAACTGGCAGCCTCCGGCTGATGAGGAGTTCCTCGCTCGGGTTGCGTCTCATGCCGCCAGTGAACGCTGGATTGTCGACGGGAACTACTCGAAGGCCCGCGACTTGCTCTGGCCGCGAGCTGACGTAGTCGTCTGGCTCGACTACTCTCTCTGGACGGTGCTCTCCCAACTGATCATTCGCACGGTGCGGCGAATCACGTCGCAGGAGATCCTCTGGAGTACCAATCGCGAATCGTTTCGCAGCCAGTTCTTAAGCCGAGACTCACTCGTTCTCTACGCTTTCAGGGGCTACCGAACACGGCGCAAGCGATATGAGGCACTCATGAGGTCCAACTTTTATCCCGAGCTGCGATGGATAAGACTGTACTCCCCGAATGCCGCTGAGCAGTGGCTGCGAGTCCTCGAGTTCCGAGTGGAGCGGGCAACGGGAATTGAACCCGTGCGTTCAGCTTGGGAAGCTGACATGCCACCACAACATCTTGCCCGCCAGGCTCGGGAAGTGTAGCACGCTGCGTCGCGACTGTCGAACGGATTAGAGAAGCACAGGCTCGTGCGCCTGGAGGAAGTCACTCTTCCCGATGTAGAGAGCTTGTGTCGGTGTCGACCTGAGATCGAGCAGCGTCACTGAGGCGTTCCCGACCACCAGTGACGCGGCATGGGCTGGTGTATACGCCTGAGTGACGGCAGCAATGATCTGCTGGATTGGCGAAGCGTGGGACACCACAGCGACCCTGCTCTCAGGCGTGTGGCGCATTTGAATCCACTCAACGACCTTGACCATCCGCTCGTACACCAGATCGGATGTCTCTGGCAGTCGGCACCAGCCTTCTTCCGAGACCTCCTCGGCAACTAGCAGGTCAGCGTAGCGGAGTCGGAGTTCCGTTAACGTCGGCGGATTCCAGTTGTTGGGACGGACACCGTGATGCTCGTGCACGGAGGGAAGCAACTGTGGTGGCACGAGCACCTCGCGGCCTATAGCACGAGCCGTCGCCACGGTTCTTCGATAGGGGCTGGTGTACACGTGAGTAAGCTGCTGAACCACGAGCCATTGAGCCACGAGACGTGCTTGCTCATCACCCAGTGTCGTAAGCGCACAATCCACTTCTGCAGAAGCTGGGGCTACGTTAGCCACGGACTGGCCGTGTCGAATCAGATAGAGCAGCATTGCGTAACTTCCCTAGATCGTACTCGCCGACGGCCCCGCATCTACCGTCGAAAACTAGGCAGTCGCCTCACAGACGAACCAGTACAGACCGTCTACGACGTTCCAATCAGGATACCGGCCGCGAAGACGAGTCCCCCGCCGACAACCACCTGAATGACGGATCGCAGGAAGGAACTGGAGAAGAAACGATAGCGAATGAAAGCGATGACGACAAGCTCAACACCCACCACGGCACAGGCGACAGCAATCGCCAAGAGGTAGGTGCTTAGGAGGAAGGGCAACGTGTGAAAGATCCCACCTACAAAGGTCATGAGACCGGTGATGCCCCCACGCTTCATCGGGTGTCCCCGTCCCGTGAGGGAGCCATCATCCGACAGACCCTCTGAGAAGCCCATGCTGATTCCGGCGCCAACTGCTGCCGCAAGCCCCACGAGAAATGCTGTGTGCGGTTGGCGCGTGGCAAAGGCTGTTGCGAAAATGGGTGCGAGGGTCGAGACCGAGCCATCCATGAGTCCGGCTAGACCAGGTTGGATCACCTGCAGAACGAAATCTTGATTGTGGCCTCGCTCGGTGAGCCTCTCGCGCGGCGCTATTTGCGTCTCTGCTAACTCGGCCATATCGTACTCTGCTCCTGTATTCCTAGGGTACCTTCAGATTCATCCGGCTGCCGTCGACACGTCGAACAGAAACCTTCGAGGATTACGCGATGTCCCGTGACCAGGAAGCCGTCCACCTCTATAGGCGCGGTCACAGAGACGATGTCAGTGTTGACATCCAAGAGGCGGCCACAGCGCCGACACTGTAAGTGCTCGTGGGGATCGGTGTTCGGGTCGTAGCGGGTCAGCCCATCACCTGACTCCAGCGTGCGCACTTCACCAATTTCCACAAGCTCTCCCAGAATCTTGTAAACCGTTCCAAGAGAGAGCGTAGGAAGCTCCGCGCGGACAGCCTCGTACAACTCCTCTGCGGTTGGATGCGACTTATTCTCTTCAAGGGCCCGGAACAGGAACAGCCGCTGTGGAGTGACCTTCCCACCCGATGATCGAAGGCGCTCGACGAGCTGCTGTGTTGTCTTCACAATATCACCTTGTTACTTAACTAAGAATGATTATCCATACGGAAGCGCTATTTGTCAAGAAACACTAGCGACTAAATGCCAATGGGTAAGCTGGCATGCCTCATCTTGTACGAGGTTTGACCGTGATTCTGCCCGGCTGTATTCTCACGAAGCCGTTGGAGGGCAGGTAACCTCACTCCGGGATCTGCTGTACACGGTGCTTTGGAGTACACACGATGGCGATTCCAGACTACAGGACAGAAAAGAAGATTGTGCTCCACAATTTCCAGGGAGGTGGCGAGCCTGCGTTAGGACAGAACCAACGGATGATTGACAAAGATGTGGTCTTGACCGTTGAGGATGCCTTGTCCCTCGTGAATGATGCCCGCATAGAACGTCAAGGTCCCGTGATAGTTCGCGGGGATCTTGATGTAACCGGTAATCAGTCTCGACTGACGGGGGGCCAGTGGTCCGCCGATACTCCATCGAAAAGGATAAGGCGGAGGGGTCGTGTCCAGCCGCTGCGCGAAGCTCACCCCCACACTGTAGGTTCCCGCGCGTCCGAATGCCTCTTCGCCCCACCCCGGGCCCCAAGGCGGAGGGTTGAGATACGTCGACTCCAAGGAGTCATAGACAAAGCCAATTTGCGGCGCTGGGGATTCCTGGTCACCATAGAGCACTGCGTGACCATAGTTGTAGATGCGCACCTGGATCTCGATAAGACGCTGGCCTGATCGATCAACCTCTGATGCTCGCACCGCCTCGATCCGCGCATCGGCGATACCACTGTCTTTGACCTGCAGTGTTCCGGAGGCTTCCGAGACGTTGCCAGCAGCGTCTTTGGCCAAGATAGTCCACTTGTAAGAGCCGTCCGGAACGTATTCCTCGGGGCTGATCTGTCCTGTCCAGGTTGCCTGGTTCGGTCCCGCTTGCTCGTCTTCCTGGTAGAGCACATCGTACCGCTGCGCAGCGGAATTGCCTTGAGGACCGACCGCAAAGATTGTCACCTGTGCCGGTTTGGACAAATTGTAGGTGAACGTCGCCGTATCCGTGCCCAAATTACCATTGGGGTGGAACACCTGGGGAAACACATACGGGGAAAGAATCTGGGGTGGAGTTGTGTCAGCATTTGTGATAGTGAGGGTTGCTTGCTCTTTCCCCAGGATAGCCCGGGTCTTGGAATCTGTGGCTAGTACTGTGAAGCGGTACAAGCCATTCGGAAGCACACGATTGTCATAGGTACCATCAAATGGCAATGCGTAGTGGCCAATGGCACGCGTTTGGTGGTCACGCAGCACGTGGCTCTGACCATCAGGGGCTACAAAGCTTATAGTGATGTCTGCTCGCTTCTTGAGCGTATAACTCAGATAAGTTGAACCGTCTGTGGAATGGCCGTTTGGGGAGATGGTGTTCGGTGCGAAGCCAACACCGTAGAGCACTTTTGGGCTGCCACAGGAACTGAGTGCCACGAGCAGCACTGGCAACAGGAACCACCAAGCCCTTTTCAGCCGTTGTCCTCCTGATAATGTCGATACCCTCGTTCAGGGATACTACCACCTCGGCAGGATTGATGCATTCCTTGCCAGCTCTGGCCCGATGACTCCCGCGTGTCGTGACACGCGGCTGCGGTAGCATACTCGCGCTGACAACTAAGGACGGAAAGAGCAGCAGGCCTTGTGGTGAAACGCTCCAGTCTCTCGAGTGATCGTATTGCCGCACACGGGTTTCATATACTGAAGACCGTGGTTCCCCGCGTCCCTTTCCACACTGCCCAAGGCTTGGGAAAGCTCGTAGGTCGCCTCACCTACGTGGCCAATGCCGAGATGCGCTGCACGTCACTCCACAATCTCAGCCGACTTCTCGATGAGCCCGAGACTAGTGAGGCGGTACGACAGGCATCCATCGGGGCATTTCAAACCCTGGCGCTCAACTACGTCGACATGCTTGCCACGTCTCATCTCTCCCCAGACAGAATGCGTTGCCGGACGACAATTGCTGGATTTGAGCATCTTCTCGCGGCACAGGAGCAGGGCAAGGGAGTACTCATCGCCACAGCGCACTTAGGCAGTATCGATCAGGGTGGTCAGGCGCTTATTGTGCGCGGCGCTCGGTGCGCCGTACTCGTCGAACACGTCTCACCGGAGTGGCTCTTTCAGTTCTTCATTCGTGAGCGGCGCCGGTACGGTGGATTAGTGATCTCTTTAGAATCCGATGCTGTGTCAAAGATTCAGCAAGCGCTTGACGGCGGCTTAGCCGTCGGCATTGCCTGCGACTGGGACCCCCAGAGCACTGGAACTCTCGTGCGTGTTCCCCCTTTGCGCTCATCATTACGTATTCCCTCGGGAATCGCGGTGCTTTCGCTCCGTAATCACGCACCTATCGTGCCGATCTGGGTAGAACGTCTCCCCAGCGGTCGATCACGTGTCATTGTAGAGCCACCCGTCGATGTCGATGCACGCGGAGGTCTTCGCGCAGCTGTGCAGCACACTGCCGAGTTGATCGCTGCCCGTCTCATCACCCAGCTTAGAGCTCGCCCGCATCAGTGGGTGTTATTTCACCGAGTGTGGGAATAGCCGTGGCGATTCCCAACGACACCATCGCCGACCCCACCATGTCGTACCGGTCTGCGCACCGCCTGTACCGCTTACGTTTACACGTAGCGGCAGTGAGCGTCTTGTGGATGCTCGTCTTCATCGCCTACCGGCAGATCGTCATTCCGGGCCCGTGGCCTCGCGAGTTCATCGCCAGCAGCGACTTCAGCCAGCAGTTCTACCCATTCCAACACTTTGTCGCCGGGCGCTTGGCTCACGGTGAGCTTCCGGTGTGGAACCCATACACATTCGGGGGATACCCACAACTCGCTGACCCCCAGACCGCATTGTTCTATCCAGTCGGACTGCTCTTCAACCTCGTGTTTGCCCGTGGACATCTATCCTACACCCTCTTCGAGTGGCGTCCGATTGTCGACTATGCTCTGGCTAGCCTATTTGCCTATGCCCTGTTTTGGCGCCTGTCTCGCTCGGTCGCGGGTGGCCTTATCGGCGCTACTTCTTGGGTGTTCGGAGGCTTCCTCACCTCCTATCCCCTTCCGCAGTTGCCTGTCTTGGAAACCGCTATCTGGCTCCCACTCATCTTGTTCGCACTCGATGTGGCATTGTCGGATTCTGAGATCGGCCTTGCCGCCGCCGGTGTTGCTGGAGTGGCCTTGGGATGTGCCGCACTCGCAGGCCACACTCAAACGCTTCAGATCGGAAGTTATGCTGTCCTCGCCTTTCTTATCGCTCGTACTCTGCAGAGCCGTCTCGCCGTTGGTGCGCGCCTCGTCCGTGTTCTGGTTTTCGGCCTCGTGGGAGGAGGTCTGGCAGGTCTTCAATTCCTGCCGACTCTCGTCTTCGTTGCCGAGAGCACCAGACGTGACCTCAGCTACACGGATGCGAGCGGTGGTTACACCCTAGCAGATTTTCGAGAGCTCCTTCTTCCGGGCGGCCTATTCCAGCGCACCTACTACGTGGGGATTCTCCCGCTCACCTGTGCCTTTGGAGCGTTAAAAGACAGTCGGGCACGATTCTGGATCGGTCTATTCCTAGCTGCCGCAGTGGTAGCTCTCGGCGGTCACACACCGATCTTTCAGATGCTGTATCGTCTAGGTCCCGGCTTCGCGAGCTTCCGAGACCAGGAGCGCGCTGCCTACGCAGCGAACCTCGCTCTGTGTGCTCTGGCGAGCATCGGTACTGCACGCCTCCTCGCCAGAGCGAAGTCCGGCCTCCATCTGGGAAAGCAGCTGGGGGCAAGCGTAGCTGTCCTCTTTCCCGGACTGGTCGCAGCAATTCTACTCTTCCCGAATGGATCGACACCGGAGAGCTCGGTGGCGTCAATGCCACTGTTGTTGAACCTCGTGACCTGCGCACTCCTGATTGCGTCAACCATCGGTGTTGTGCTGCTCTGCAGGCGTGGTGTTCTCAGCCCTGCTGCCGGTGCGACTGTGGCGATCGTGCTCACTGCGACGAATCTACTCGCCGTTGGAGCGAATCTGAACCGAACGCAGACGCCGCCGGCACCCGCGAGTGACCTCGTCTCGGCACTTGACTGGATCTCACAAGAGCCTGGCATCTTCCGCGTCGGAAACGCTAGCGATGGAGCAATCGATCACAACGTCAACCTGTTGTTCAACATAGCCGGCACAATGGGTGATTCTCCTATCGAGCTAGCTCGCTCCTATAACTTACTGATGGCCACCAACGGCTATCTCGTTGATCAGCTCTTCGCTGTCCGCTACGTGGTGACACGGCAACACCTTGGCGAAGGCTTCAGCCTTGAGCACTCAGTGGGAAGCTTGCACGTCTACCATATTCGATATGGCCTACCGTCTGCCTGGGCGGTTACCGAGACCAAGCAAGTGAGCACGCAGGCTAGTGCCCTGCGCGAGACGCTCGCGCTCAAGCAGCCAGGAGCGCTTGCCGTCGTCGAAGATCCTGTCGCTCTAAAAGGCGCAGCACAGCCGCTCCAACAACACGAGGCTTGGAGCACGTGGCGCGCCGGGCTCGTGCGCGGAATCGTTACCGTGTCTCAGCCTGCTCTACTCGTAATCAGTCTGCCCTATGCCCGAGGCTGGGAGGCGACCGTGGATGGCTCTCGGGCAGTGATCATCCGGGCAGATGAGGCGCTGATCGCACTCCCTCTCTCCGCTGGCACTCATCATATTGTGATGCGCTACGAGCAGCCTGGGATGCGTCTCGGCATCGCCAGTAGCGCGGTGGGGGCAGCAGTGCTGCTCTTGGCCGTCTCAGCTAGCACACTTCAGGCAGTCCGTATCCGCCCCAAGCAGATGGCCTAGTCTTCTTCAGCGAGAGCAGCGAAACCTAGGGCGATGCATGCCAGCGTCCCCTGTTGCCGGAAAGTCCCACCACCCACCATTGATGTGATGCTGCTCAGAGGCACGGCAAGAACCTCGTGGTCTTCTAGGTCGCCGGCATTGGGCTCAGTGACGTACCGAGCGCCGCGCGCGAGATAGAAGTAGCCCCTTCCACAACCTCTATTACCATCGACTATGGCTCGGCCAAGAGCCTGCCACGATTCAGCCTCGTACCCTGTCTCTTCGAGCAACTCGCGCTTGGCTGCAAGTAGCGGATCCTCGTCTCCTTCCAAGTAGCCCGCCGGCAACTGGATGTCAAGCGCATTCAACGCGTACTTGTAGCCGCGCAAACAGAGAACTTCGCGTAGATGTGTGAGCGCAAAGACCATAGCGAAGTCTCGCGCTTCAATCTGGTAGTAGCCATCAACCGTGACGCCACTGGGCAAGCGCACTTCATCGCGGAATAACCTGAGCCACGGTGAAGCATCGAAGCACAGACTGCGTTGAAGTCTCGTCCACACGCTGTCGCCCAGTCCTTCCTTCTCGTAGTAGCTAGAATCGTGCCACAACGAACTGTGTTACTGTTGGATTTCGCAGGCTGTGATGTAGCACACCACAGCCACATAGCGCGGAGATCTCATCTGCGAAGGAGTTACCACTCTCGGGGATTCAGTGCCACGATGCTTTGTAGTGTGCTGACACAACTGTCGACCGCCGTGAAATCGTGCTACACTCGGCTCGAGATTTGTAACGGGGTAATTGCGAAACACACAGAGACGATGAACTCTACCGTATCGCGTCGAACGACCCGAGTTCGCCCCACAGATACAGTCCGTCTACACAGCTAGCATCGGTATAGGGAGAGTACGTGGAGAAGCGCGACCTCGTCATACGCTTTGGAGGGGAGACAGGCGGCGGCCTACAATCTGTGGGTCAGCTCGTTACGAAGGCGGCAGCCAGCGTGGGTTTCCGGCTCTTGACCTTCTATAGCCCGCCTGCGGAAATCAAGGGTGGGCAGGCAGTTTTCGAGGTGAGGTTGAGCAATCAGCCTCTCTATGCACGGGGCGACGTCGTCGATATCCTGTGGGTCTTCGACCGAGAAGGCTTCGACAGCAACATCAAGGATCTGCGACCGGGAGGATTGCTGCTCTTCGACCCTTCGGATATGGCGAAGCCACCGGCCGGGGACTACCGCGCTCTGGGCGTTCCAGTCAGTGAGATAGCGAAGACACGCTTGCGCTTCGAGCGGGGGCGCAACGTCGTGGCCTTCGGCATGGCCGCAGCGCTCTTCGGTTTCCCGAAAGAACCGCTCATCGATTTGTTGAAGCGCCAGTTCAAGCGTCACCTTGATTTGCTGCCCCAAAATGTGGCTGCGCTGGAGGCGGGCATCTCCTGGGTCGAAGACAATGCTGCCGGTCGTAGCGACGACTACCTACTGACAGGGGCGACGCCAGTTCCAGGAACAATGGTACTTAACGGGAATCAAAGCCTCTCGCTAGGAGCTCTGGCGGCGGGCTGCCGTTTTCTTGCCGGCTATCCAATCACGCCCGCTTCGGACATCATGGAATTTATGGCCGCGAACATGCCGGCTCTTGGTGGAACCATTGTTCAGGCCGAGGATGAAATCGCGGCGATGGGTATGGTGCTGGGAGCGAGCTACGCTGGCAAGAAAGCGATGACCTCGACTTCTGGTCCAGGGTTCAGCCTCATGATTGAGATGCTTGGACTGGCTTCAATGGCTGAGCTGCCGTGCGTCATCGTCGATGCGCAACGTGCCGGTCCGTCCACCGGGATGCCCACGCGCCACGAGCAGGGAGACCTCAACCTAGCCGTCTATGGTGGACACGGGGAGGTCCCGAAGTTTGTGTTTTCCCCCGTGTCGGTTCGTGACTGCTTCTTCACTACCGTTGAGGCATTTAACTTTGCCGAGCGGTATCAAGTCCCCGTCGTGCTGCTGCAGGACACCGTGCTTGCAGTACGAACCGAGAGTGTTCAGCGACCCGACCTCGACAGTGTGAATCCGGCTACGCGACTGTTGTTCGATAGCACCAGTGCTGAGGCCACGAATGGCTTCGTGCACAACGGTGAGTCGGACGGTGAGGAGACTCAGGAAGGCGCAGCCAAGTACGCACGCTATCTCAGTACGCCGACGGGCGTTTCTCCTACGTCATTCCCGGGAATGATGGGCGGCGAGTACACCGCCACCGGGTTGGAGCACAACGAGCTAGGAGCGCTGCGCTACGATCCAGCGACACACGCAGGAATGACCGAAAAACGGCACCGAAAGCTCGCCGCCGCCGCGGCAGAGGCGCCAGAGCCGCTGCGCTACGGAGCGCCCAGTGCCCCTCTCGGAATCATCACGTGGGGATCGACAGCGGGGTCAGTCATTGAGGCGATTGATCGGCTTCGAGAGCAAGGCGTCGAGGCTGAGATGCTCGCACCGCGTATGCTCTGGCCTGTTCCTGATCATCAAGTGGGGGAGTTCATCCGTCGCAAGCACAACGTCATCGTTGCGGAGGTCAACTACTCTCAGCAGTATGCCAACATCCTGCGCTCTCGCTACGAGAATCATCTCGAGAGCGTGACGACCTATGGTGGTCAGCCGTTCAAAGTCGAACAGCTCGTACGAGCAATCCTCGGAAAGGTTGCGATAAATGCGTGAAGTCACTCCCTCTCAGACGCTGAAGCAGCCGAAGGCCATCGACGATTACAAG
>JAMCTA010000087.1 GCA_023381895.1 Chloroflexota bacterium
GTCTCCTCGAAGAGCGTCCTGTGTGTCCGTTGGGAGGGTGAAGACTTCATCGAGGGGAGTACCAGTTTGCACTATCAAGTCTTTGCAAGTGAGTCAGTATGCAGCGGACACCCGGACAAGGTGTGCGATGCCATTTCAGACGCAGTGCTGGACGCATGCCTCGAGCAAGATGCCTCCAGCCGCGTCGCGTGTGAGGCACTGGCTACCGTAGACCGTGTTGTCCTGGCCGGCGAGATCACGAGTCGTGCTCAAGTCGATTTTGAGAAGGTCGTACGAGACGTCGTACGGAGCCTTGGGTATACGGTTCCGAACTATGGATTCCATGCCGATGATCTAGCTGTCCACATCCATTTGCATCAGCAATCGCCCGAAATTGCCGTAGGAGTCGATCAGGACGGTGCAGGCGACCAGGGAATGATGTACGGCTACGCATGCACTGAAACCCCGGAGCTTATGCCAATGCCGATCACTCTCGCGCACCGCTTGGCCCGTGCTATCGACGTGCAGCGTGAGACAGGAGCTTTGACCTACCTCCGGCCCGACGGCAAGACCCAGGTATCGGTTCGGTACGTCGATGGACGGCCCGCTGGCGTAGATTCTGTGGTCCTTGCGGCCCCTCACGACGAGAACATCTCGCCCAAGCAGCTTAGGGATGATCTGTTCGCTGCGGTTGTGGCGCCGGTTCTTAGCGAATACGGCTGGACGGTAAGTCCGCACATCGTCATCGTCAATGGCACGGGTGTTTGGCACCATGGTGGCCCTGCGACCGACACCGGCCTCACTGGCCGCAAGATCATCGTCGATGGCTATGGTGGAATGGCACGCGTTGGCGGTGGAGCGTTCAGTGGCAAGGATCCGACCAAAGTCGATCGCTCTGGAGCCTATGGCGCTCGCTACGTCGCTAAGAACATTGTCGCCGCAGGCCTGGCCGAGCGCTGCGAAGTGCAAGTTGCGTACTGCATCGGTCGGGCAGAGCCCACTACTTACGATGTGGAGACGTTTGGCACTGAGCGTGTGTCACAACGCGACATCGAAGAGTACGCCCGGTCGCTCTTGACGATGGCGCCTCGCAACATCATCAGGGAGCTCGATTTGCAACGCCCGATTTATCGCAACACATCAGCCTACGGACACTTCGGCAAGGCGAATCTTCCCTGGGAGCAAGTGCGCGTGCCAGCGGGTGTCGGGGCGGTGTAGCACGCTTCCCTGCGGAGCCGGGGAATGCTGACCGAGCACCACCCGGCTCCCCCCCGCGTGTTCCGCAGGATGGAGGCAGAATTCCACGTCGCGCCGTTGTGGTGCGCCGGTCTAGAGTGATGAGGACTCGCTGGAGTCGTGGTCCACTCTGGCCAGGGCGCGATCCAGATAGGCTCGCACGGCTAGAAGCCTCTCACGTTGTGCTGCCCGCAGGTGGGCTCGAACTTCGGGCGGCATCACCTCGCGGAGCACTGTGCCAACGTTGAGTCGTGATCTCCGGCGAGAACGCAGTTCGGATTCGAGGTCAGCCAAGCGCTGCTCGAGTTCCTCTAGGCGGGTGTCTTGATCGCTCATGGTTGACGTTCCTTCCTCTTGTGGCCAGATTACCCAGGCCAGACGCTGAGGTAAACACGGCGCACTGACGCCGGTGAGAACTCTCTACCACCTCCAAGATGTTACCATTCTGCCTCTCCCTACACGTCGATGTGCCGGATCCACTGCAACTCTGACGCGGCAGCAGCCCCGTAGGTGACGCGAACCTCCGGAAACTCACGAAAGCGGTGAATCATGACGGTCAGCGCGGCAGGATTCACGTCAACAAGCAGGCAGTTGCGATCAAGCTGCAGGGCCGCAACACCCATGGTGCCGCTGCCAGCAAAGAAGTCAGCGACGAATCCGCCAGGCGGGCACGATGCTGCAATGATTCGGCGCAATAGACGAAGCGGCTTCTGTGTCGGGTATCCCGTTCTCTCTTTTCCAGTCGGCGACACAATGGTCAGCCACCAAGTGTCGGTCGGAAGCTTGCCTCGGGACGTCTTCTCCGGTCCTACGAGGCCCGGAGCGAGGTATGGAATCCGGTCAATTTCTCCCATCGAGAAGTAGTATGAATCAAGACTTTTGACGTACACCAAGATGTTGTCGTGCTTCGGTGCCCAACGCTTCGTCGTTCGCGCTCCGTAATCGTAGGTCCAGATGATCTCGTTGAGAAAATTCTCCCGACCGAATAGGCCATCCAGCAGCACTTTCACATAGTGCACTTCACGATAGTCGAGATGCACGTACAGCGACCCGGTCCGGCGGAGCACTCGCCGGCACTCTTGCAGCCGCGGAAGGAGGAACGCGGGGTAATCCGTATAGGTGTCTTCATACGCCACCTTTTCGAGCTTCTTGGTCCGGTAGCGTTGCCGGCCGAAGCCAGTTCTGTCCCCATCAGGGTCTTGCACGGTCCGGATTCGCTGAAGGACGCGCCTCTGGCCTGTGTTGAATGGTGGATCGATGTAGATCAGGTCACAGCATTCGTCGGGAAGAGCTTTCAACACGTCCAAGTTGTCGGCCTGCACGAGGAGACCGCGGGTACCCATTACTAACCCTCCAACCTTCCCGTCGCGCCGGCGCAAGCCACGGCGCTTACATCACCTATAGGCTACTCTGACTTCGGAGCGAGATGCCTTGCCCTCGACTGGGTAGTATCAAGGCGGCTTATAATTGACAGTCGAGCAATCCCGCGGGATATACTCGCCCGTCAGTTTCTGCCATCCTCACTGTGCTTGAGAGGAAGAAGACCAGAGTGGAGCAGAGGTCATATGTTAACGAGCTGCTGCTCGTTGTTCTGGTCGCCGCCTTTGTGGTCGCCTGCGCCGCGATTCTCAATGTCGTCCATCGGGCGCTGCCCACATCGGTCTCAGCCGCCATCGGCACACCCAGCACATCTTCGGCCTCCGCCTTGGCAACGTCAACGCCCCTCACCACACTGGAAACACCAACTCCAGCTGCCGGAACAAGGCCAGTTGTGGCTCCGTCGCCGACAGCTCATCCTACAGCTCAGGCCACGCCGTCCCTTGACCAGTACAGCTTGATCACCGGGCACCAGCTTGGAGCTGCGCCGGACAGGTTCGTGGGCAAGAAGATTGCCATCAGCGGTTCGGTGTATTACGTAGATCCTCGCGGCTCTACAACGTGGGTACAGGTTCTTACAGCCGATAACGTCTACGTGGACGTGAATTTCCCAGCCCCAGAGAGCGTCCAGCGTGGCCAGCAAGTACGCGTGTACGGGATTGGGGCCGGCACAACAGTGATTCGCGCCAGCAACGGCAACCTCTACACCCAGCCCTTTATCAATCCAGGGCAGTTCATCCAGAAGTCCTGATAATCAGCGGGCCCTGGCGGAGCATGCTCACCAGTGGGCGGTAAACTGGATCACACCACAATCCTTACGGAGAGGCAGCGAAGCATGGTTCAGTCGCCAACGGAGCACGTATCATCTGAGACTGAGCGCGACGGTTACGACCCTCGAGCTCAGGAAGCGCGCTGGGCGGCATACTGGAATGAGCTCAACGTCGATCGCGTCATCGAGCGCTCCGGCACACCAAAGTTCTACTGCCTCGATATGTTCCCTTATCCATCTGGTGCGGGGCTTTCAGTCGGTCACTGCCACAACTACGTGCCTACCGATGTGATCAGCCGCTACATGCGCATGCGTGGCTACAACGTCCTACACCCCATGGGCTGGGATGCCTTCGGCCAACCAGCCGAGAACGAAGCCATTCGCACCGGACAGCATCCACGCACGATAACTGAGCTCAACACTGCAAACTACCGGCGTCAGCTCCAGATGATCGGGACCAGCTATGACTGGTCCCGTGAGATCGACTCGAGTAACCCGCAGTATTACCGGTGGACACAGTGGTTCTTTCTGTTGCTCTACAAGCGTGGACTCGCGTATCGTGCCATGGCAGCGGTTTGGTGGTGTCCTTCCTGCAAGACGACGCTCGCCAATGAGGAAGTACATAATGGTCGCTGCTGGCGCTGCGATTCACTGGTAGAGCGGCGCGAGATGGCGCAGTGGTTCTTCAGGATCACCACGTATGCTGGTCGCCTCCTCGACGACCTAAAAAAGATCGACTGGCCTGACAGCGTCAAAGCGATGCAGGAAAACTGGATCGGCCGTTCGGAAGGCACATTGGTGCATTTCTCCGCTGAGGATGGCACCGACCTTCCAATATTCACTACCCGCCCTGACACACTGTTCGGCTGTACGTTCTTCGTGCTAGCCCCAGAGCATCCACTTGTCGCAGATCTGACCTCCTCGGAACGCCAAGCCGAGGTAGCAGCGTACGTAGCGCAGACTCGCCGGACGACGGAAATCGAGCGAACGTCTACCGTTCGCGAGCGCACCGGGGTGCCGATCGGCGCCAGTGCCATCAACCCAGTCAACGGCGAGAGGGTGCCCATCTGGGTAGCCGACTACGTCCTGCCTACGTATGGCACAGGAATGATCATGGCAGTTCCAGCCCACGATGATCGAGATTTCTCCTTTGCCCAGCGCTACGGCTTACCGATCCGGCCTGTAGTAGCTCCTCCCGGCTTCACGCCCGGAGAGTCGCTTGAGACCGCATTCACAGGTGATGGTGTCCTCATCAGCTCCGGGGAGTTCTCCGGTATCCCAAGTGCGGAGGCCAAGCGCCGTATCGTAGGCAGTCTCGAGAGCAGAGGACTTGGTCAGGCCCAAGTGAATTACAAGCTGCGTGACTGGCTGATTAGCCGGCAGCGCTACTGGGGGGCGCCAATCCCGATCATTCACTGCCCGGTCGATGGCGAAGTACCGGTACCGGAAGAACAGTTGCCTGTCCAGCTTCCTGACCTCGTCGATTGGCAGCCCACCGGTACGGGTCGATCGCCGCTCGAGACAGCAACCGAGTGGGTCAACACGAGATGCCCAAAGTGTGGTAGGCCAGCCCGTAGAGAGACAGACACGATGGGAGGCTTCGCTTGCTCATCGTGGTATTTTCTGCGTTTTTGTTCACCAGCAGATGATGAGCATCCATTCGATCCCAAGGCAGTAGGCTACTGGATGCCTGTGGATCTCTACGTTGGCGGTCTCGAACACGCCGTCATGCATCTGCTGTATGCTCGCTTCTGGACGAAGGTGATGTTTGACGCAGGGTTGGTGTCCTTCGATGAACCATTCACCCGCTATCGACCCCAGGGCGTTGTACATTCGCCGTTACCAGACAAGGCGGGTGTAGTAGGAAAGCGCATGTCGAAGAGCAAAGGCAACGTCATCACTCCAGACAGTGTTGTGGAAGCAAACGGCGCCGATGCTTTGCGTATCTATGAGCTCTTTATCGGACCCTTCGACCAAAACCTGATGTGGGATCAAAAGGGTATCAATGGCGTGTACCGATTCCTCTCTCGCGTCTGGGAGATCGGAACCGCTTCCTACACTTCTTCAGGTACTCAAGATGACGACCGTCTGCGTCGCTCACTACACAAGTGCATCAAGAAGGTCGGGGAAGATATCCAAGAGATGCGCTTCAATACTGCCGTAAGCGCGCTAATGATCTTCGTCAACGAGCTGCACGACGCCTACAGGCAAACTAGCCTCAGTGAAGCGGTTTTTTCAGAGTGCATCAACACCTTGATCCTGATGCTCGCACCTATGGCGGTGTTCCTGGCTGAAGAGCTCTGGCACCAACACGGAGGAGCGGGTAGCGTACATCTCCAGTCATGGCCGGCGTATCAACCGGAGCTCACTGAAGAAGCCACCGTCGAGATCGCTGTTCAAGTAAACTCCAAACTGAGAGACCGTATTCGGATCCCTGTCGCGGCATCCGAGGCGGAAGTTCAAGAGATCGCTTTACAGGCGCCCAAGGTATCTGAGTACGTGACGGGAAAGCAGGTCCAGAAGGTGTTCTACGCTCCTGGAAGACTCTTGAACATCATCGTACGTGAACGTTGACCAGTGCATAGCACGCGAGACCCCATCTGTTGAGAGGCGTCGGAGAGCAGAAATCTCTGGCAGCGTACGAAACGCTTGAATACTGTAGGATAGCGATCAGCACAAGCCCTGTTGAGCAGATTCCAAACTGTGAAGAACGCGAGGAGAGATTGCATTCGTGAGTGATTCGCTTCAGGTTTTCACAGGCACGAGCAATCCAAAGCTCGCCAGCGAGATTTGCGACTATCTCCAGATTCCCCTCGGACATGCACACGTCGGATGCTTCGCGAATGACGAAGTACAAATTCGGATCGAACAGAATGTGCGGGGGGCGGACGTCTTCGTGGTCCAGTCCATGAGTGCGCCTGTCGACCATCACATCATGCAGATGCTCATCATGATCGACGCGCTTCGACGCGGCTCAGCCGAGCGCATCACTGCCGTCATACCCTACTTCGCCTACGCCAAACAAGAGAAGAAGACAGCTCCGCGTGAGCCGATCTCCGCGAAGCTGGTCGCAAACCTCCTCACTGTCGCCGGAGCTGATCGCGTGCTCACCGTCGATCTGCACTCGCCCGCCATCGAGGGATTCTTCGATATTCCTGTGGATCATCTGC
>JAMCTA010000150.1 GCA_023381895.1 Chloroflexota bacterium
GCCTTCTTGAACCCTTCGCAGCCGCCGGCTCACGCTGCTCTCTTCGTCGACGAGGTTACCTACGTACGGACGGATCCTCAGCCAAACAACTGGGCAGAGATCAGTACGGCGTTGAACAAAGAGCTCTCCTATTTGTGGACGGGCGAGCGTACAGCGTTCACCGTGACCAAAGCCGCCGTCGCTGCAGTGACGCCCCTCCTGAGCAAACCGAGCGCTTAGGTGATGGACGCCGCACCTTCGCTTACCGTTTCTGGCTGGGGAAGCTGCCAGGCCTCGCCAGCGCAAGTCCGGCTACCATCGCACGGGTACCCCTCCTCAGGCCGGACCGCGCCGAGACTCTCCAGAAAGAGCACGTGCTGCCAATCGTCGCCCAAGTCGTACGTGTAGCCGCAAGCGGTCCGGTTCAGCGCATGATCTCGTGCAGCTTCACCAGTTTGCCGTCGATGATGTCGGTCTCGAACTCCTCGTCAGGATAGCCGTACTCCTGCGTGCCTACAATGAACATGTACAGATGGGCGTTCGTCCAGCCCATGGCGGCCTGCAGGATGAGGTGCAGGCAGTAGAGCGTGAGACTCGCCGGGACCTCGACCACGCGCCAAACTGGCGGCTTGATCTCCATCAAGGTGATGCGCAGTCGATGAATAAGCGTGGACGGTGGGAGCAACTTGCTCGGCATGGCGGAACGCTGCTCTGTCTCTAGCCGGACAACGACTTGGGTCCCGCTCGTCGTAGACCAGACGTCATCGGAGGCTGCTCCTGAGCTGCCGGAGCCGGTCCGCGATGATCTGCGCCAGCAGGCGCACCTGCTTGGGGTCGCTAGCCTCGACGAGACAGGTGGCGATCATACTACCGGATTGCCTGACGAGCGCGTAGCGCCTTTACGAGTGCGCTGGTCTTCGCCTGGCGAACTGTGTACACTGGTGCTCCGCGAACAGGGCAGGGCAAGGGGCGGCCGGCGCCGCCGCCACGCGACGTCTTCCTGGCCGTCGAGACGCGCCGCTACCGCTTCGCCGCGCTCTACGACCCATTGCTGGCGATGAACACCTCCGAGGTCGATCCGCTGCCCCACCAGATCGAGGCAGTCTACGGCTACATCCTCAAGTTGCCGCGCATCCGGTTCCTGATCGCCGACGACCCCGGCGCCGGCAAGACGATTATGGCCGGGCTGATCATCAAGGAACTCAAGCTGCGTCACCTCGTCAAGCGCATCCTCATTGTTGCGCCTGGGCACCTCAAGGACCAGTGGCGGCGGGAGCGGCTGGGGGAGGCACGGTATCAGCGGGCGTGTGCGAAGCTGGAGGCGGCGCTGGACCGGCTGCTGGCCGGGGAGTATGCCGACCCGGACAACACCCGGCTGGAAAAGCTGCTGCGCAAGCACCGGGACCAGCTCCTGACCTTCCTCTCCGTCGACGGCCTGGCGCCGGCGAATAACGCGGCCGAGCGGGCGATTCGGCCGGCGGTCGTCGTGCGCAAGACCTCGGGGGACAATCGCCGTGACCGGGGGGCCGCGACGCACGCGGTGCTGACCAGCATCATCCGGACGTGTTAGCAGCAGGGACGCGACTTCGTGGGAACGGCGGTGGCGTTGCTGCACCAGTGGACACCGGTCGCGCTGCGGCTGACGGGCAGGAAGACCGCGCGATGGGCGGCGGCCTCGCGCCAGACTGCGCCGGACAAAAGGCAGCGGCCGGCTCTTGACACGCCCCCCGCGCTATACTGAGCACACGGTAAACAAGTACCCCAAACGCTGCCCAATGAGAGCCGCGAGAAGAAGCTACTCGACGGCTTCCTGACCGGGCGGGAGCGCCTTCGGGAGCAGGTGGGTCGATTGGCTGGGCAGCCAGAGTTGGATCTGGGATTATGAACATATCCAGCGGGACCGTTGAGGGAAGCGCCATGAACCTGACGGACCAGGAAGTCACGCGGATCGGCACGATTCTTGAGGCCTTTTCCACTATCAAGACGGTGGTGTTCCATGACCGAGTCGCCGGGACGGTCGCATGCGCGCTGCGCAACTGCGCCGGAGAGTTGCCGCCCCCTCTGGTGCTCTATGCGGTGCTCCATGCGAGGATCCGCGAAACCGGTAGCAACGACTTCCTCGCGTCTCTCGAATGCCTGCTGCAGTACTATGTATCGAACGCGCCACGCATTCAAGGCAGCTGGCGGAGTCGTGCCGCCAAACTACGCCCCCGTGGCTCCGGCACGTACCAACAGCGGTGTGAGGAGTTCCGGGAGTTTCGCGCTGCGCTCTTCGAGTTGAGCCTGGCCTATCGTTTGGCGATGACCGGTGCGTCGGTCACAGTGAACAGCGAGAAGCCAAAGCTTGGGAAGACGCCCGACTTACAGGTGGAATCCGATGGGAACAAGATCGCAATCGAGGCCTATGCTCCCGCCCAAGCAGTCAAAAAAGACTATGCCCGACTGGAGCAGGTGGACAGTGGCGGCATCAAGCTGCCGCGCCCCCGATGGAGCATCGACCCCAGTGGGGTGCCGGATGTACTGCGGTCGGTGACGCACGAGCCCGGCTTTCGGAGAAAGGCGGACCAGCTCGCCAGTTGCGCTCCGCAATCGAGCCTGCTGGCCGTGCAGCTCCTGGGGCTCGTGCGGGACTTTGCCCACCTCGGCCCGTACCTCTTCAGGAGGGATACCGGATCGTTTGATGCCTCGGTATTCGGATGTCTCCCGTCAAACTGCGCTGGCTACCTGCTCTGCCTTTGGGGTGACGTGGTTGGTGACACGATGCCCATGGAGTTCTTGCCAGTACCAGGGCGCCCGGTGCCGCCGGAGGTCACGGCGATCCTTGCCCAAGCGAATGCCGTGCGAATCGATGGAACGGGGGTGCATGGTGCAACGCGATGAGGCGCTGGCGATCCTCGCGGCGCACCGCCAGGAGCTGGCAGGCTTCGGCGTGAAGTCCATCGCCATCTTTGGCTCGGTGGCGCGCAATGAGGCGCGGCCGGACAGCGACGTGGACGTGCTGGTGGAGTTTGGCGTACCGGTGGGTTTTTTCGAGCTCATCCGGCTGGAGCGCTACCTGGCTGGTGTCTTCGGCCGGCGCGTTGACCTCACGACGCCCGGCGGTCTCAAACGCCAGTTGCGCGACCGCATCTTGGGCGAGGCCGTGTATGCCGCCTAGGGAGTGGCGCCTGCGCATCGAGGACATGCTGGAAGCAGCCGCGCGCTGCCGACAGTACCTGGCGGGCATGGACTTCGCTGCCTTCGCCGCCGATCAGAAGACCATTGACGCCCTGGTTCGCAACCTGGAGGTCATCGGCGAAGCGGCGCGCTACATCCCGCTGGAGATCGAGGCGCGCTACCCCGAGATCCCCTGGGTGGACATCCGCAACATGCGCCACCGCATCGCGCACGGCTACTTCGCCGTCGATGTCGGCGTCGTCTGGAACACGGCCACCACCAGCCTGGCCGCGCTCATACCGTCGCTGGAGCGTCTCCTTCGACAAGAAGGCCCGCCCTCGGCGGGAAGCGAGCTGGAGCGGGAAACCGGAGAGAATGCCTGATGCCTGCTTTCCACACCGTCGCCGTCCCCCACGCGGATATCCTCGCCGGACGCCTCACCATGGACGTCTTCGCCGCAGACCTGTGGGAGGTGGCGCAGGGCCGCGGCCCGGCGGAATACCGCGACCCTGGCCAGTTCTTCCAGAAGACCTACGAGACCGAGGGGCTGACGACGCTCCTCGAGGTGGTGCATCGAAGGTTGGCTGGCCAGGGCGGCGACCCGGTGTTGCAGATCCAGACGCCCTTCGGCGGCGGCAAGACGCACGCCCTCATCGCCATGTACCACCGGGCGGCCGAATGGGGGACGCTCCCCGCCGTGCGGCGCAGCCTGACCTTCACCTTCAGCGTCCCGCGCGGCAAGGTGTCGGGGCTGATGGGCGTGATGAACCTGCTCCAGCAGCGCTTCAACCAGATGGACATCACCATCGCGGTTGCTGACGGCCAGATATCTGAACAAGACTACGAGGATAAGATCCGCGAGGCGTTCCGGCAGATCGGCATCCCGGTCGAGGAGCGCGAGTGACGGCGTGATCGCCGGCCCAGCGCCGCTTCACCGGCGCTTTGCTCGCCATCAACTAAAGAGAAGGAACGCTGATCATGCCGGCAGTCGACACGCCTAAACTGAAGCCGCGATGGAATGCGCAGGGCGAACGGGGTACGATTTGGCTGTGCGCAGCGAAAGAAGCAGCGGGGATGAGCGAATTGTAGGCGGACTTTGCTCGCTGGAAACTGGGAAGAAGCGCCTCTTGCAAGCCGATCCGGCGAAGCGGGAGGCGTTCGTGCACGAGTACGTGGCGCTGCAGCGGCAAGCAACCGCGACGAAGGCCAAGATCTTCTTCGTGGACGAGGCGCACTTTTATGCGGACGTGGACCTGCACGCCAAGTGGGTGCTCAAAGGCGAGCCGGCCTTCGTGGAGTCGACCAGCCCGCGCTGGGGCGAGAAGGCGAGCTATTATTCTGCCGTCTGCCCGGAAACCGGCGAGGTGGATGCGATGCCCCTGGAAGGCAACAGCAGCAGCGAGACCTCGGTCGCCTTCCTCAAGCGGCTCCGCGCGCGCTATCCTGGTGCGCTCATCATCATCTGGGACAATGGCCCGGCGCACGGAGGTGATGCGCTGCGCGCCTACTTGCGCATGCCAGGCCTCGCCAGCGCAAGTCCGGCTACCATCGCGCGGGCATTCTCTGCTGGCCGGTGGCCAGTGGTATTGCGCTGCAAACGCTTGCAATTCACGAAAGTTTGGTCCAAGATATCTCTTATAAGTAAGAGTTTCCTCGGACGCGTGTGGCGGCAGCCTGTTGAGAGCCGTAGGCTTGGTTGCGGGCCTAACCACTAGGCGGTGATGCTGCGCATGCATCAAGCTCAGTAACGGAAGGAAGCGAGCGATGGCGTTAGCTGGAACGGCTATGCGCTCAGCAGCCAGCGCCCGGCGCGGCACGTTGGCACGGCGCGAGGCCCTGTGGGGGTTCATCTGCGCCTCGCCTTGGTTCATCGGCTTTTTCGTCTTCACAGCCGGACCGATGCTCGCCTCCATCGCACTTTCCCTCACTCGCTGGGACCTCTTGACCGCGCCCCACTTTGTCGGTCTCCAGAACTACCAGACGCTCCTCAGCGGCGACACCTCCGTCTGGCATTCACTGGAAGTCACTACCTATTACGCCGTACTGGCTGTGCCGTTGCACACTGCCTTCGGTCTGTTCCTCGCCATCCTGCTCAATCAGAAGATCCGCTTCCAGCGCTTCGTGCGCACGGTCTACTACCTGCCCTCTGTGGTCTCCGGTGTGGCGGTCGCTCTCCTCTGGCAGTGGATCTTCAGCCCCGACTTCGGCCTCTTGAACACCCTCCTCGGCTATGTCGGCATCAAGGGGCCAGCGTGGCTCTCTGACGGGCAGACAGTCATCCCAGCCTTCGTCATTATGAGCCTGTGGGGCGTGGGCGCCAGCATGATCATCTACCTGGCCGGACTGCAGGGCATTCCGACCGAGCTCTACGAAGCGGCGCAGATGGATGGAGCCGGTACCCTGCGTCAGTTTTGGACCGTCACCGTGCCGATGCTGAGTCCCGTGATCTTCTTCAACGTGATTATGGGCATCATCGGTGCCTTACAGGTGTTCACCCAGGCTTACGTTATGACCGCTGGCGGCCCGCACGATGCAAGCCTCTTCTTCATGCTCTACCTCTATCAGAACGCGTTCGAATACTTCAAGATGGGCTACGCCTCGGCCTTGGCTTGGGTGCTCTTCTTCTACATCATGGCGCTCACCCTATTGGTCATTCGTAGCTCGGCTGCCTGGGTCTACTATGAAGGCCGCACCCGCGGCCGCTAGGAAGGGATGCGCAGATGGCCTCGCAAGCGCAATCGTGGCTGGCGTCGCCGCGCGATAGGAAGGTGCGCCTGTGGCAGAGCCGGCGGACGGCAGATGTCACACGGATGACTCTCACCTACCTCACACTCGGTATCGGCGGTATCTTCGTCTGCATCCCTTTCTTCTGGATGCTCTCCACCAGCCTGAAAAACGAGGGGTCTGTCTTCCTCTACCCGCCGCAGTGGATTCCCCAGCCGCTGCAGCCGCAGAACTACGTCCAGGCGCTTACTGTGCTGCCCTTCGCTCTCTTCTTCCGCAACACCCTGATTACTACGCTGGTGCCCTTGGTGGGCGCTCTCTTCTCCTGCTCCATCGTCGCTTACTCCTTCGCCCGCTTGCGCTGGCCGGGTCGGGACCTTTGGTTTCTGGTGGTGCTGGCGACCTTGATGCTGCCGGAGCAGGTGACGATGATTCCCCGCTTCATTCTGTTCCGCAATCTGGGCTGGATCAACACCTTCTACCCCTTGATCGTGCCACCCTTCTTCGCCGTGGGCGCTTTCAACGTCTTTCTGTTGCGCCAGTTCTTCATGACCGTCTCTACCGAAACTGATGATGCCGCCAAGATCGATGGGGCCGGCGTGTTCGGCATCTACTGGCGTATCCTCTTACCTCTCTCTAAGCCAGCTCTGGCTGCCGTTGCCGTTTTCATCTTCAAAGCGCATTGGGACGACTTCCTCGGTCCCCTCATCTACCTGCACAGCCAGGGGATGTTCACATTAGCCCTCGGGCTGCGCGCCTTCCAAGGCGAGTACGGCACCGACTGGAATCTCTTGATGGCCGCATCCCTGGTGGTGATGTTGCCCGTGCTCCTGCTCTTCTTCTTCCTACAGCGCTACTTCATCCAAGGCATCGTGTTCACCGGGATCAAATAGCCTATTCCTATCCCGACTCAACTCATGGATAGGCGAGAGGAACGTGCGTGCTCGATCCTCTCGCGATTGAGCCTGCCGCTCACCATGGTGACGGATCAACACCGTCAGGACTGGCTCTGGATGAGCCGGAGCGCCCACGGCAGCAAGCGCCCAACGTGGTGTAAGCCATCGTTTCTCTCCGCACCGGAGGCAAGCTGGAAGCGCTCTCTACCGGCTACCGCAGATCAAGCCGGTGCACATCGTAGGATGCTATCAGCGAAAACGATAGAGCTCCCACCAGGCGAGAGCGGTCCGTTCTTGCAGATGGCGGTAGTCAGGCAGCACTCCGCCCGCATCCGCAAGAATGCGGGCGAACATGTCGCGTGCCACTTCTGGATGATGCACAGCCACATCACGCTGCTGTACCGGGTCCTGACGTGCGTCGAAGAGCCGCGCATCGCTGCCATCGTTGCGGGACATGTAGACGTAGTCATCGTTGCGACACCATACGTAGTCGTCCATACCGGCGGTGATGTAGCTCCGCGGAGGAACAGCACCCTTTACCACCTGCCAGAGATCTTGCCCCTCCATTGGTAGCGGCGGCTTGATCCCAAGCAAGCCGAGAATAGTCGGCGCCAGATCGTGATCTTGTGCAAACGCTGTGCAGACCTGTCCCGCCCGCTCTCGTCGCGGATGCCGCAGCAGTAACGGCACATCCGTCAGCTCTGAATAGAGCCCAGAAGCAACCTTCCCGGTCAACCCGTGCTCGCCAAGCTGATGGCCGTGATCTGACATCACGATCACCAGCGTGTCCTCTAACATGCCATGCGCTCGTGCCCAGTTCAAGAACCGTCCAAGCCAGTGGTCAACCATCGTCACTTCTGCCGCGTAGAGCGCCCGCATATGCCGCAGCTCGTCTTTGCTGAGATAGTCGCTGGGACCGTAGCGGGGCGTGATGACGGTTCGCCCCTGGTACCCCGGATCATAGAGGTCTACATAGGGCTGTGGTGGATCCCAGGGCTCATGTGGATCAAAGGCATCGATCAGGAGAAAGAACGGCGAGATTCCTTGGTTCTCGGCAATCCAGCGCATGGCAGCCTGAAAGACCAGGGGAGCCTGCCAGTCTTCTTCGATCTGCCGCCTGGCAGCGTTGGCGAGGTACTGCAGCAGCATGCTCTGCGGACCGGCAGCGTCAGGCACCGGGGCCAGCGCTTTCGCTCGCGCCCGGTCTCCCTTGTAGATCGAGCGGTAGGGATCGCGCTCTTGTCCCCGAATCCACTCCCACTGGGAGAAGCCCCGGTGGAAATTCATCGTTGGCTTGAAGTAGTGGTAGCAGTCGGTGATGAAGGCGGTGTGGTAGCCAGCGTGGCTGAGAATCTCGGCCAGCGTGACTTGATCCTCGGGAATGCGCTGCCAGCCATAACGGTGGGCGGAGGCACCTTTTTCGGGAACCCAATTGTCGAAAGGGAAGGTTCGCAAACCGGTATGGATGGCCCGGCGGGCCGGTATCGTGGGCAGCGCCTCCGGACAAGCTCGACTGAACCGTACACTCTCTGCTGCCAGTGCGTCGAGCGCCGGCGTAGAGATCCACGAGTTACCGTAGCAACCGAGATGATCAGCCCGTAAGCTGTCGGCAATGATAAGGATAACGTTCATAATTCCCCTTATCGAATCATCGATACCGGCGCGATTCTAACTCTGACGGAGAATACCGTTCGCCTTCCGGTCGATCTCCGCCATGGCAGTCTTAGCATCAACCTTTCCGCTCCATAAGAGATCGAGCTCCGGATTAATCGCTTGAGCAGCAAGCTGGAGCATCTGCGGAGACTTGGGAATTGGGCGAGCTTCGTGCAGCGCGGTCAGTATCGGTGCGCGATGCGCTGGAGGCGGTGGGAGCTTGAGCCAGGAACCCGCGGCCAGCGATTTGAGGACCGGGATCTCCAGCTGGCGGCTCACGTACTGCTCCTGTCCCTGCTTGCTGGCAATATAGGTGAGAAATAGCCAGCCCTGATCGTGGGCTCGGCTCGTCGCGGCCAGCGCAAAACCAGCACCGCCAGCAAAGTTCACGCGACCTGCCGGGCCGGAAGGCAGAGGCCCGACATCCCAGTCGAACTTCCCATTGACCTGCTGTCTCACCGTACCGAGATCGGTGAGTGTCGCATACATCGCGAGGCGGCCGGTATAGAACATGACACTTGGGGCGACTGTCGCCGTATAACTGGGAGCCGGTGCGACTTGGTACTTGTTGAGTAAACCGGCCAGCCACTGGAAGGCTGCTACTGTATGTGCATCGCTCATGTCTAGCGTAGTTGGTTGAGCATCATTAGTAAAGAGCCGCCCGCCCGCCGACCAGATCCAGGGCAAGAGCTGCTGGATGGCGGTGATGAAACTGAAGCCGAACTGCTTATTACCGCCGGTGCCATGAGTGAGCCGTTGGGCGGCGGCCAGTAAGGTATCCCAGGTCCATCTCTTTGCAGTATCTGCGGTGTTCGGGTCAGTAACGCCAGCGTTCTTGAAGAGATCGACGTTGTACAGGAGGACGAGGACATTGCCGATTTCTGGCATCGTCAGGAGCGCACCCTGATAGCGCCACGACTGCACCAGTGCATTCCAATAGCTGGATAGCGGAAACTTGTCCGCTGCAACATAGGGGTCGAGCTTCGCTGGCAAATGCTTGGCAGCCAGCGATGCAAACCAGTTCGGCGCCAGGCGGAACACGTCGGGGGGAGTGCCGCCGGCAACCATCGCTTCGAGTTTCTGATAGTAGGGGACACCGCCCGCCCCTGGATTCATCTGTAAAGTAATGGTCGGATGGGCCTGTTCAAAGCCGGCATGAAGGGCCTTGTAGTTCTGCAGTTCGGCGAGCGAGCCCCAGTAATAGACGGCAATGGTCGTCCGCTGTGTGACCGGCGCCTGTTTAGCAGGCGATGTCGTGATACTGCTCACCGATGTCGTTGCCGTAGACACCGCTTGGGGAGCACGGTGCGCGCAAGCGGTCGACAGCGTTGCCGCTCCACCCAAGGCAATGCAGCGTAGAAGCCAGCGGCGAGTGTAGGCTGGAGAGCCTGCATCGCAGCATCGCGCTCCTGGTACGCCTGATCGATCCATATGCTCAATCCTCGTTGGTAGACTGCAGTGCCAGCGTTAACCGTACTATTCGCAGTAGTGCTACGCAAGCGCTTGCAGCCGCCTCAGCCGTACTGTACACTCTGCCCGCAGGTCTGGTGCTAGCTAGCATTCCTAACGGTTCAGGATGGCTGCTCGGGAGAGTGCAGCAGACAAGAGTATCCGCGTGGTCTATATCTGGTCTGGGACGTGGCGCCGCTTCCGAAGGAGGCGCTGGCAGCCACGAGTGGCGGCGGAATCTGCTGGTCCATGATCGCCAAGCCCCCGCACCCCACACTCACCTGGGATCTGCTCTCCTGGCTGGCAGGCAAACGCGTCCAGACCATGGAGTGTCAAGCCGGTACGGTCGCACCGCCGCGCCAATCGGTTGGGAACTCCAGCTGCTACATCAATCCTAAGCTGCCGCCCAAGCACATGCAGGTCTTCCTTGATGCGCCGGCCTACGTGCACATCGACCCTCAGTCTGTGCACTGGGCGGAGATCGATACCCTCCTAGAAAAGGAGCTCAGTTACCTCTGGGATGGTAGCAAGAGCGCACACGAGATCCTCCCCGGCCTCGCCCCTAAGCTCACCGCCATGCTGCAGCAGCAGTAAGCCCCAGCGCTGAGCGAGATCAGCGGTACAAACAACCATTCTGCGCGTCATTAGTAGCGAACACGCTTCCACGTCACGGGCCTACACGGTCACCACCAGGTACGCACACCCGACCTGGATGCGCTGGCGTAGCGGTGTGTGGTATATGAGGCAGCCTACCCTACTCCTATGCCCCGCGGACGGCTGCAACTACGTCGATCTCCACAGCAATGTCTCCAGGAAGCCGCCCTGCCTGAATGGTCGTGCGTGCCGGCGGGTTACTGGTGAAGTACGTGGCGTACACCGCGTTGAACTTGGCGAAGTCGTTCATGTCACGGAGAAAGCAGGAGCACTTCAGTACGAGGTCCAGCGAGCTCTTCGACGCTTCAAGAATCGCTCGGATGTTCTTCAAGACTTGGTGGGTCTGCTCCTCGATACCATCAGGTCGCTGCCCTGTTGTTGGATCAGTCGGGCCCTGGCCTGATACAAAGACTAAGCCATTCCACACCACTGCCTGCGAGTACGGCCCGATCGGTTGCGGCGCACTGGACGTCTTGACGATCTGCTTCTCTGTCACGGCGTTTCTTCCCTTCCATCTACAAACCAACCTCGTCGCCGCAGCAAGCCTACGAACGCAGGACTTCTGCTACAGCCAGCGCTTTGAGGATACCGATGTATGGCAAGTTGCGGTACTGCTCGGCAAGATCGAGCCCGTAACCTACGACGAACTCGTTGGGAATCTGAAACCCAACGTAGTCGAGCGGCACGGCAACTCGGCGCGCTTCTACCTTGTCCAGCAGGGCCACAATACGAAGACTCCGCGGATTCTGGTTCTCCAGATAACTACGGAGATAATCGAGCGTCAGCCCGGTGTCAACAATATCTTCCACGATGAGCACGTCGCGGCCTTCGATGCTGACCACGAGATCCATGAGAATGCGAACGACACCACTATGCTGCGTGTTCCGGCCATAACTGCTTACCGCCATAAATTCGACTTGCAGGGGAATCGGCATCGCGCGCATGAGGTCCACGAGAAACGGTACTGCCCCTTTGAGAACCCCCACGAGGATGGGCACACTGTCCTTATAGAGTTCCGACAGGCGCGCCCCCAGCTCCTTCACCCGGTCTTGCAGCACGCCAGCTTCGATGAGCACTTCAGCGATGGAGTCATCAAGCCGGACAGTCGTCTTCACTGATGAGGCCTCTCTTCTAGGCTCGGTGGCCGGCTTCGGGCTCAAGAAGCGTGATCTGGTACGCTGGGGCGCCGGCTTGTGGCCGCGCCCACGCTGCCACTCGCAAACCCGCAACCCAGGCGATGCCGCGCGGCGTCACAATGATCGGCACCCTGAGCCGCTCCGTGCGCGGCACTTTGGCATCCACGAAGAGATCGTGCACCTTCTTCGTACCAGGAATATGCGGCAGCTCGATGCGATCGCCTGCCCGCCACGAGTGCAGCACTACGGGTGCTTCCAGTGCCTGCTCACTGAAGAACGCATTCACATTCAATGGTTGCACTGGAGAGGTCTCCCAACTCGGCACCCTCTCAATTCGGACCTGCAGCCCCCACCCCGGAGCAGTCGTCACCCCAGGCACCGGGAGCGCCACGTCGGGGAATGCGGCGTTCTCACGCGCCTCCGTCGTGACGAGGGCATCGGCATATCTACGCACCAGCCATCGCCCACCACCAAGCGGAGCTTCGTCGCCCGAGTTGCCATACAGGAGCAGTCGTTCAGCCCTCTCTATCGTTGCCCTTCCACCCTCTCGTCCGATCACTCTGTGCAAGAGATGGCGACGTACGCTCTGCGGCAGCCGGCGGATTTCTTCCAGGTCTAGCCTGAGATTACCGTCAGTCCGCCGGACAACCGCTCGGTGCCAGGCCGTATCAACCTGTTCTTCCAGCCACTGAGCGTCACATTGCAAGGAACGTGCCGTCTCAGCCAGGTGCGTCACAAGCGCGGGGAAACGCGCCTCGAGCCAGGAGACGACCTCCAGACGCACCCGGTTACGATCACACCAGGGCTCCGTATTCGAGGCGTCTTCGTGCCACGCCAACCCAGAGATTGCGCACCACGCCTTGGTGTCTCGGTGACGCAGCATCAGCAGTGGGCGTACGATTCCCTCTCCACTAGGGCGCAGCCCGGTAAGACCGCTCAAACCAGCACCGCGGAAAAGATGGAGCAGAACCGTCTCAGCCTGGTCATCCTGGGTGTGACCAGTCGCGACAGCATACGCACCGACAGAGTGCTGTACTCGCCTCAGGAAGGCCCAGCGCTCCTCGTGCGCGGCCGCCTCTAACGAGCACCGCCGCCGCTGGGCGATGCGTGCGATGTCGGCCCCGCCCAACCAGTACGGCAGTCCAAGTCTGCTTGCCAGATCAGCCACCAGCGCCGCATCAGCGCCGGCAGCCGCACCTCGCAACCCGTGATGGAAGTGAGCCACCACCAAGCGGGTGTGCGTGTCCTCACACAGATCATGCAACAGCGTGAGCACCGCAACGGAATCCGCGCCCCCACTCACTGCAACGACCAGCGCACCGGGCCGCAAGAGCTCATAGTCGCGGCAAAAGCGGGCCACCGTAGCGCGACACTGCAATGCAGTCAGTGGCTCACCCGGCACCTTCGTCTCCTTGAGGCTGGTACCAGGCCCTCCCATAGTGGCCCTACCAGTCTACTAGAGCACGCGCACGCGCGACATCTTCAGGCCGGTTGATGTTGATGCGAGCGAGCTCACCACACTCTACGAGCTGGAGGTCGAGAAGATGAGCGTGTACTACCGAGCGCATGCCCTCGCTCTGTTCAGACACAGCGAGCAGCTCGTCACGGAGGCGTGGATGGAAGAGAGGTGGATGGCCACGCTCTCCTTGGAAAGCGGGTACGACCACAGGAGCAGAATCCTGGGCTGCCGCGCACAGGGTGTGGTAGAAACTCGCCGGGCGAGGTTGATCCACACCCACGACAAGCAGCCAGGACAACGGTGCAGCGGCAAGGCCAGTGCGCACGGAGCTCGCCTTACCACTGGCAAAATCCTCATTGAACACCACACGCGCTCCCCAGCGCCGGGCGGCAGGCTCGACTTGATCTGCCCGATCCCCGACAACCACGATGACGTCACTCAAGCCGGCGTGGAGGAGCTGGCGTACCTGGTACTCCACCAACATCTCATCGCTGTCCTCTGCTGGCCACGGAAGCAGCGGCTTGAAAGTACCGAGACGCGTCGAGCTTCCTGCTGCGAGGAGAACGGCCGCGACTCGATCCGGTGCAATCACCACGCCACCCCTAGCTCTCACTCCGCACACCAGCAAGATCCATCAAGATGCTGGTCTCTGCTTCTGGCTCCAGATCAGGTGGCGCCGATAAATGACCGAAGCGGCGCTGAAAGAGCTCGCGCGTGGCCTCCGAGAGCGAACGGGCCTTACCTCCGCGCAAGATTTTCACGAGCTCACCACAGATCGCTACAGCAATCTCAGCCGGGGTGATTGCCTCGATATCCAGCCCCACAGGGGCATAGACGCGGAGCAGCTGCTCAGCAGGAACGCCCTCCCCATGGAGCAGCTTGAGCACCGTCCAGACTCTGCGTTTGCTGCCAATCATGCCGATGTAGGGCGCCTTGCTCGCCAGAAGAGCGCGCAAAGCCGGCACATCCTGCTGGTGGCCGCGCGTCACGAGCACTACGAACGTCCGCTCATCCACTGCCTCGCTCACATAGCCGGCAAGATCACGGTCGAACCCCGCAACTCGAACATCGTGTACGGTGGGAAAACGCTGACGGTTTGCGAATGCAGCGCGATCGTCCCACACCGTCACTTCGAAATCAAGAATCTGCGCGACCTGAGCCAGCGGCACCGCAATGTGACCTGCCCCGAGAATGAGCAATCGGGCTACGGGAAGGAACAGCTCGATGAAGGCCTCACCCTGCTCCTCACCACTGAGCCCGGTGAGCCGGTGGAGGAACGGTCGCGTTCCTACCGTACACAACACGCGCCTGGCCGCTTCACGGGCCGATGTATCAGCCGCCGGTACGCCGAGGCTCCCCTCACTCCGCTCAGGAGTCACCAGCATGTGAGCCCCGACAACGAGCGGTGGATCGCCGCGCACCACAGTCACCAGCGCCGCAGGTTGCCGAGCCAGAAGGGCTGCCCGAATAGCCGCAGCGTATCCATCCCCTGGCGGTGCCGCACCCTCTTCCCCCGGTACCCCCGCCGGATAGCGCGGCTCGACGAAGATGCGCATCGTCCCACCGCACACTGCCGCACTCTGGAGGCTCATCTCCTGAGTGAGATCTATAAAGACACTCTCGGGCACCTTTGTGTCAATGACGTCGAGTGCTGCCCTCCACACATCAGCTTCACCACACCCACCGCCAATTGTGCCCGCGATTCCGCCGTCGGGACGGATGAGCATCTTTGCCCCTACCTCGCGAGGCGTAGACCCGCGGGTCTCGATCACGGTAGCGACCGCAAGCGATCCACCGGCATCTACGGAGCGTCCAACTACGTCCAGGAGCTCTGCAGTATCAGTCATCGGCACGCCTCCCCGGGGCCGGAGCTCGCCTAGCGACGGGTCGTGCCCGAAACCAGGTCGGTGATCGTTTGGAAGAAGCTCCCCACCTGTTCCAGGCGCGCAAGAGTGACGATGTAGATCTGAGGAGCAATTTCCCGAAAGACTATGAGCGTGATCACGATCATGCCAGCGAGCGCCAGGAGATAATCCAGACGCACTTGCCACTCCCGTTGCACGCCACATCACCCCTTCACTCTGTGCGTACAGCCCAGGCTGTCGATTCTACTAGAGCAGTATAATCACAATGTACCTTCAGTCACGACTGCTGTGCGAATCCTCACGACCACCTGTCCGATTCCCGGCGTGATCGCGGACAATGCTCATGCGGCTGTCCCGCGCGAGAAGATTGGGCGCCCGTCTAGTAGCACGTGGGAAGAGGATTCGAGCGGCATGAGTCCAGAACAGCTGAAGGCACTCCTCGAGGGAGTACGCGCTGGGCAGTGTACCCCGGCCGACGCACTAGAGCAGCTGCGACGGTTGCCATTTGAAGATCTGGGCTATGCTCAGGTCGACCACCATCGATATCTGCGCCAGGGCTTCCCAGAGGTGATCTTTGGTCAGGGAAAGACTTCGCAACAGATCATCAGCATCACCCAGCGCCTGCGCGAGCACGACGTTCCAGTACTCATTACTCGACTGTCTTCTTCTCACGTCGAGACGCTCCGTGCTGCGCTGCCCAAGGCAACTTTCCATCAGGAAGCGCGGTGCGCAGTCGTGGGAGATCCTCTGCCACCGCGCGGAGGCACTGTTGCTGTGGTCTGCGCTGGCACGTCCGATATCCCCGTCGCCGAAGAGGCTGCAATCACCGCTACCGTGATGGGTAACACGGTCGAGCGCATCTACGACGTTGGCGTGGCAGGCCTGCATCGCCTCCTCGCGCGGCAGGACGTGCTGCAATCAGCACGCGTCCTCGTCGTTGTCGCTGGCATGGAGGGTGCGCTGCCGAGCGTTGTTGGTGGCCTGGTCCGCGCTCCGGTGATCGCCGTGCCCACGAGCGTGGGCTATGGCGCCGCCTTTGGCGGGCTCGCCGCTCTTCTCGGCATGCTCAACTCCTGCGCCTCTGGAGTCTCCGTCGTCAACATCGACAACGGCTTTGGGGCTGGCTACATCGCCAGTCTCATCAACCACATTGCAGAGTGAGGTCCAGTATGCGAGTCGGTTACGTCGATGGCGTATCTGGCGCCAGTGGCGACATGTTATTGGGAGCCTTGCTCGCTTGCGGGTGGGAGAACGGCCAGCTCGAAGATGTACTGCGACGTGTGCTCCCTGGAGCTTGGTCAGTTCACACTGCCCGCGTCCACGACCACGATGTCAGCGCTGTGCGTGTCCGCTTCAGCTTTGACACGCAACAGCCCTTGCGCCATCTCTCCGACCTCGTGCACCTTGTCGAGCAAGCACAACTGTCCGAGGCGATCCGTCAAGCCTCGATCGCCGTGCTGACCCGACTAGGAGAAGTTGAGGCGAGTATTCACGGCGTCGACGTGAGTGAAGTGCACTTCCACGAGATTGGCGCAGCGGACACGCTTGCCGACATCGTCGGCTGTTGCGCCGGACTCGCGGCACTCAATATTGAGAAGCTCTTTGTCGGCCCGCTCAACGTTGGTGGCGGCCAGATTACGATTCGTCACGGAAGGGTCCCAGTACCTCCTCCGGCAGTACGGGAGCTGACCCGTGCCCTCATCACCTACGGCACTGCCGATGCCGGTGAGCTTCTCACCCCGACCGGCGCCGCCCTTCTCTCCGTACTCGGTACGGCGGCAGCAGCTCAGCCGCCACTCTGTAATACCCAGACCGGATTCGGCGCAGGCACCAAGCAGTTACCCTGGGCGAATGTCGTGCGTATCACCACCGGACAGCTCGTGTCTTCTGGTGGGAGCACCACTCTGGCCCAGAGGTCGCTGCACATCCTCACGTGCAACATCGATGACATGCAACCGGAGTTCTACGCCACGGTCCTGGACAAGCTCCTTTCCCGTGGGGCGCTCGACGCCTGGATCAGTCCGATCTTGATGAAGAAAGGCCGGCCGGCATTGCAGCTGAGCACCCTGTGCGATCCGCAAGAGACGCCATCCCTCCAGGAGCTACTCTTCCGCGAGACGACCACGTTGGGAATACGAGTACAAACCGTTGAGCGGATAGCACTGGACCGTCGGTGGGAAACGGTCGAGACCCCCTTTGGAGCGGTGCGCATAAAGCTCGGTATCCTCAACGGCCAGGTCGTCAACGTGGCGCCCGAGTTTGAAGACTGTGCCCGTGTCGCCCGCAGCAACCAGGTGCCCGAAAAGCTCGTCTTCCAAGCGGCGATTCGCGCTTATGACGGGACTTATTTCACGTCACCTCAGCCCCACAAGCCAGAGTAACGCACCTATGGTGTGGGGCAGCTGCTGCGAGGACCGCCCGAAAAGCTACAGGAGAGCGCCACGAGACGCACCCTCATCATTAGCCCGTGTTCCGTAACCCGGCCGCAATGCCATTGATGGTGATGAGGACTGCTTCAGTCACACGTCTGCGCGCTTCGTCCGGCAGACCATCGATGCGCGCTTCCTTCAGAAGCTGCACTTGCATGTGGCTCAGCGGATCGACGTAGGGATTACGCAGTTGAATTGAGCGCTGCAGTACAGGGTTGTTGTCCAGGAGGTTTCGTTGCTGCGTCACTCGCAATAGGATGGCACGCGTGCGCACGTATTCCTCCTCGACCAATCCGAAGATGCGCTCAGCCACTTGAGCATTGGGAACGAGCCGTGAGTAGAGTGCAGCGATGCGCATGTCAGCCTTGGAGAGTGTCATCTGCAAGTTGTCGATGAGTGACTTGAAGAAAGGCCACCGCAGATACATTATCTGCAGCGTGGCCCCTCCTTCAGGGTGCTCTTCAAGAAAGCTCAACAGCGTCGTTCCGACGGCGTACCAACTCGGCAACACGTGCCGGTTCTGCATCCAGGCGAAGACCCACGGGATAGCCCGCAAGTCCTCAAGCTGCCGTCCCACCGATCGCCGTGCTGGTCGAGAGCCAATGTTGAGGGCTCCGAGCTCTTCGATCGGAGTGGCATAGGTGAAGTACTCGAGAAAGTCTGGGTCGCGTGCAACGAGTGCACGGTACATTTCGAGCGAGCGCTCAGAGAACACTGAGAGCAGTGACTCCCACTGGGTCCGCGGAACGGAACGCAGGTGGTATCGCGGGTCACTTGCCTCGTACACGGCAGCCACTACGAGCTCGAGATTGCGCAGCGCGATCTCCGGCAAGGCGTATTTGAAAGAGACGGCCTCACCCTGCTCTGTCATCTTGATCTCACCGTCGAGCGTTCCCGGCGGCTGCGCAAGAATGGCCTGATTCGTCGGTCCTCCGCCACGGCCGACCGTTGCTCCTCGACCATGGAAGTACCGCAGCCGGACGCCGTGCTCCTTTGCTGCTTCGGTAAGGCACTGCTGAACTCGGTAGAGCTCCCAGTTCGCCGTAATGATTCCGCCATCTTTGTTGCTGTCGGAGTAGCCCAGCATGACCTCTTGACGCTGAGAGCGCGCACGGACATTGGCGGCATACCAGCGGTTGCTCCAAGCCGCAGTCATCACCTGCAGAGCAGCGTGCAAATCCTCAATCGTCTCGAATAGCGGCACGACGTTGAGGTCACTCTCTAGCTCGCTGCCGCTGCGCCGGCAGAGCCCCGCCCTGCTGGCGAGCACGAGCACAGCGAGGAGGTCGGACACGTGGTGCGTCATGCTCACGATGTAGGTGTCAGACACCTCCGGTCCGTACAGGCGAACTGCTTCAGCCAGTGCATCAAAGGACGCAAACACTTCTTGCAGCTCTGCAGGAAGGTCAGGCGGCACGGCTGGCATGCGCTCCGGATCGGCAAGCAGGCGCTCAAGCTCCACCACCCGTTCGTCTTCGGTCAGCTTCTCGTAAGAGCGATCACCGAGAAAATCCTTGAGCCACGCCGTCAGCGCCGCTGTGTGCAGGGCACTGTGCTGACGAAAGTCCAGCTTTGCCAAGTGGAAGCCGAAGCAATCGAGCTGGCGGAGTACATTGCGCACTGGACCACCGGCAATACGATGCTGCTTCGCAATGCGTAGCGCCTGCTCGACCTCGCGCAGGTCGTCACGAAACTCCGCCGCAGAAACGTATGCCCCAGGCACATCCAGCGGTGAGCCGGGAGGAAGCTCGCAGGCTGCGAGGCTCCTCCCCAGACGCTCCCAGATGAAGAGCAGCTTCTGGCGGAATGGTTCCCCCGGATTCCTCTGCACAATCGTCTGCGTCGCTTCTGGGAGTTGCTGCATATCCTGGGCAATGGAGTTACGGAAACGACGGGAAATTGTGACAAACCGCTCCGACTGGCTGCACAGCTCAGCGAGCGCATAGACTTGCTCGCGGTAGAGACGCAACGCAACGGCGCGATGCCGCCGAAACGTCTCTCTGCTGAGCTGAGACGTGACGTTGGGATTGCCATCTCGATCACTGCCCACCCACGAGCCGAACCGGATGAGCGTGGGAACGGGAATGGTCGCTTGTGGGTAGTGGACTCGTAGGCAGCGCTCAAGCTCGGCGTGCAAACGGGGAATCGCTGAGAAGAAAGTGGACTCGAAGTAGAACAGCGCGGTCCGGACTTCGTCCGAGACCTCTGGGCGCCGCTCTCGCACGTCATTTGTGCTCCAGAGCAAGAGCACCTCCTCCTCGAGACTCTCGAGGACCTCCGCGTGCTCAGGAACAGTCAACCGCTTGGTGTCAAGCTCCTCGAGGAGTCGCGAGATGTACTGCTGCTTGCGCAACACCGTGAGGCGGGTTGCCTCCGTGGGATGGGCTGTCAGTACTAAGGTGATCTGGATGTCACGCAGTCGCTCACTCACCTCCTCAGGCGGCACGCGCTGCTGGGCGAGGCGCTGGATGAGATCCTCGAGCGAGCCCTGTTGCGGAGGCTCTCCACGCTGCATGCGATGAGCGCGTCTCCGACGAGCACGATGGACTTGCTCAGCGATATTCACCAGCTGAAAGTAGAGGGCGAAGGCACGCGCAACCTGCACGGTCATCGGTAGCGTCAGCTGTTCGAGCTCCGCCTGTAACTGGGTGTTGAGCGCTTCATCGTACTCGGCGCGGAGGCGCTTACACATCGCCCGGATCCGCTCGACGGTATCGTAGAGGCCAGGCTCACCGTGTTCGCGCAACACACGGCCAAGCATCTGCCCGAGCGTGCGGACGTCACGTCGCAACGGTGCATCCTTCGAGGAAAACACCACGGGGGGCAGGCTACTGGTTTCTGGCGATCCCTCCACCGCCTTCCTCCCCGAATCCCCGACGTGATCACCAACTCGTTGCCCTCAGGCTGACTACCATAAGCGAGTGTACCGCGCCGGAGCCGGCTGGCTGGCATAGGGTGCCGTGGAAGAAGAGGCACGCGGTGCTGGCGTGGGGGTAGGGAACGGCTGCGTCGGAGGGATGCCCATGTGCGTGAGGATCATCTGCCCCAGCTTCGCAAACATCGGCGCAGCCGTGTTAGCACCATAAATCGACGTGGTCGGGTGGTCAAGGACAATGAACAGCACAAAGGCCGGATCCTGTGCAGGAGCGAATCCGACGAATGAAGCCATGTAGGCGCTTTTCTCGTACACGCCGTTCTTGGCGATCTGGGCTGTTCCCGTCTTACCGCCAATGAGATAACCTGGGATACGGGCGAGGTTTGCCTCGCCCAAGATCGGCACTTCCTCCATCATCGATCGCAGCGTTGCCGCTGTCTCTGGGGAAATCGGATGGCCAAGCACGACCGGCTGCACAACTTTTTCACCCTGAGGACCAGCGATACGCTGCACGACGTAGGGCTTGTAGAGAGTTCCGCCGTTCGCTATCACGGACACTACGTCAGCCATCTGGAGGGACGTGGTAGTGAGTCCTTGACCGAACGAGTTCGTCAGGAGGTTGATGGGATACCAGCCGGGCTGATCCGGCTGCAACACGACACCAGGCGCTTCACCTTGGAGATCGATACCAGTGAGGCGCCCTAAGCCGAACGCCGAGAGACCCGCATAGAAGTCCTTTGCGCCAACCCGCCGCGCTACGAATGAGGCACCGACATTCAGTGAATGATCGAGCACCTGCCGCATTGTGACGACTCCGTGTGACTTGCGGTCCCAGTCGTGAATGATCGAGTTGTAGAACTTGACGTAGCCAGGGTCATACACCGTCGTCTCTGGGGTAATCGAGTGCGTCTGGATCCCGATGGACATCGTGACGACCTTGAATGTCGAGCCAGGCTCGAACGGTGCCGTAATAGCGGTATTGACGAAATCCGCAAGGCTCGCATCAGCGTAGTGGTTGGGGTCGTAGGTTGGGTAGTTGGCCATGGCGAGAATGGCACCGTTGTGCGGATTCATGACGATGACTGAGCCCGACTTCGCCCCGTACTCGTGGATGCCTTCTACGAGCACTCGCTCAGCGTCGTACTGGATCGCGTCATCAATGGTGAGGTAGAGATCACTCCCCGGGACGGGAGGGACATAGTGCGCGTGAGCGAGATCAAGCTCGTTCCCGTTCCCGTCGCGCTCTGCTTCGAGCTTTCCAGGCGTGCCTTTCAGTACAGTATTGTAGTACTGTTCCAGCCCATAGTTACCCTGACCCGCATCATTGACGAAGCCCAGAACCTGCGCCGCGAGCGTACCCTCCGGATAGATGCGTGTCTCATCTGGGGTGACTCCGATTCCAACGAGCCTCAGCTTGAGCACCTGGTTACGCGTCGCGGGTGGCACCTTCCGTGCCAGCACGCTGTACTGGCGCGGATGCGGCGTGTCCGGAGGACTGGGGGTAAGGAGGGTCACGAGCTGCCGCTCAGGAACGCCGAGAATAGGCGAGAGACGGATGGCCGTGCCAACCGGATCTTTGATATTCGACGGCACTGCATAGATCAGGGAGTAGTCGGCATCCGTAGCGAGGGTCTGGCCAGTGGCATCATAGATGTGGCCACGGCTCGCTGGAATCGTGAGATTGAGCGTGTGCTCTTTCACGGCCCGCTGCTGTAAGCTCGATGCTTGCGCAACCTGCCAGTACCACGACTTGTACCCGATATAGCAAAACGACAGTATCACGACGAGCATGGCAAAGTTTGAGCGCCGGCGCAACGAGAGTGTGACCGGCCGCATCGTCTGCTGCACTTCACCCCCCTCCTGAGGCGAGCATACCCCCACCTTCTCTAGGGGGGCGAGCAAGATTGACCGACCGGGTGACCTGTGTTGACCAGGAGTGGCCTGTCCAGCTCGGCGCCTACCGTCTTCGCCCAGGCTGGTACGTATGAGCCAGCATTCTCGATGAGGTCATGAGGACTGGTCAGGACACAGCACCACGACGTGCGCCACGCTCTAGGCTGCTGGCTCTTCAGCGGCAGGCTCACGTGCGCTGTCCGGCAGCCCAGTGTTTCGGAGTGCAGTCTCGACACTGTCAAGCCATTCCCGAAACTGGGCCAGCGAAGAGATCTGCTGGGCACGCACGCGGAGCTGATCCTTGCCTGGGATGCCGCGAACGTACCACACGAAGTGCTTCCGGAGCGGCAGAAACGCCTCTCGTCGATCCCCTCCCGCAGAGATGGCCAGGCGAGCGTGTTCCCTGACCACTTCTATCAGCGACCAGCGGCCGGCATCTAGCAAGCTGTCGCGTTTCAGCGCCTGACGCAGTGCCAGAAACACCCACGGATTGCCTTCAGCGCCCCGTCCCACCATGACTCCGTCGACCTTCGTGTAGTCCAGCATCGCCCGAGCAGACTCGACATCCTTCACGTCTCCATTGCCGATGACCGGAATGGAGACCGCCTCCCGGGTGAGCCTGATCGCTTCCAAGCTAGCCGTACCAGTAAAGCGCTGTTGACGGGTGCGCCCGTGGATCGTGAGCAGCGTCGCTCCCGCCCGTTCGAGCAGCCGAGCTACTTCGGGAGCATTGACGCTGTCCCATCCCGCCCGCATCTTGACACTTACAGGCAGCGGCGTGGCCGCTCGTAGCGCAGCTACGATCTCGGCTCCGATCTCAGGCTCGCGCATCAGTGCACTGCCATGACTGTGCGCGACCACCTTGTCCGACGGACACCCCATATTCACGTCGATGCCAGCGCAGGGCAGAGAGTCGTGGATGACGCGTGCGGCGTGGGCGAAATCAGCAGGGTGCTTGCCGTAGAGCTGGATGAGGAACGGCTTCTTTCCATGCCGCGCGCCGATAGCCTCGATGATCTTTCGGGCCCCGGCCCTGATTCCTGTCGCAGGAGCGAACTCGGATACCGTGAGCTCGGCTCCAAGCGCATAGCACATTTCACGGAAAGCCCAGTCAGCGACCCCATCCATCGGCGCCAGACTAATAATCGGCGGCTTGAGGTCCTGGGCCCAGTCTGGCAACGGCCGCTGAGCATCGGCGCACACTCTCGGCGCTACTTCGCTGGAATAGACGGAACGTTCCATGAATAGATCGACCACGGTGCGCTTATTCTGAAACCGACGCCAGTTCAGGGTCTGGCTGCGCTTGCCCATCGCCATCTGCCGCTTCGTACGACTGCTGACGGGCAAGTAGTCCAGAGAGGCGAGCGTCGATCTTCTGGTATTTCTCGAGCAGTCCACCCCAGATGTCATCCTCTTTGAAGGCGGATGGATCAGCGAGCTGTTGCGCAACACGCTCCCGCTCTCTCTCAAGACGGGTAATCTCTTCGGACAGACCAAGCTGCTCCGCCGCCAGAGCCACTGAGCGCTCCTCACGCTCACGCTCGAGCTGGCGCTCTGCCTCTTCTATCCGCGCCTGCATGTCACGCCAGTCTTCGTACGAGCCCAATCGGGTGAGCGGCATCGCTCCTGGACCCTCCAGCACGATGAGTTTGGACGTGTCGAGACGCTGCAGGAAGTACCGGTCGTGGGAGGCTACGATAATCGCCCCTTCATACGTTGAAAGCGCAGCCTCGAGCGCTTCCTTGGAGGGAATGTCGAGGTGGTTGGTCGGCTCGTCGAGCAGTAGGAGATTTGCTGGGATGAGCAGCATCTTCGCAAGAGCGAGGCGCGCACGCTCGCCACCAGACAGCTGCCCAACTCTGGCAGTCATCATCTCACCCTTGAAGAGCATCCTGCCAAGAGCTTCTCGGATCCTCTCCGACGGGATGCCAGCAGGTGCATCGGCTGCCGCTTCGTCGAGAACGGTCCGGTCCGGATCGAGCACGTCCGCCTGGTGTTGAGCAAAGTAGGCAACGGCGATCTGGGGACCGAAGGAAATGCTGCCCGCATCATGCGGCTCAAGGCGCGCCAGCAGCCGCATGAGCGTAGACTTTCCAGCTCCGTTGGGCCCAACCAGGGCGATGCGCTCGCCACGCTCCACGATGAAAGAGAGCGGCGCGAGCACTACCTGGTTGTCGTAGGACTTTGTGAGATCCCGTACCTCACAAACGACTCGGCCGGAGTTCGCCGCAGGTGGAAAACGAAACGTGACCGGCCTGCGCCGCACCGGAGCGGATGCCACCTCTTCAGCGTGCTCCTGTTCGAGCCGCGCCAGCATCTTCTCGTGACTGCGCACCTGCGTGGCCCAGGCCGCATTCGCCCCGAAACGCTGAATGAACTGGCGGTGCTTGGTCATTTCCGACTCGCGACGCTTTGCCGCCGCCTCGGCAGCTTTCTGGCGCCGGCTGCGCTCGCGGACGTAGTTGGTATAGTTGCCGTGATACGGTGTGATCCTCTCACCCTCGACCTCAAGAATCTCGTTCACGACGTTATCCAGGAAGGTCTGATCATGCGAAACCATGACCAGCGCACCCCGATACGCTGATAGCTCAGCTTCCAACCAGCTTATCGCCGTCAGGTCCAGGTGGTTCGTCGGCTCATCGAGCAACAACACATCCGGCGCCATCACGAGCAAGCGCGCGAGGGCGAGACGGACTTGCCACCCCCCCGAAAGCTCTCGCGTCGGGCGGGTATAGTCGGTCTCGAGAAAGCCCAAGCCGGCGAGCACACGCTTCGCCTCGGCTTCTGTGCGCTCGCCACCCAGACGAACGTACTCCTCCGCGAGATTATCGCGAGTGTGGATGAGTTGATCGTAGTCAGAAGACTCGGCGCCGGCCACGGCAAGCTTGGCGGTGACGTCGTCGAGGTGCTGACGCACCTCCGCGAGAGGGCCGATGCCACTGGTGGCCTCATCAATTACCGAGCGATCTTCCTGACACGGAGCCTCCTGTGCCAGCATGCCCACGCGCAGCCGGCCCTGACGTGTCACTTGCCCGCTGTCCGGCTTGCGTAAGCCCGCAAGAATCTCCAGCAGCGTCGTCTTGCCGGCGCCATTTGGTCCAACGAGACCGATGCGATCACGCGCTTGGACGGTGATACTGACGTCTTTGAAGAGAACTCGACCCCCAATGCGGGCAGTGACACTGTGCAGAGTCAGCATCCAAGGCCCCCTTTCGTTTGCGGCACTCACACGCCGCCGCAAACGGGGACGCTCCCGGACGCGGCAGCATCGCTCAAGCAGGCAGCGCCTCGCCGCTCGTGATTCGACTGCTCATACAACTTCGTCTCAGTATACCGGAGGATCTCACAGGGCATGTTCCACGCCCCGTGCTTATCGCTTGTGCTGGTCTGCCCTCAACGGTGTGGTGCGCAGACTAGAGGCGAGGGAGCATCTGCCGGCAGGGTCTCGAACAGTCCGTCATACAACGGGCGTACGTAAGAGGGGAGAAGACGGATGTCGGCCATACAGCCGGAGGCAAGGCCCGCATACATCTCCCAGTCACACCCACTGGCCAGCATCCCCATCCAGTAGCCCGTAGGGCTGCGATCGTCTCGCTGCGTGCGGATTCCATAGACGTAGTTCCGGGCCAACCGTGCCATCAGTTTGTACGGCTCTCGGTCTTCCTCACTGAGGTGCACCACCGCAACCATGAGGCGGACGGCATTGTCGTCCAAGAGGCGGCGATCGTGCCACCAGGCATGAGCATACTCGTGGATCGCCGCCTCGTACTGCGCAGTGAGCAGCTCAACGAGGCGGTGGTCTGGATGCCAGAACCCGCCACCACGCGTCGAGCGGGGATTCCTCACAACCACGGCAATTTCCCGGCAAAGCCACTGCTTCGCCGTCTCCGTGAACGGAAAACGGGTAAACAGCTCATCACGAAAGCGTAGCGAACCGGCTTGCTCGGCTCCTTTGCCGGACCCAAATGGGAAGACCGGCACGCTACCTCTCCTCCGGCGGCGTGTCCGTGACCGAAGCCGCCCCGTCCGGCGGACCGCTCTGAGCATCGGTTCGAGCGCTCGGAAACTGGGCAAGGAGCCGCGGAACAAGCGTTGCAGCCAGCTGTGCCTTTTCTTCCGAGCTCAGCCCTTCGAGCAGACGCCGCACGCTCTGGTCGACGATCTCTACACAGAACTGCATCCGCTCGCGCCGGGTCATCGTGCGCAGCATGTGATCCAGTGTATCGTTCATGATGCGGCGGAAATCATCTTTGCCGATCGTCTCGATGACGCCGCGGGCGATGCGGTCGATCAGTGACACAGAGCGCCTCCTCGGAAACATCGCCGGCGCACAAGATCAGGGTACACCTGGGATACCTCCTGGGGGTGGCATGGCTTCTCGCAGCAACCGCTCGTATTCCTCCCGAGCGATCAGCGTCGCCCCTTCGGCTTGGCGCTCGATCTCTCGTCGAGCCGCGTCATAGTGGATTGTCAACCGGATCATGTTCTGGCACCGCGTGCCGAGGACGTCCTTGTAGCACGCATATCCGCTCGGCCTATCAGCACCGTCCTCATCAAACTCTGGATTGAGATCGTTGCGAAGATCGATGCGTACCCGGATCGGTTCACTACACGGCCGGTGGCGCAGCCCGTCGCAGCGGAGGTACACGTACGGACCGGCATCCGCCGGTGACGCCCTGGGGGAGCTTCTACGGCCAAAAATTCGAGTAAGCCAGCTCATCAGAGTGCTCTTCTCATCATTATTGCCGCGTCAGGACATCTCATGCAGGCCCTCCAAAGCCCCATGGGCCCGCCCTACGTACTCGAGCTTGTCGATGAGCTGGCAGATGACTTCTGGCCAGGTGAAACGAGCCGCCGTGCGCCGGGCCTCTTCACGCAGCTGCGCTGCGAGCTCTGGATGCTGGCGCAACCGGACGACCTCGGCGCAGATCTCCTCTGGGTCATCCGTTTCCAGTACCACTGCGTTGCCGGAGGGCACAGCATAGTCTTCGCCCGATGAGCCGGTGAATACCAGGCCACCCGCCGCCATCGCCTCCAGCCCTACCAGTCCAAACGGCTCGTGACCACTATTCGCCAGTACAGCGTCAGTGGCAGCGTAGAAGCCACGAGCGAGCTCCTCAGGCACGAAGAACTTCAGGTTGTAGACATCTCCGTGCGGCGCACTGGCCAGCGCCGCCATCGCCGCGTTCATCGTCCGCTCGCCCGCCGTCACATCGACGACGTGCAGACCGCGGTGGTGAGCGTAGCTGAGGACAGTTGTTCCGTGCGGCTCCATGCCGCCACGGAGAGGAAAAGTGACCGGGTAACCCCGCTCCTTCAACCGTGCCACTGCCTCAACCGCCATCATCCACCGCTTGTCCGGATCAAAGCGTCCTATTTTGAACAGCGACAAACGCCCTTCGTACAGGGTGTGCAGCCAGCGCACGAGGTTCTGATCGAGTGGGTCGAGTAGACGAGCAGGGATCCCATTCGGAATCACTACGGGGTTGACTCCCCAACGCCACATGAGATGCTTCATGTAGCGGCTCACCGTTGTAATCGTGGCGATGAAGCCGAGGCGGTCCCAGTGGATCCGCTCAAACCCAAAGACGTTGTTGGCATTCCAGAAAATAACGGTGTTCTGGCGGAAGCCAGCCCAGTACAGCAGGTCGCTCAAAGCAATCGTCGCCTCAGCCGTGTGCCACTCCTCAGCGAGGACCACGAGCACCTTGCCTGAGCGCACCGCCGGACGGGCGATCTCCCGCACGATGTAGTGTGGCGCGCTCTGGCTGAAGTCTCGCAGCTTTCCTTCTTCTCCGTCATACACACCGTTGGGATGGTAGATGCTGAGCCACTGGCACCAACGATGATAGATAAGCTTGTCATCCACCAGATGCTCTTCACCCGGGAGATGCGGATCGCCAACGAAGAAGAGGTGGGTTCGGAATCCACCCTCAGCCAAAGCCTGGGCAAGCTCGGTGACACGGGTTCCGAGGC
>JAMCTA010000153.1:0-311 GCA_023381895.1 Chloroflexota bacterium
CTTGATCATCGTCCTCGCTAATCTCGTCGTGGATCTGCTGTACGCTGTAGTCGATCCACGCATCCGCTACACGTAAGAGCAGCATCGAGATGTTTGGGGTGCAGCAATGGCAGTAACGGACCAGCGAGCTGTTCTGACGAATGGCGAAGAGGTCACCGCGTTTCGCCGGCAGCACAGCCTGTGGAGCGATGCTTTCTACCGGCTCCGCCAGAACAAAATGGCGATGGTTGCACTCATTGTCATCATTGCGCTCTGCGTCATCGCAGTCTTCGCTCCTATCATCGCCCCCCACAACCCGACGACGCTGATGC
>JAMCTA010000153.1:321-27439 GCA_023381895.1 Chloroflexota bacterium
GTATCTCCCTCAGTGTTGGCATCTTCGTCCAGTTCATCATCCTTGCCATTGGTGTTCCGATCGGCGCCATCGCGGCCTACGCCGGCGGTTTCATCGACAATCTGCTGATGCGCTTCACAGACGTGATGTATGCCTTTCCTGATCTCCTCTTCGTCATCATCTTCATGGCAGCATTCGGCCCCAGTATCAAGAACATTTTCCTGGCTATTGGCCTTGTCAACTGGGTCGGTATGGCAAGACTGACACGGGGCCAGCTGCTCAGTCTCAAGCAGAAGGAGTACGTCGAGGCCGCTCGGGCGGTTGGAGCATCGGCCCCGCGGATCTTGTTACGGCATCTCATTCCGAACGCCTTGGGACCAATCATTGTCGCGGTGACCTTCGGCATTCCGGGGGCCATCTTTATCGAAGCAGCACTCAGCTTCATTGGGCTCGGCGTACAGCCGCCAACGCCGACGTGGGGCGGCATGGTGAATGATGGATACACGGTCATCTTTGCCGATCCACCACTGGCTGTCTGGCCAGCTCTGGCAATCGCGATAACGATGATGGCCTTCACATTCTTCGGCGATGGCTTGCGCGACGCACTTGATCCGCGTTCCGCTCGGTGAGCGCCACTGCGATAGATCCGCTACGGCTGGGCGCAACAATGCGCTGCGTCGGTCTCTCTGCGCGCCTGCGATGCGGTACAATGGGCGAGTCTCGAGTGAGGCCGTGAGCAGCGCGTGCGCCAACTACGGCGGTCTCTCTGCGTTCGCTTCGGAGCGCTGGAGGAACGTCTGGCCCACGTAGCTCAGGGGTAGAGCGTCTCCTTGGTAAGGAGAAGGTCACCGGTTCAAATCTGGTCGTGGGCTCCAAGCGCGTGAGTGGTGAGGCTCGAGGTCGGCGCGAGACAGCAGTGTCACCGTCGGGTTAGGTAGAGGAGAGTTATGCAGACATGGCCAAGCAGAGGTTCGTTCGAGACAAACCCCACGTCAACGTCGGGACCATCGGGCACGTAGACCACGGTAAGACGACACTCACAGCTGCCATCACCAAAGTGTTGGCGCTCAAGGGTGAAGCTCAGTTCCGAGCCTTCGACTCGATTGACAATGCTCCTGAGGAGCGGGAGCGGGGAATTACTATCGCTATCGCGCACGTGGAGTACGCCACCGACAACCGGCACTATGCACACGTCGACTGCCCGGGCCACGCCGATTACATCAAGAATATGATCACCGGCGCAGCTCAGATGGACGGTGCAATTCTTGTTGTGTCTGCGCCGGACGGTCCAAAGCCCCAGACACGTGAGCACATCCTACTGGCGCGCCAGGTTGGGGTGCCTCGGATCGTAGTCTTCCTCAACAAGGTTGACGCCATGGACGATGCTGAGCTGCTCGAGCTCGTCGAGCTGGAAGTGCGCGACCTGTTGTCTAGGTACGACTTCCCCGGTGACGAGATTCCGATCATCCGCGGCTCCGCCCTCGCTGCTCTCTCCAGCACGAGCCAGGATCCCAATGCTCCAGAGTACAAGTGCATTCTGGATCTCATGGAAGCCGTTGACTCCTACATCCCAACCCCTCAACGTCCAGTTGACCGGCCATTCCTCATGCCCGTCGAGGACGTGTTCAGCATCAAGGGGCGTGGAACCGTCGCCACTGGTCGTGTGGAGCGTGGTGTCGTCAAGGTCGGCGAGGAAGTGGAAATCGTGGGCATCCGCTCAACGCGGCGCAGCGTCGTCACTGGCGTCGAGATGTTCCGTAAGGTTCTCGACCAGGGTGAAGCCGGTGACAACGTCGGAGTGCTCCTTCGCGGAATCGAGCGCACCGATATCGAGCGCGGTCAGGTCCTTGCCAAGCCTGGCACCATTACGCCGCATGTGGCGTTCAAGGCACAGGTCTACGTCCTGAGTAAAGAAGAGGGTGGCCGCCATACTGCTTTCTTCAACGGTTACCGGCCGCAGTTCTACCTGCGTACCACAGACGTGACCGGCGCCGTAACGCTCCCCGAAGGCGTACAAATGGTCATGCCCGGCGACAACGTCGAGATGGATATCCGTCTCATCACTCCGGTTGCCCTCGAGGAAGGTTTGCGCTTCGCCATTCGCGAGGGTGGCCGCACTGTTGGCGCTGGTTCCGTGACGAAGATCGTCGAATAGCGTTATCCTCATAGGAGAGGATGGGTGCGTTAGTTACCCACCTCTCCTCTCTCGCGCGGAGGAGGTCCGAATAGCATGGCGAAGAAGGCAGAGAATCGCATCGTCATCGATATGGCGTGCGCCACGTGCCGCTCGCGCAACTACACAACAACAAAGAACCGCAAGAACACCGTGACACGCCTTGAGCTGCGCAAGTTTTGCTCGCACTGCCGCCAGCATACTGTCCATCGTGAGCAGAGGTAGCAGATGGCCAAGGCCGCTCGGTCCGAGCCGAGCCGGACAGCGCAGCGTCTCCCAGCCCAGCGCGTGCCAGCTCAACCTCGCGTAGCACCAGGGCAGACGAAGAGTACAGCCGCGAAGTCGCGCTTCTCGCAGCTAAGCTCGATGGGGCGCCAATCGCTGCAGCAAGCTCCATCACTCACCTTCTTTCGCGAGTCGTTTTCTGAGCTGCGGAAGGTTCGCTGGCCGACTCGTGATGAGACTATCCGGCTCACGATCACTGTAATTATCGTGAGCATCAGTACAGCGCTCATCCTGGGCGGCTTCGACCTCATCTTTTCTGAACTCATTGGCATCATTGTGGGGGCACGATGAACTTGGCAACCTTGCGGACTGGGGAGAAAGAACGATGACTCCATTAGATGAAGAGCAGGCATACCCAGCTTTACAAGACCCAGAAGCCAAGTGGTACGTCATCCACACCTATTCCGGCTATGAGAACAGGGTCAAGACCAATCTCGAGAGCCGCATCGAGTCAATGGACGCGCGCGACAAGATTTTTCGCGTGGAGGTGCCGACAGAGGAGCAGGTCGAGATGCACCGCGGCCAGCGGCGCCAGGTGCAACGTAAAGTATTTCCAGGCTACGTCCTCGTTCAGATGAAACTCGACCCTTCCTCGGAATACGTTGTGCGGAACACCCCAGGTGTCACAGACTTCGTTGGCACCGGCGATCTACCCACACCATTGGAGGAAGGTGAGGTCCGCCAGATCCTCCGCCAAGCAGAGCAACCACAACAGCGCGTGAAGATCACTTTCCAAAAGGGCCAGCGTGTCAAAGTCATCGATGGTCCATTTACAGACTTCATTGGGGTGGTTGACGAGATCAACACCGAGAAGAACAAGGTGACGGTGCTCATCTCGATGTTTGGTCGCGACACACCCGTAGACCTGGACCTCCTGCAGGTCGAGCGCCTCTGAGCAATCCAGAACGATCCGCCGAAGCAGGCGCGGTGCCCGAGCATGATTTGGTACACTGTGTCTCCGTGTAGTTACCGCAGATTGGGAGTCTGAACGTGGCCCGCCGCGTCAAAGCAGTCGTGCGCCTGCAAATTCTTGCTGGCAAGGCAACTCCGGCACCGCCGGTCGGCCCTGCCTTAGGTCAGTATGGCATCAACCTGCCGGCATTCTGCAAGGAATACAACGAGAAGACGGCGTCAATGACGGGAATGACCGTTCCTGTTGAAGTCACGATCTTCGATGATCGCTCCTACTCATTCATCACCCGCACTCCTCCTGCAGTAGACCTCATCAAGCAGGAACTGAACCTGGACAAGGGATCGGGAAATCCCAACACGCAGAAGGTTGGCACGCTCTCACGGGCGACCTTGCACAAGATCGCTGAGATGAAGCTGAAGGATCTCAATGCGCTTGACGTCGCCGCTGCTGAGAAGATGATCGAAGGCACCGCTCGCTCGATGGGTGTCACCATCGAGGCGTAGAGCGCCGGTCGGACAACAAGGCAACACCGCGCGAAGACAACCGTGCGGGAGGTGTACGCAGAGAGGAACACCGCGATGCCACAGCATGGGAAGAAGTATCTCCAGGTTGCGAAGATGGTAGAGTCTCGGGCCTATCTTCCTGACGAGGCCATCAAGCTCCTCAAAGAAGCCTCGTACGTTCGCTTCGATCCTACGGTGGAGATCCACATGAATCTTGGCGTTGATCCGCGCCATGCCGATCAACAGGTCCGGGGCGTGGCCACACTTCCGGCAGGAACCGGCCGTAGGCAGCGCATTCTCGTGTTCGCACAGGGTGAGCAAGCCAGAGAGGCCACCGAGGCCGGTGCCGACTATGTCGGCTCTGATGATCTCATCCAGCAGATCGAAGGCGGGTGGCTCGATTTCGAAGTGGCTATCGCTGCACGTGACCAGATGGGCAAAGTGTCGCGCCTCGGGCGTATCCTGGGGCGGCGAGGTCTGATGCCCAACCCGCGGGCTGGAACCGTGACCGAGGACATCGCGGGCGTCATTAAGGAAGTTCGAAAGGGGCGCGCCGAGTTTCGCGTTGAACGATCGGGGATTGTGCACGCTCCCATCGGCAAGCTTTCCTTTCCCGAAGAGCAGTTGCGCGCAAACCTTGGGAGCTTCGTGTCAGCCATCGTGAGCGCCAAGCCCTCGGGAGCGAAGGGGCAATATATACGTTCGATCCACATCTCGAGCTCAATGGGACCCGGAATCCGCCTGGAGCTCCAACCAACGCTTGCGCTCGCAGCGGAGGCGATGGTAGTATAGCGAGTCGCAACAGCATACAACTAAAGATTCGACAGTAATGTCGATTACTGGCCGTTGACCGTGGGTGCTCCGAATTGGGGCCGAATAAGTCCCACCGAGGTCCGAACGACGTGATCTACCGAGAGTTTTTGCTGCTCTCAGTTGGATGAGACGCGCCGGCCGAAACTGGCCGGCGCGTTCCTTTTTGTTGAGGAGTGCACATGACTACGAGAGAACAGAAGGCCGAGCAGATTGCAGAGCTGCAAGCCCTCCTCCGTTCTGCCGCTGCCGTCGCCTTTACCGACTATCGTGGCTTTACCGTTGCCGAGCTGCGAGAAGTCCGCAGCCAGTTGCGCTCCCATAACGTGCGCTTTGTCGTGGCAAAGAACACCCTGACGCGTCTGGCTCTCCAGCGCAACCAGCAGCCGATCAACGACGGGGTGCTCGCAGGACCAACTGCTCTCGCAGTATTCCAAGAAGACCTGGTTGGTCCGGCCAAGGCCCTGGTCGACCTGAACAGAGCGCGCAAGCCGCTTGGTGTCAAGGGGCTCCTGCTCGGGCAATCCTTTGGCGGTCCGGAAGGGCTACAGAAGCTTGCGAGCATTCCAGCCCGAGATCAGCTCTACGGCCAAGTTGTGGGCCAGGTCGCTTCGCCGCTCACAGGGCTGCTTGGGGTTCTCCAGGGCACTGTGAGCGGACTAGTCTACGTCCTCCAGGCGCGCACTCGCCAACTCGAGAGCGTATCTGGAGCACCATCCTAACTGGGCTCTCCGTCAGACCGGCGGCACTCGCAGCGGGTACCGACACCGATCACAAGAGATGCACGGACAGCACGCAATAGCAAGAGAGAGGAATCCACGTGGTACTAACGAAGGAAGAGATCATCGAGGGCATCAAGGGCCTCAACGTTCTCGAGCTTGTCGATCTGATCAAGGCCCTGGAAGAGACTTTTGGTGTGAGCGCTGCACCAGTAGCCGTAGCCGCCGTGCCTGCGGGAGGCGCCGCCAATGGTGCCGCGCCGGCAGCACCCGTAGAGGAGGAGAAGACGGAGTTCGATGTCATCCTCATCGCCGCAGGTGCAAACAAGATCAACGTGATCAAGGCGATCCGAGAGGTCAATCCGAACCTTGGCCTCAAGGAAGCCAAGGCTGTTGCTGACGAGGCGCCAAAGCCAGTTCGCGAGGGTGTCAGCAAAGAAGAGGCTGACAAGATCAGCGCAAAGCTCAAGGAAGCCGGCGCAGCCGTCGAGGTGCGCTAGGAATCCCACGGGCGTGGAATAGTACGGACGCGTACCGTTTCACGCCCTTTCTGTCTGTGGGTGTGACTCGTTCACTCAAAGTCATCGTGGTGTGGTAACCATACCTTCAACAAGCACGTGACGAGCGAGAGAGGGGTGCTCAATGAGGCGAATCTGCGTTATCGGGGCTGGCTATGTAGGACTCACGACGGGTATCTGTCTCGCGGATCTGGGCAACAACGTCACCTTACTCGATACCGATACCAAGCGGATCGCAGCGGTTAAGCAAGGTGAGCTCCCAATCTTCGAGCCCGGCCTCGGAGAGCTCCTCCAACAGAACCTTCGTGCCGGACGGGTCTATGCTACGACGTCGTACGCAGCGGCAGTACCTGATGCCGAGTTTGTGTTCATCGCAGTTGCAACGCCAACGGCTGAAGAGCACGACGGGGCGGACCTGCGCTACGTAGAAGCCGCCGCGACTGAGCTCGCTCGCAATCTCTCCGCCGGGCGGCGCACCATTGTCATCAACAAGAGCACGGTACCTATCGGTACTGGTGACTGGGTCGCGAATATTCTTGCTCAACACGCACCCGTGGGAGCACAGTATGCCGTGGTCTCGAATCCAGAGTTCCTGCGAGAAGGACAAGCCGTCCTCGACTTCCAGCAACCCGACCGCGTCGTGCTCGGCTCGACAGCTACGGCAGCTGCCCAGGAAGTAGCCACGCTGTATCTGAGTTCGCGGGCGCCGATCATCATCACCGATCTTCGTACCGCCGAGATGATCAAATACGCCTCAAACGCCTTCCTCGCAACGCGCATCAGCTTCATCAATGAGATCGCTCGCATCTGCGAACAGCTTGGTGCGAATGTTCGGGAAGTGGCCTTGGGCATGGGCTACGACCGGCGGATCGGGCGAGCTTTCTTGGATGCAGGTGTTGGTTTCGGTGGCTCTTGCTTTCCCAAAGATCTTCGTGCTTTGGCCCACATGGCCGATGAAGCCGGACTCCATCCACAGCTTCTGCGAGCGGTCCTTGACATCAACCGCGATCAGCGGCTTCTCATTGTGGAGAAGCTCCGCCGCTTACTGGGCTCACTCGAAGGCAAGCGGGTTGGATTGCTCGGACTTACCTTCAAGCCCAACACCGACGACCTGCGCGATGCTCCTGCTCTGGATATCGCGAGGGCCCTGCTCGAGGAGGGCGTCCACGTCGCGGGCTACGACCCGGCAGGCATGGAGCGCGCGCAGCAGCTGGTGCCTGGGCTTGAGACCGTACGAACCCCCTACGACGTTGCCAAGGGTGCGGATGCTCTCGTGCTCGTCACGGAGTGGAACGAGTTCAAGCAGTTGGACTGGAATCAGATACGTAAGCACCTACGCCGGCCATTACTCATCGATGGCCGCAATATGTACGACGCCGAAAGGATTCGTAGCGCTGGACTTGTGTACGAAGGTATCGGTGTGGGATGTCCAACTCCACCGGTCGCGCTCCAGAGTCACGCGCACGTCAACATCTAATCGTTGTACAGGACAGGAGAACACACTCCGAGGACGTCACCTAGGTATACGTTCTTCTCGTGTGGTCTATACCCGGAACTCGAGAACGAGCCCAAAGGTGCCAGGCTGTTGAGCGAGAACTCATCAATCCTCCGGACCGCATCACTGATCCCGGAGAGCCGGAGCCACGCCCTGCTGTGCAGCTAGAAAGAGCTTCTCGAGGCGAGGAATAGTCCCAGCAGCCAGAGCATAGCCATCAGCGGTAGGACCCAGACCCAGGAGAACAGCGGCAACCCAGCATTCTGGAGGAAGCCGATGCTGATCGACAGAAATGCCGTCGCGCCGAAGCCAAAGATGAGAGATTCCAGAAGCACGCGCCGTTGCTGTTCAGTAAGCAGACGCACAAAGCGTACAACAGCAAACAGCGCAGCCGCCGCCGGTACCAGCGGCATCGCACCAAGCAGAGGCGTCCACGGTGATCGCGGGAAGGCTCGAGCAATCTGGAAGATCACCGGAAGAGCTACAATGAAAATGCCAAGCGCTACGGCGAATATCCGGGTATCGTCTCGGCCATCGTTCTTCACGCTGATCTTTCCCCTCTCACACTGGTATCGTTGGTTTTCAATGGGTTGTCGCCCTATTGAGTATCGAACGACCAAGCGAGCACGTCTACGATAGCCGGTTCATTGTGCAAAGGGCCCGCTTTAGGATTCCGGCTCGCACTGCTGCTCTCTCCAGGTCTCGCGGAGAGTCCGCTGGATGACCTCGTGAGAGAAGCCCCGGCGTGCCAAGAATGGGTAGAACACGTGCTGGAACTCCTGCCACGACTCCCCCTGGAAGCGGCCCAATCGCCTCGCCAGAGATCGGCGGGCCAGATCCAGCTCTTCCTCCTCACTGGGGAGCACTTCTGCAACGGTATCGGGGGCGACGCCACGGGCGCGCAGCTCCTGATTCAGTAGCTGCCTTCCATGCGGACGGTAGGTGTCCCGCTCCTCACGCCAGAAGTGCGCAAAGGAATGATCGTCGAGCACGCCCAAGTCCCGCAGCTTGGCAATCGTCGCGCTGATAACCGCGGTGTCGAACTTCAAAGAGCGCAATCGCTGCTCCACCTCTTGCACGCTGCGAGGTCGGGTAGCGAGAAAGCTCATCGCTCTGTCAAGCGCTTGCTCACGGGCCGCGACAGTGAGGATACTTACGCGATCGTCGTCCGTGAGCTCACTCCCCTCCACCAGATGCAACTGTGCGACGGCAAGCTGCGACAACACGCACGCAAACACTCCATCGATATCCACCAACACTCCCGTCGAGGATCGACGAGCGCGGCGAAGAGCAGTGATCCGCACCTCTTCGCTCCTTCCCATTCACCCCATCACCTCAGGATCACGTGCAAGCCAGCCCAGCTTGGTTACAACCACCATAGTCGGCAAGATCTTCTAGATCGCACCATCCCCTAGGCTACAGGCCCGTCAGACGATTCGAAGGGCCGCATAGTTACCGATCCATCCGCTTGGCGTTGCAGCTCCTGGATGCGGAGCTCAGCTGTATCCAGAAGCTGCTGACAGTACGAGGCGAGCTTTCGCCCTTCCTCATAGAGGGCAAGCAATTGCTCCAAAGGTAACCCCGGGGCCTCCATCTCCACGAGAACACGTTCGAGCCGTGCGACGGCTGCCTCATAGCTCAAAGGATTGGCTAGTTCTTCCAAGGGTCGCTCCGCCCTTCTTTGGTCGTAATCTGCGCTGTGACTGCTCGAGCCTGGAAGGCACCGTGTGCCACTTCGATGTCGAGCAGCTGGTCTTCAGTAACTTGGGCTGGCGAGATGACCACTCGACCCGCGTCTGCCGCGCGGACAATCGCGTAGCCTCGCTGCAGCGTGTTCTGCGGTGACAGTACTTCCAAGCGGGCACCCAAATAATGGAGGCGTTGCCGGTCGAGCTCGAGTCGATGCTCCAGGCACTGGTCGAGACTGCCCTCCAAATCATCCACATACTGCCGGAAGCGCTGCACCTGATCCCGCGGCTCCAACAGGGTCAGCTGGCGAATCAGTGCCAGTAGCTGCTGATGGGCCCGATCCAGAGCTACGATCAACTGGCGCTGCAACTGACCAGTGATCGCTCGTAGATGGTCGCGTTCCTCCTCGCGATCTGCCGACACGAGCTCAGCGGCAGCGGTCGGCGTGGGCGCTCGTAGATCAGCAACGAAGTCAGCAATCGTAAAGTCGGTTTGATGCCCGATCGCAGAGACTACTGGCACTGGATAGGTCGCGAGAAAGCGTGCCAATTGCTCGTTGTTGAAAGGCCACAAGTCTTCGAGTGACCCTCCACCTCGAGCGATGATAACAGCGTCAATGGCCGGGATAGCAAGCAGCAACTTCAGAGCTTCGATAACAGACGCGGCTGCCTCGTCACCTTGGACCGTCGACGGTGAGAACACCACCTCCATCAGCGGCCAGCGGTGCCGAAGCACCTTGGTGATGTCGTGGATCACTGCACCGCTGGCCGAGCTCACGACACCGATGCGAGCGGCGCGGCGTGGAACTGGCCGTTTCCGATCAGCGTCGAAGAGGTGCTCAGCCTCCAACCGCTGCTTCAAGAGCTCGAACTCTCGATAGAGGTTGCCCATACCTACGGCAATGATCCTGTCTACATAGAGTTGGTACCGGCCACCTGCTTCATAGACACCGACACGGCCGTGACAAAGAACCTCGTCACCAGTTTCGGGAAAATGGCTATCTCTGCTCCGACCAAATCCAAACGCTGCACAGTCCAGTCGCGCCGAAACATCTTTGAGAGAGAAATAGAGGTGACCGCGTGGTGACCGTGACAGATCGCCCACTTCTCCACTCACCCACACATCGACGAGTTCTTCATCAGCTTTGAAGAGGTTACTGATGTAGCGAGTGATCTCGCTCACCGTGAATGGCACGGGCTCACTCCGGTACGATGATCATCAAGGGTTGCCCATACTCCACGGGCGTCTGGTTCTTGACGAGGAGACGTGCAACCCGTCCCGAAACCTCGGACTCGATCTCGTTCATGACTTTCATGGCTTCGATGATGCCGATGACTTGACCCTCCTCCACCAGGTCTCCCTCTTGAACGAGAGGGGGCTTACCAGGGGCGGATGTCAGATAGAACGTGCCAACCATCTGCGCCGTCACTGTGAAACCCTGGGGCGGCTCCGGCTCGGCTGCCGCCCCAGGCGACACCGCAGCCGGTGGCATCGGTGTGGCGCCCGTGACCTGCGCCTGGGGGGAGCGACGCAACGTGACACGCAGCTCCCCAAGACGCAACTCCAGCTCACTCAGCGTTGAGCTATCGAACTGCTTGATGAGCTGTGGAAGGAGGGTCTGGACCAACTCCGGTAACGTGTCGTCGGTTGCCATTCGAAGCCTCTCTGATTCAGCTCACACGCTCAACGTAGGTACCGAAGCGAGTGTCAACTCTGACTCGGTCTCCAGTGTTGACAAAGAGAGGTACCTGAACGATGTATCCAGTCTCGAGCGTCGCTGGCTTCGTCGTACCGGTTGCCGTGTCACCCTTGATGCCAGGCTCCGTGTAGGTCACCTCCATTTCGACAGACGGAGGCAGCTCAACGGCAATTGGCTCGTCCCCGAAGCTCAACAGCGAAACAGTCGCGTTCTCCTTGAGAAAGCTGGGAGCATCACCGAGCCGGTCGCGATCTACTGCAATTTGCTCGTACGTCTCGGTATTCATGAAATGGAAAGTTCCGCCATCTTCGTAGAGGAATTGCACCTCGCTCTTCTCGAGGCTGGCGCGGTTAAAGCGCTCACCTGCCTGAAAGGTGCGCTCGGTGATGTCTCCTTTTCGGATGTTCCGCAGCTTGAGTTTGACATACGCGCTACCGCGACCCATCTTGACGTGTTGGAAGTCCTCGATGCGATAGAGATTCCCGTCGATCTCGATCGCAATGCCTTTTTTCAGGTCACCAGTACTAATCACTACTTCACTCCACGCTAACGCCTTATCTCAACAGCAGTCCCGCCATCGATGCCACGATTGGCGGGACTGTCGCGGCATCCTGAGCAAGAAGCCGTCTCTTCTCTATATTGTAAGGGAAGGAAAGAATATGGTGCAGTTGTGAGCTTTTCTGTGCCACCCGGGCCAAGAACGACACAGTCCTCGATGCGGATGCCGCCCCATCCTGGCACATAGATCGCCGGCTCAATCGTGACGACGGCACCCGCCGGCAACGGTTGCGTGTTGCGCTTCGCGAGGTACGGTGCCTCGTGTATCTCCAGTCCCACGGCGTGGCCCACAGGATGCGTGAGGAAATCGGATAGCGAAAACTGTGCGAGATATTGGTGGGCCAGGGCGTCTGCTTCGGATCCCAGCATTCCCGGACGAATCGACTGCTCTAGTTGTTGAAGCGTCGCTAAGACGGCGTGGGACCGCTCTTCAAAACCCTCGGGAGGCTCGCCCATTACAAACGTCCGGGTGAGGTCACCGCAGTAGCCGCCGACCTGCGCACCTATGTCGAGAAGGACAATCTCCCCCCACTGGAGCTTGTGGCCAGAAGGCTCGTGATGTGGTCTTGAGCTATGCTCACCAAAGGCCACAATCGGCGGAAAGGCAACTGACTCGGCGCCGTGCTGGCGCATGAATGCCTCGATCTCCCACGCCAACGTGCTCTCGCTTATTCCAGGACGGAGTAATGCACAGGCATGGGTCATCGCAGCATCTGTGAGCGTTGCTGCCCTGTGCAGGGCTGCAATCTCCTCTTGATCTTTGACCTGTCGCACCAATTCGATAAAGCCGGGGAGAGGAACAAGGGATACCTGCAGTGCTTCAGCGCATTCGACCAGCTGGCTCGCCATGTCGACCGTCGTGTGTGCACTTTCGAAACCCAGGTGGCACGCATTGCGGTTGCACGCCTCTTGGATAGCAACAGTCAACAACGAAGTCTGTGGGGGAACGGCAATGACCTCACATCCCAGGGCCTCAGTCGCGGCACGCTCGTGATAGCGCGGGTCTACGAGTAGGAAGCAATCTGACGTGGTGATGACAAGGATCCCCGCACTGCCGTGGAAACGTGTCACATACCGGATATTCACCGGGTTGCTCACGAGTACACCGTCGAGATTACGGGTGAGCAGCTCAGCTTGCACTCGACGGGCACGAGACACAGGCCGTCCGCCCTCCACTTTCGCCACGAATGCTACCACTCTACTGCACCCGGTCGTGAAAAAGCCGTCGTGATCGGCAAGCTTACCTACCATTCCCTATATTTCATCGATGCTCCGTCCTAGCGTGCTATGCTGAGCCCTGGTGCCTGGTGGACCCGCTTTCCAGCAACAAGGGAATGAAGAAACAGAGTACTCACAATGACTGCGCGCCAGCCGGACGATAGCCGTCCGAATAGCGAGGAACGGCGCACCCCCCGCAGCAACGGGCTAGATTCCGTCGTTACTTCTACATCTACTCCCGAGCACCCTCTCGGAGTCAGTGGGCAGGCCATCCGGCAGCCCGAGGGAATAGCCCCGAACGGGTTCCACGTGCCCACGCGCCACAACACCCGCCTCGAAGGGTTGTTAGAGCGCATCCGGCAGGATGCTGAGCTGCAGCAGCTCTGGCGCTGCGCCAACGTCAACGCCATCGATCGCTCCCACATTACTGACCACGGGCCCGTTCACGTTCGAATCGTTGCGAACATCGCTCTCCGGCTGCTACGGCTGCTCTTTGAGTCGAACATTGAAGCGAGCGTGGTCAAGGACCACGGGTTGCACAGAACCGATGCCGAGGTGATCGTCGTTCTGGCTGCGGCACTCCACGACATCGGAATCTCGGTTCACCGCCACCTCCACGACCAATACAGCATTATGCTGGCGGCTCCCAAGGCAAGGGATCTCCTCGCTCCCCTCTATGAGGAACCGGAGCGCACCATTGTGGTGAGCGAGGTGCTGCACGCTATCGCGGCCCACGAATGGGAGGAGACCTGCCTGACCATCGAGGCGGGCTGTGTGAAGGTCGCTGACGCCCTAGACATGTCGAAAGGGAGATCCAGAATTCCTTTCCACGCTGGCAAGGTCGACATCCATTCCGTGTCCGCTGCAGCTGTTGATCGTGTGGAGATCGGCAAAGGAATAGCCAAACCGATCAGTATCAACATCATCCTCAATAACTCTGCAGGGATCTTCCAGGTAGACGAGCTGCTCAAGCGCAAGCTGGAAAACTCTACGATTCGTGACTACATCGACCTGATGGCGTCCATCGAGGGAACCACCGAGATGCGTATCCTGCCGGTGTATAGCCGTTAGCTTTGGTGCGCATGCAGCAGTCCCGCTGGCCCTCCGGAGTGACGGTCGCACTCCTTGCGATCATCCTTCTCGGACGCCTCATCCTCGGCGTCACTTACAGTCTGGTTCAACCTCCTCTAGAATCACACGATGAGACGGGGCACGCTGCCTATGTCGCGTTCATCGCAGAGCATCTCGCCCTTCCACCTCCCGGAGGGCAGCTCACACCATTCTTCGATGAAGGCCATCAGCCACCGCTCTACTACATCATTCCGGGCATTGTCGGTCACTTCATCGGAGCCGAAGGCGAGTATCAGCCACCGATGAACCCGTTCTTTCTCAGCGCGACGGGAGCGCACGGTGTCAACGCCGCAGTGCACATCCCCTCCGTCGAAGCGTTTCCCTGGCACGGTGGCCTGCTCCTACTCCACATCGCGCGTTTCTGGTCAGTGATCCTGGGCATTGTGGCCGTACTCCTGACCTGGATTATCGGCCGGCTCTGCTTCCCGACTTCTCAGGCAGTTCCGCTCGGTGCTGCAGCGATCGTTGCATTCACTCCAACGTCACTGGGAGTAACAGATGCCGTCACGAACGATGCGCTCGTACCCGTGACCTTTGGGCTCACACTGCTCACTTCATTACTGCTGCTGCGCTCCCCGTCAGTTCGCTGGGCAGTCTGGTTCGGTATTGCCATCGGGGCTAGCCTGCTCACGAAGAATTCTGCGCTGATTCTCTTGCCTTTCGCCTGCGTCATCTATGCAGTCCTCTGGTGGAACACGCACGATTGGCACTTGATTCTGCGGCTCGCGATAGCCACGGTGATCGCTGTGGTTGTCGTCGCAGCGTGGTGGTACCTGCGTAACCGCATGCTCTACGGGCATTGGATCACTGATCGCAAACAATCGAGCGCCATCATCAACTCAATCGGGCTGCAGACCAAGGAAGTGGCCAATAGCCTCCGCGAGAGCTTCGTATGGCGTCTCCTCGGTTACTCGTTCCAGAGCTACTGGGTGCTGTTGGGCTGGGGCACTCTTGGTGCACCTAGCCCCGTCTACAGAGGCCTCCTCGCAGGTACCCTGCTTGCCCTGGTAGGGCTTGGCATAGTACTTATCCAAGGGGTACGGGCTAGATCGCTCCCAGCGGTCTCCGCCAAGGCAGGCATTGTTGCAACGCCGGATCTTGGAGTTCGCTCCTCACGGGCCTCCGTAAGCGACGCTCAAGTGCTCGCCATCCTGATCATCTTTTCTGTTGCTATGGTGCCCGAGCCTCTCTATCGAGTCATTTATTATGAGGCACCAACCCTCATGCCTGGGCGCTATCTCTACGGCGCTTTAGCCAGCACGAGCCTCCTACTCGCCCTCGGCTTCAGCACACTGGTACGCCGCTGGCAGCCGCTAGTGCTCATTCCAGGAGCACTGCTCGCGGCCCTCTCACTCTGGCTCATTCCCAACATCGTCGTGCCGGCCTACGCCGCTCCCGCGCCACTGTCAGCACAAACTGCCGCGACAATTCCCAACCGCATCGACGTCGTGTTCGGAGGGGCGATGCATCTGGTTGGCTACGATATCGCTGAGGACAGCGTGGCGCCCGGCGGCGATCTGCACGTCACTCTTTACTGGCAGGCATTGCGCCCGATGCAGCGCGCATATACCGTTGGCATTCACATCCTGAGTCCGACCGGCAAGGAGCTCGGTGGCACGAATGGCTTTCCGGGACGCGGCAATCTCGGCACACCTCTCTGGCGGGTTGGCGCGACCTACGCTGATCCCTACACCATTCACGTCTCCGAAGACGCCGGGGGGCCTCAACTGGGAAGGATCGTAGTGGGTGTCGTCTATCAAAAGCTTGATCCCACTGCTCAAGATCCCACCTATAGGAGGGCTATCCCGCTTCCCGCCACCAATTCCCAGGGCCAGCCAGTGACACCATTGCTTGGACGGTTCAGAGTCGGACCAGCGCCAGGCACTTCTTCGGCAGCTCCGATTGTCCACTTCGGACGTGGCCTCGCGCTCCTCCAGGCCCACGTCATAACCAATCCGTCTCATCACGCAGTACTCGTTAACTTGCTCTGGGAAGCGACGCGCGCGCCACTACCCCGGTACGAGATCTTCGTTCAGCTCCTCAGTCCCCGGGGGGGTCTGGCGGCCCAGGCCCCCGACTCGCAGCCCCGGGACAATGCATTTCCCACCGACGTATGGCTGGATCACGAGGTGGTGAGCGATCAGGTCACGATTCCGCTTCCGCCAGGGATGATGCGAGGAACGTACCAAATCGTGGTTGGCGCCTATCCTGTCGGCGAGCCCAGTGCGCGCGTTTCTGCCGTGACTGTTTCCGGAGCGCCCGCACCGAACAATGCGGCAAGGATCGGCACTATGACCCTGCCATGAGTCAAGCATTCGGTTCCGAAGAAGCTCGAGCAAGAGGAGTCTGATACTGCAGCAGCGAAGGCAACACATACCGGAGCGCTGGCTGGCCGCAGCCGTCATTCTCGTGGCCTTGCTCATAGTGGGCGGTGCAGTGACTAAGCTCATCTCTTCGAGTCACTCTCCCCCACCCAAGCCAACGGCTTCGCCCACTCCGCAGTTAGCTCCTACCGCCACTGCCACGCTCACTGCGACAGCCTCTCCCTCGCCATCACCTTCAGCGAGTTCCACAGCTACCACATCACCCACGCAGACGCCAACAGCGACCGCCACACCGCCTCCGACTGCCACTTCAACACCTGCTCCCACGTCTACCCCTACCCATACTCCAACACCAGCGCCGACTGCAACGCTAGTTCCCACACCAACCGCGACGCCGGGTCCACTCCGCGTGACGAAACTGGGGCTTGGCGTGTACGGCAGCGGCGGCAGCTTCTTGACCGAGATGCAGACCTGGCGGCCTTCTGTCATCCTGTTGATGGACCCATCGCCGGACTTCGCCCGTGCAGTACGTGTCCAGTTTCCAAAAGCCTTCATCATCGGGCGGCGCTACGTCGCCAATCAACCGCTCAATGACCCAGCCGCGCAAGGGCGCGCCTTCGCCGATTACGTGGCACAACTGGCAGTGCCTCTTCGGGGTGTCGTCAATGCATGGATGAGCTACAACGAAGAGTCCAGCTATACCAATCCGGCACAAAATAACTACGCCGCGTGGAACACATTTCAGGTCGCCTTTGCCGGTGAGCTTCACGGCCATTTCGGTATCGCAGCAGTCGCCGGAAACGATGCCACTGAAGCCGTAACACCTGAAGATTATGTGAAATACTTTTCAGGGGCAATTGAAGCGAGTCAGTACTTTGGCGTCCACGAGTACACCCCTCCGGGCGTAAGCTCCATGCAGAGCCCTGCGGGGCAACAGGCGATGCTGCGCTACCGGGCGATCTACAGTGCCCTCGTCAAGGCTGGCATACACCCTCCTCCGTTCATCCTCACAGAGACCGGTCTCTACAATGGGTGGAGAGGCCAGGTCTCGGATGAGCAGATGGTGCAGGACTGGGAGTGGCTCACGTCACAGCTCGATGCAGATCCTTATGTGATCGGCCAGACCGCCTATGGTCTCTTCCCACCGGGTTCTGGTCAGTGGGAGCGCTTCAACGTAGGATCGACGATCCTCGAGCGAGATATTGGCTACTACAACTCTTGCACGCCCGCTCATCCGTGCCCCCCTGGTGAAAAGGGTTAATAGCCAGACCCTCGATACGCTGACTGCAGGGCACAGCCTTGACACTCTCTCGATGAACGGCTGCACGCCACTTGTCTACCATAAAGGTAGAGACAATGAGAAGGATGTCGCTGTGCAGCTCTTGAGACTATCCTCACTGTTGGGCGTGGGTGTAGCGTTCGCCACACTCACGGCAGTTGCCGCAGCAGCCCCTAGCCCTCACGCCCTCACGCTCACCGGCACTCAGCAGCTCACGGGAAGCACTGCTGGCGCCTTCGCCACATACGCCTTCTCCGCACCGGCGGCGCTGGCCGCTCCAGCGGTGTCAGTCATCTTCTCCCCATCCAGCGTTGGCGATGGCAGCGTGGTAGGCTTTCTCGTACTCATCGATGGGGTGGAAGTGACCAAAGGCAGCCCAACAGGAAACCCCGGGCAGCTCAGCGCTACGTTGCCAGGTGACCAAACAGGGATGGCTACCGTGGAGGTCTATAGCTACGCTCCCGAGCAGGTAAGCTTCACGGTCTCGGTCACGGGGGTGCCAGCAAACGTCCCCAATGGACCGGCGGGGCTGAACACGACAGTACAAAGCGCTGCATCACTCAACGGATCACTTAGCGAGACGCTCCCCGCAAATACGGGAGGTAGCTTCGCGTTCTTCAACTTCCCAACTTTTGGAGCGAGTCCACCGTCGTTTGTGGAGCTGAGCTACTCACCGGCGAATGCGCTCGTGAGCCAAGCTGTCGGGTTCAACGTGTACGACGAATACGGCAACGTGATCGCGAGTGCACAGCAGCCTGCAGGCCAGAACTCGGTCTCTGGGATGCTCCAGGCCACACTGTCTCGCACACCGGGAGAGCCTCTCGCAATTCAGGTCTACAACTATGCTCCGGGAGTAACTATGACCTACCGGCTCTCAGTCAGCGGCGTTTCTCTGCCAGTTCCAGGAGTTGTCTCAGCGGGCGCCGTTCTGCCCGGCACATCAGCCCCTGCATTCACGCCTTTCTGGGTGGAGAACTTCGTGACAACTTCTCTCTGGTCCGGACCAAATTCGGCCGCGGTGAACTTCGGGATGCAGCCGCAGTTCTCAAGTTTTCTCGTTGTCCAACCGCAGCAGGGGCCGCGATTGTACGTCTACAATCCGCAGACTGAGAACTACGCCTACATCGATGCCGACGCGGTTGGACCAAGCGGTCCGCCAGGCTAGTTCGCGGTATAGAGCCGACTATAAGCTGTGGAGCGGTGACTTCACAAGGTAGAGGCCAAATAGTAGCAGGAAGATTCCTAAGAGCGTGAGCCCGATGAGGAGCTTGTCCGCTCCCTGGAGCTGAATGTGCGACCTGTTTCCGGTGAGGATGTCGACGCCCAGGAGCAGCACGCGAAAGCCCGCCATGGACGTGATGATCAACCCAAACGCGAGAATCCCCGTGCCGGACACCGCGTATCTCCTCCGCGTCAGCCAGTGACTCCACCCATTGTACGTCGCGCGACCCCTCTGTGGTGACCACCACCAACACCACACGCGCCAGCACTGAAATGTTGCGCTGGCGCGTGTTACGAACCTCTCGCGTGAGTGACTCAGCACTTCCAAAGCGAAGAGGCTACCAGTCAGCGTGACTCCACAGCCCTATGGCAGTCGCTCCGGCTCTCTGCACAGGAGAGTCAGCCCTTCTAAGCGTCAGTGAGGATCTCCGCAGCGAATCCCTGCCCCAATGCCAGCGGCGCTGTCTTCAGCAGCTGTGTTACCGTCTGACCAGCATCCGCGAAGCTCGAGCGCACCCCCAAGCTGCGCCCGCGGTAGACGCGCGGTCCAGTGACAAGGAGTGGAGAGAACTCACGTGAGTGGTCGGTGCTCGGCGTCGTTGGGTCAACACCATGATCTCCCACAATCATCAGCACGTCATCCTCAGCCAGGAGCTCGAACAGAACAGGCAAGCGTTCATCAACACGCGCAAGAGCACGAGCGTAGCCAGCAGCATCATTGCGATGGCCAAAGACCTGGTCAAACTCAATACAGTTGACGAACAACAAACCAGTGCTCATTGTGCGGATCGCTTGCTCGGCCCCATCCAGTGCTTCAGTATTGTCGTGAGCGGGAATGGTCTTCGTGATTCCTTCTCCAGAGAACAGATCGTTGATCTTACCCACCGCAACGACCTCCAAGCCGGCGCGGCCGGCACTATCCAGGAGATTGGGGTGCGGCGGAGGTAACGCCCAATCGTGGCGGTTGGCTGTCCTCCGAAACGACCCCGGCTGGCCAGTGAACGGGCGTGCGATGACTCTTCCCACGGCGTGTTCACCTCGAAGGAGCCAGCGGGCCAGCTCGCACCATCGATAGAGAGTTGGAAGGGGAACAACCTCTTCGTGCGCAGCGATCTGGAAGACTGAGTCGGCCGAGGTATACACAATCGGCCATCCCGTGCGCACGTGTTCGCCGCCAAGCTCCTCGATGATCACTGTGCCAGATGCCGGCTTGTTGCCAAGCACCCCGCCAATGCCACTGACGCGAACGAACTCTTGAATGATGTTGGGAGGGAAGCCACGTGGGTAGACTGGCTGAGGGCGCGGCGAGTAGATTCCAGCGAGCTCCCAATGTCCCACAACCGAATCCTTACCCCGGGACATCTCACTCATCTTGCCCCAGCAACCACGAGCACTCGACGTGGCTGCGACTCCAAGGATAGGCACGATGTTTCCGAGACCCAGAGACTCGAGAAACGGTAGGGTCAGGCCCCCAACCGCTGTCGCTGTATTTGCGAGAGAGTTACTGTCCTCATCTCCATACTCAGCGGCGTCTGGCAGAGCTCCTACGCCAACTCCATCCAGCACCAGAAGCACCACGCGCCTCATCATCAAGCTGCCCCGTGCCGTTCCAGAAGCGCCATCAGCCCATCCTCGGCAAGCAAGGGCGTACCCAGCTTCTGGGCCTTGCTCAGCTTGCTTCCTGGTTCTTCGCCCACAACAACGTGCGTAGTCTTCTTCGTGACAGCGTTGCCGATTCGCGCGCCGAGGCGCTTCAGGCACTCCTCTGCTTCGCTGCGCGTGAGCCGGCTAAGGCGACCGGTGACCACGAACTCTTCGCCAGCGAGCGGGAGTGCGCCAATGACCCGGCCTTGCGTAATACGCAACCCCAGACGCTCGAGCTCGTCAACCAGCGCCTGGTTGTGAGGCTGTGCGAAGAAGTCGCGAACGCTCTGGCATACAACCGGTCCCGCTCCCGTTGTGGTGGTGAGCTCCTCCAAAGTGGCACGCCGGATCGCACCGAGCGATCCGAATGTGTGTGCGAATACCTCCGCCCACTTGGCACCCACGTGCCGGATGCTCAAAGCAACGAGAAGACGCTCGAGCGGGCGTTCTTTGCTCGCGGCGATTGCGGCCACAAGATTCTCAGCACTCTTCTCACCGAAGCGGTCAAGTGCTACGAGCTGCTCTTTCGTGAGGCGGTAGAGATCGGCAACACTGCGAGCGAGCCCACGGCGAACGAGAACTCGTGCCACCTGCTCTCCGAGCCCCTCGATGTCCATCGTATCCCGACTAGCGAAGTGGATGATCCGCTCTTCTAGCTGAGCGGGGCAGTCACTAGAGACACAGTAGGCAATCGCGTCTCCCGGCTCACGCACGATTGGTGATCCGCAGCTTGGACACAGAGTCGGAAGAAACCAGCGTGGCGGCTCAGAAGCAGAACGGCGCTCGACGACCACACGCACGATCTCGGGGATCACGTCACCAGCGCGCTGTACGATGACGGTGTCTCCGATGCGCACGTCTTTCCGGTCGATCTCGTCCTGGTTATGCAGCGTAGCACGGGAGACCGTCACGCCGGCGATCTCCACAGGCTGCAGCACTGCCGTAGGATTGATCGAGCCTGTGCGACCCACAGTGACTTCGATATCAACAACCGTCGTCGTCGCCTGGCTCGGCGCGAACTTGTAGGCGATCGCCCAGCGCGGGTCTCGACCTACAGCCCCTAGCTCTTGCTGAAGCGATAGGCGGTTGACCTTTAGCACCACCCCGTCGATGTCGAAGGGTAGGCTCAACCGCTTTGCTTCCCAAGCCTGAATCACCAGCCACGCTTCATCGATGCAGCGCACCAGGCGCACATCGGGAATGATAGGGAATCCGCGCTCCCGCAAGTACGCCAGTGACTCCGTATGGGTGTCCAACGACACTCCTTCGGCATCACCAAGCTGATAGATGAAGAGACGCAGCGGGCGGCCTGCCGTCACGCCGGGGTCCAGCTGCCGGAGTGAGCCCGCGGCGGCGTTCCGGGGATTGGCAAATGGCGATTCTCCCTGGTCGAGACGCTGCTCGTTCAGTCGCTCGAAGTCGCGACGCCACATGTACACTTCGCCTCTAGCCTCGAGGTATGGCGGAAACGGCGGCTGCAGCCGTGACGGCATCGAGCGCACTGTACGGAGGTTTGCAGTGACATCTTCTCCCACTTCACCGTCGCCACGTGTCGCCCCAAGCCGGAAGACGCCCCGCTCGTAGTGCAACGTCACTGCGAGGCCATCGATCTTTGGCTCTACGGAGAAGTCGGGATCAATATCTCCCAGGATGCGCTGCACTCGCCGCCCAAAAGCCTCCAACTCGTCGCGCGAGAACGCGTTGCTCAAACTGAGCATAGGTATCGTATGGCGAACTCTTGCGAAGTCGCTTGCAGCCATTCCCCCCACACGCTGCGTTGGCGAATCTGGAGTGATCAACTCCGGGTGAGCCGCTTCAAGCTCCTGCAAGCGCCGATAAAGCCAATCATACTCTGCATCAGTAACGACTGGGTCGTCAAGCACATAGTAGCGATAGTTATGGAAAGCCAGCTGACGACGCAGCTCCTCCAGTTGCTCAGCCGGGCCAGCGCTCATCGCGGCGTGACTCTCCCCTCGACTCTCTATTTATCACCGCTCGGAGTGTGCCAAATGACTCAGTGGAACTCGTCGATCTTGCCATTCGTATCGACGGTGAAGTAGTACGGAGCCTGTCGCAGGGCACCATTGACGTTTGCAGTGACGACGAAGACGCACGCCTCCCGGCCATCGCTCAACATCGCGCCACCGACAAAGGTAATCTCCTTTACGTCAATCTTTCCCTGTTGCTGGAGCAGAGACGTAAGCTTAGTAGGGCTGCCACCTTGCGATGAGAGCGCTTGTTGCTCGCTCGGTGAGAGCTGATTCCACATTGCTTGCCCATCGCCGGCCGCTTGCGCTTCCAAGAAGATGAACGGTGCCTGTGGGACCGGAGGCTCTCCTTGGACACGAGCATCGAACAGGGGGTTGCCACCGATGTCAGTAAGCGTGTGGATGAGTAGATTCTGACCCGTCAAGCGAGGTGCAATGACGTTGACACCGACCACCCCTCCGGCAACTCCGCCAACGAGCAGCACAATGACCATAACGACGAAGAGAGCAGCATACCTGAATCGCCGCCGCGGCTTGGCGGGCATTGGCGGCACCGGCTGCTCGGTCACCGGGATATTGGGGGGAAGCGTGTCTTTGCTCTCCGGTGGCCAGATGCCCGTGCTTTGGGTCGGGGGCTCGACAGAACTCATAGAGTACCTCCCAGCTGGCAGAGGAAGATGCGGTTACTATCTGTTAATCGTACAACGACAGCTCGAACCGCGAAGCACAGTGGCGTAAGGTTGTCACTTGCTGAAGAGGGCCGAGCACGACCTATCGATCTGGCCTTGTAACCCCCGGCCTCTGGCACGCATATATCAAATGATATGCAACCTGGGACGCCACCGACATCAAGGCGGCAGCGTGTCCACCAGACGGGTTATGTTGTAGGGCCTGAGACAGTAGGTCGATCAATAGCGAGGGAGCTCAAGTCGTGAGCGCGATAGTAGCAGATCAACTGGCGGGCAGCGCGCTCGCGGTCGTCGCGTCCGAAAAGATGCCGCGACACATCGCCATCATCATGGATGGAAATGGCCGGTGGGCAAGATCACGCCGGCTGCCGAGAACGTTCGGTCACCGAGCTGGGGTCGAGGCGCTCCACCGCATCGTTGAAGAGTGCGGGCGGCTCGACATTCCCATGCTTACCGTCTACGCCTTCTCCACGGAGAACTGGACTCGCCCCCAAACCGAAGTGTCTTTCCTCATGCGTTTGCTCGCCGAATCGTTCGGCCGTTACTTAGACCGGCTCATCACGGAAGGCGTGCGGATCCGCCATCTCGGACGGTGTGACCGGCTGCCTCAAGACCTTCTTCAGCGTATCCACGAGGCAGAGCGAGTGACTGCGAGGAATAGCAAGCTCCAACTCAACGTCGCGCTCGACTATGGATCGCGCTCTGAGCTCACGGAGGCAATCCGCGCAATGGCGAGAGATGGCGTCGACCTGCAGAGCGTGACTGAGGAGCAGGTCTCCGCGTACCTTTACACGCGTGGCCTTCCTGATCCAGACCTCATCATCCGCACCGGCGGCGAAGTGCGCCTCTCCAACTTCCTTCTGTGGCAGGCCGCCTACGCGGAGTACTACGCAACGCAGAAATTCTGGCCGGATTTCAGTGCGGCAGACCTGCATCAGGCCCTCCAAGTATTTGCCACCCGCCAGCGTCGCTATGGTGGCGTCATCTCTGCCGAATAGCACGTATGCTGTTGGGAGCAGCTGAGTCCTGAAGAGAAAGTCGGCAATGCTACCAAGACGGCATGCACTCTACGGAGGCTTGGGAGCTCTGGCTCTTGCACCCATCTTACGAAAACAGTCCGCAATATTCCTAGTCAGTAGTGTGCTCTTCGACGTTGACCACTACCTCTGGTACGCCATGACGCACTCGGATTGGAGTCTTCGGAACGCGCTTCGCTTCTTCGACCACGTGCGTTCCGGAAATGTCAACCTCAATGGTTGTGACGCCCGCCCCTTTCACGGGCTGAGCAATGTTGCACTGCTCGGAGCGCTGAGTCTTCGCTGGCACTTCCTGCGTCCCATATTTCTTGGCATCCTCTTCCACTCGCTCTTGGACGCCTACAGTGAGAATCGCCTCAATCCGTTCCTGCCGCTCGGCTGGCGCAACCTGGTCAGCAAGAGGTCATAGCCCCGTCATTCTCGATTGCCGAGGTAGAGGTACATCTCACCCGGTCGCTCGACGAAGCCAAGCTTCTTGTAGAGTGGTCGTCCCTGATCAGAGGCGTGAAGAGTAATCCTGCCAGCATGATTGGTCTGTGCGTAGTCGAGGAGTGCTCGCATGAGGCGCTCAGCGACACCACGGCGTCGATAACCAGGCACCGTGTAGACGTTGAGGACGTACAGCTCGATACCGGCGAGATTGAGCGGGTGAGGCATGCTGACCCGCAGTTCGGCGCCAACGGTTGCGACTGGCCTGCCATCGACCTCGGCGATCCACGAGAGGAACGTTCCTTGGGGCAGGGAGCGCTGCAAGAATGCTTTCACGTACTCCTTCAGACGCGATTCGCCTTCCACCGAGGTAAGCCGACCCAGGTCGCGCATGAGCGCGACTCGAAAGCTTGCGATGAGATCAGCGTCTCCCGGAGTCACCTGCCGGATCACGATCTGCTGGCTCGACACCACGCGCGCTCTTCACAGAAGCTCATCGTTTACCTATCCGAGGCGGGCATCACGATGCACCCAGAGGATCACTCCTCGCCGCCCCCTTGGAAAGCTCGCCGATGAACGAAGCGGCCACTTCCAGGGTTGCGTCACCTGCAGTGCCGTCCAGTGTCGCCATCAATGCGCTTCCCACCACAGCACCATCCACATAGCGTCCAACCTCCTGCACGTGCTCAGCAGACGAGATGCCAAAGCCCGCTGCCAGAGGTAGTTTCGTGAAGCATCGCACCCTCGCGAGAAACGCCGGGAGCTCCGGTGACAACTCACGCCGCTGACCGGTCACCCCCTTCACAGTGACACAATAGACGAATCCGCGAGACTTCCTCCCAACCAGGTTCAAGCGCTGATCGCTGCTCGTAGGCGCAGCCATAAACACGACATCCAAGCCCTTTAAGGCAGCCTGCTCACTGAACTCCACCCCTTCTTCAGGAGGCAAATCGGGCACGATGAAGCCCACAACTCCAGCAGCAGCGGCCCGGCTCATCAGCCGGTCCAATCCGAACTGGAGAAACGGGTTGTAGTAGCCCATCAGGATGAGCGGCACATCTGTCAGCTTCCGCGAGGCTGCTGCGGCTGCAAGACAATGCTCGAGCGTCACACCGGCGCGCAGCGCCACCTGCCCCGAGTGCTGAATCACAGGGCCATCAGCAGTGGGATCCGAGAACGGCACGCCAAGCTCGATGAGATCCGCACCGTAAGCCGCCAGCGTTGCAATGAGTCCGGGAGTGCAGTTCAGCTCAGGAAAGCCCACGGTGACGTACGGAATCAGCGCTGTTCGTCGCGCCTGGGCAGCGCGCCCAAACATATCCGCAATTGTTGCAACCATCTCCGCTACTCCATTCCCAGTGCGCGCAGGACGGTTGGCATGTCCTTGTCACCGCGGCCCGACAGGTTCATCAGCACACAGGACTCCTTGAAACTGCTCGCTTCTCTGAGAATCCAGGCGAGTGCGTGCGATGACTCCAGTGCAGGAAGGATTCCTTCGAAGCGCGCGAGTGTCTGGAACGCTTCCAGCGCCTCTTGATCGGTGACCGTGACATAGTGAGCACGTCCACTATCCTTCAAGGCACTGTGCTCCGGACCCACACCGGGATAGTCGAGCCCCGCGGAGATCGAGTGCGTCTCCCGAATCTGTCCGTCAAGAGTCTGCAGCACGTAGGTGCGTGCTCCGTGAAGCACTCCGACCGTACCCGCCACAAGCGTGGCAGCGTGTTCTCGCGTAGCAAGGCCGTGCCCGCCAGCTTCTACCCCGATGAGCTGCACGCTCGCATCCTCGAGAAAGCCCGCGAAGATGCCCATGGCGTTGCTTCCCCCACCAACACAGGCAACCACATGGCTCGGCAGCGAGCCAGCCATCTCGAGTATCTGTAGCCGCGCTTCTCTTCCGATGACGGACTGAAACTCCCGGACCATGAGCGGAAACGGGTGCGGTCCCGCGACGGTGCCAAACACGTAGAACGTCGTGTCGACATTTGCCGCCCAGTCTCGCATCGCCTCATTGATGGCATCCTTGAGCGTCTTGCTGCCCGTGTCCACCGTTCGCACTTTAGCGCCCAGCAGTCGCATGCGCTGCACGTTTGCGTTCTGCCGTCTGATATCTTCACTTCCCATGTACACGATGCACTCGAGGCCGAGCATCGCAGCAGCGGTCGCCGTCGCAACTCCGTGCATGCCAGCGCCAGTTTCAGCGATAATGCGCCGTCTTCCCATCCGCTCTGCCAGCAGTACTTGTCCGAGGGCATTGTTGATCTTGTGAGCACCGGTGTGTGCCAGATCTTCCCGCTTGAGATACAGAGCGATACCCAGCCGCTCCGACAACCGGCCCGCACGGTAGATGGGTGTCGGTCTCCCCACGTAGTGCTGGAGAAGATCACGGAGGTGAGACTGAAAACCTGGGTCCCGGCATGCTTCGAGAAACGCCGTCTCGATCGCATTGAGCACGTCAATGAGCAGCTCTGAGGCATACTGACCTCCGTATGCTCCAAAGTAGCCCCGTCGCTCTGTTGTGGTACCCGCCTCCGTCACCATGTCTCTACTGCCCCTCGTGCTGCATCGATGAACGCAATGATCTTGTCAGTATCCTGGCTCCCGTCACACTCGATCCCACTACTGACGTCGACTCCATCCGGGCGCACGCGGCGCACGGCGGCAGCCACGGTGTCCGGTCGGAGCCCGCCGGCCAGCAAGACTGGTGGATGAGGTCGTATTGCCATCACACGACCCGCCAAGGACAAATTGTGGGCGACTCCAGAGCCACCCAACCCGGCCGCTTGAGGCTCCAGCACGAGGGCTGTCACGTGGGGC
>JAMCTA010000153.1:27504-27963 GCA_023381895.1 Chloroflexota bacterium
GGTCGCGACGTCATTGGCCTGCTCGGGTCTGGGATCGACAAACACGCCCACGATGCCGATATTGCTACGCGAGCGCAGGTCTTGCACGATCCGGCGAGCTTCTCCGACCGCAATCGCCCGCCGCGCTGTGGGGACGAACACCATCCCCAGTAGGTCGGCGCCAGCATCGACAGCGGCCTGAGCAGCAGCGAGCGTGCGCACGCCACAGATCTTTACGACGAAACTAGTGGGCCACACGGTCAAATCGTCCCGCAGACACGAGCTCGGCCAGCTTTGCACCCGGGTCTGGCGACGTCACGAGTGACTCGCCGACCAAGATCGCGTGGACGCCCCACTGGCGGAGCAAGTGCACATCCTCCGCACTGCGAATGCCGCTCTCACTCACGAGAGTGACATCGTGCGGCAAGTAGCCGGCGATCTCCTCAGTCGTACGGAGATCCACCGTGAAGTCGTAAAGGT
>JAMCTA010000073.1:0-9444 GCA_023381895.1 Chloroflexota bacterium
TACGAGCAAAGCTGCACGCGGACACGCGAAGAAGGGAAAGCGACAACACAAGGGTACGCCGGCACCGCAGGGGCAGATCGCGCCGAATCAAGGGTATTCACAATGGGTCTGACGCGCATCGCCATTGCCCGTCCCCTAGCTATGCTGATGCTCATCGTGGGCATGGTCTTCATGGGCGCCGTTGCCTACACACGCCTGCCAGTCTCCCAGCTGCCACCCATCAGCCGCCCCTTCGTGAACGTCATCGTCGGCCTGCCCAATGCCTCAGCCCAAGACGTGGAGGCCCAGATCACGAAACCCGTCGAGCGCGTCGTTGCCGGCACACCGGGGGTGCAGCAAATGTCAGCAACGTCCAGCCAGGGGCGCTCCGTCGTGACCCTGCAGCTCTATTCCGGGATCAGCCCGAGCCGGACCATCGTGTACGTCGACCAGGAGCTCGCGCACCTGCGTCTCCCCGTGAACGCACTGTCGCCGCTCATCAATACGGCGAACCCGAATGCCCGCCCAGTCCTGAATATCGCACTGACCGGTCCGGAGCCACTGGACCAGCTCTACAGTCTGGCCATCGAAACGTTGCAGCCACAGCTCCAGGCGTTGCCGGGTGTGGCCAATGTCGCGGTGACCGGTGGCTTACAGCAGCAGATCCAGGTGCTCGTCAACACCGCGAAGCTTGCCGCCTACGGGATCTCTGTCTCTCAGGTCTCGCAAGCTCTGGCTTCCGCCAACATCAGCACCCCCGCCGGCGCCATCACGCAGGGTGCCCAAGTGATCGATGTACGTACAGTCGGGCAATTCCAGACGGTGAGCGACGTGGCCAACGCACTTATCACCTCGACCACGGCAGGACCGGTGTACGTACGCGACGTCGCCAAGGTGACTGAAGGCGATGTGGCGCCGACGCAAGCCCAGTTCTTCAATGGCAAGCCTGCCGTCGGCTTGGTGGTGCTGCGCCAGTCTGACGCCAACACGCTGGCGGTAGCCAGTGCCGTCCATACAGCTGTAGCGAAGCTCCAAACCAGCTTGCCCAAGGGCGCCAAGCTCATCATCACCAACGACACGTCGACCTACATTCGCTCGGCACTCGATGCCATCCAGACTGACATCGGTATCGCTATCATCCTTGTTGCTGTGGTCATGCTGGCTTTCCTGCACGAATGGCGCAACACAGTCATCGTAGTACTCGCCATCCCGACCAGCATCATCAGCACGTTCTTGGTGATGTACTTCCTGCACTTCTCTCTCAACCTCATGACGCTGATGGCTCTAGCGCTAGTCATCGGCATTCTGGTCGATGACTCTATCGTGGTGCTGGAGAACATCACGCGCCACCTGCACTTGGGCGAATCCCCGCGCGACGCCGCGATCAAAGGTCGTAGCGAGATCGGCCTGGCGGCGCTCGCCATCACAGCCAGCGACATCGTGGTCTACATCCCCATCGCCTTCATGACGGGAATCGTCGGTGAGCTCTTCCTCCAATACGGGCTTACTGTCGTCGCTACGACGGCGCTGTCACTCTTCATGTCCTTTACACTTACACCGATGCTCGCCAGCCGCTGGCTGCGTCACCAAAACTCGCGGGGCCTACTGGCGCGCTTCGGCGAGCGCTGGGATGCCGGCTTCGGTGCCCTCGCCCGCGGGTACGGGCGATTGGTGCAGCATGCCCTCCACGCCCGCCTCCTGGTGATCGGGGTCGCCCTTGCCACAGTCCTCGCCAGCTTTTCCGTCTTCCCTTTGCACCTCATCGGGGCCGAGTTTACGCCGCAGGAGGACAACAACCAGTTCAACGTCGGCCTCCACGCCGCTCCGGGCACCTCCCTCGCCACCATGACTGCGGCCGCGCAGAAGATGGAGGCTGTGTTGCGCCACATGCCGGGTGTTACCGGCTACTTCACGACCGTCAACGTGGCCGCCCCGAGCGGAGCAGTTGCCGACGTTGCCGTGCAACTGCTCCCGAAATCCCAGCGCCTACCACTGGCAACACTGCTCAAAGAGGCGCGACTGGCCGGTAATCGCATTCCCGGCGTGCGTGCGCAAACGACGGTGTACAATCCGCTCATACTCGGCGGGATCGGTAACGCGATCCCCATCGTGCTCAGCGGTCCGAACCTGACCACACTTGAGAGCCTCGCTCCGAGTGTCGAACAGGCTGCTCAGGGTGTGCCAGGCGTAGCAAGCGTCTTGAATCTCACACCGGTCTCGACCCCACAGATCAACCTGGTGCTGAATCCAGCGGCGATGGCGCAGCTTGGCGTGACGGCACAGGAGGTCTCGGTCGCCGCGAGTGCTGCGATCGGCGGCAATCAGGCCACGATGTTTCAGCCGGCTACCGGCTATCCTCAGCCCATCCGGGTTATCAGTCACACCGGCACCACGATCAACCTGCAACAGATAGGATTGATCCCGGTAGCGCCGGCGACGGCAATGCGCGGACCGGTGACGCTGGGGCAGGTAGCAACGGTGACCCAGGCTACGGGACCGGTTGCCATCCACTCCATCAATCGTGAACCGACCTTGACCCTGCGCGCCATTATCTCCGGCCAGCCGTTAGGGACAGTGGCCGGGGAGCTGCAAAGCACCTTTGCCACACTCCAACTGCCGCCCGGCTACACCATTCAGCTTGTCGGCCAGGTGCAACAGTTCAATGCGGCCATTGCTACCATGGTCGGTGCCCTCAGCATGGCGCTGATCCTACAGTACATGCTGCTGGTGGCCCTCTATGAGTCCTGGTTGCTCCCGCTGGTCCGCTTCTCGGCCTTGCCACTCGGTCTGATCGGCGCTTTGCTTGCCCTCCTCATCACTCACAACACGCTCAACATCTTTTCGGCGATCGGCATGATTATGGCGGAAGGCCTAGTCACGAAGAACGGTATCCTCTTAGTGGATTACACCAACACCCTCCGCGAGCGTGGCTACGAGCGGACGGCAGCATTGACCGAAGCGGGTCGCACACGCCTGCGTCCGATCCTGATGACCACAGCCACCATGGTGTTTGGTATGCTGCCGCTGGCTTTTAAGTTAGAGGCGGGGGCTGAGTCCCGCGCGCCAATGGCGGTCGTGGTCATTGGTAGCCTGCTCTCCTCTACCCTCCTCACGCTCTTTGTGGTACCGGTCCTCTACACCCTCCTAGACGACCTTCGTCAGGCCGTCTCTTCACGCTGGGCACAGCGCACGCGGTCTCAAGCACAGTCAAGTGAAGGTGCAACAATCTTCGATGGACACACCGGTTCACTACGACGAGCACATTCCGACGATCCGGCTGCCTCGCGCCAGGCCAGCGACCCGCCTTCCTGAGAAAGACGGCGATGGGAGGGGAACCTCGGCATAGATCTTGCTCACTCTTAGATTGACTGCACCCAATGTGCACCCTGGCAGGATGCGCGTAGCGATCTGAGTCGCTGACGGCGCGGTCAGTCGAGGAAGATACGGCACCATGCGCGTCATCATTACCGGTGGATCTGGTCTGATCGGCAGGGCCCTCGCCGCGTCGCTGGCGGCCAGCAGTCACGAGGTCATCATCCTCAGCCGCTCCGCAACCGCCGTTGACCTGCCGGTAGGGGTGCGCACACTCCGCTGGGATGGCCGGACGGGTCGCGGCTGGGCCAGTGAGATCGATGGCACGACGGCCATTGTCAACCTTGCTGGAGCCGGCATCGCGGAGAGACGCTGGACGCCCGACAGACGCCGCGAGATCCTCCAGAGTCGCGTGCACGCTGGAAAAGCAGTCGTGGAAGCGGTGAGCCAGGCGCTCGCCAAGCCTCACGTCGTTGTGCAGTCGTCCGCGGTGGGCTACTACGGGCCCCAGAAGGCCAGTGAGGTCACTGAGGAGAATCCTCCGGGCAGCGATTTTCTCGCCGAGGTTTGCGTGGCCTGGGAAGGATCTTCAGCAGCTGTGGAAGCGCAAGGAGTGCGCCGGGCCATCATCCGCACCGGCATCGTGCTCAGCACCCGCGGCGGCGCACTCCCCCGCCTCCTCTTGCCGTTCAAGCTCTTCGCCGGTGGTCCCGTTGGCAGCGGCCAGCAGTGGTACCCCTGGATCCATCTCGCCGATGAAGTACTCGCTATCCGCCACGTCATCGAGCACGAGGAGAGCTCTGGTCCCTACAATCTCTGCGCTCCAACACCGGTGACAAACGCCCAGCTCAGTCGCATCATCGGACAGACACTCGGACGGCCCTCTTTTTTCCCCACGCCTGGCTTCGCCCTCCGCCTCATCATGGGAGACATGAGCACGGTCGTACTGGACGGCCAGCGTGCCGTACCGAAACGGCTCCTGGCTGAAGGCTTCCAGTTCCGCTTCCCCACTGCCGAAGCTGCTCTGCGCGATCTCTTACACGCTGCCGCCTGACCAGCGTTCTGCCACCCAGCACCTCGTCCCTTACAGGCAACGCCTGACCGTAAGCCAGCCTTGTAGGATTGTACAATCTACGAAAGTTGTGATGGCCACCTGACGGGTGCGGCAGTAGCGACCAGCACGAGTTATGAGGAGCCGAATGATGACAGCAGAGAACAAGGCGCAAAAGGACCGGATCGATCGCGCACGTCGCCGCTTACTCAAGGCCGGTGCCTACGTGCCACCGGTGATCCTCGCAACTGCCTTGACGGTTGAGAACGTGTTCGCCTCCGGCAACCACGGACACGGCAAAAGATAGCGAGCATCATTCCCGACCGGATCAGGATCGCAGCTCTCGATGGCGAATATCATCGCCTTGACAGCAACGCTGATAGGGATCCTATCCACACACCGTCACTATCCTGTGCTGCCTCGCCACGTCCGTCTCAGTCAGACGGATACACTGCTACAGCAGTGCGACGCACACCGGCGCCGTTCTGAGGCTGCCTCAACATCACATCCGGCTTCTCAGCACTTTGTAAGGATTCACGTAACCCCTAACTCTTACAACAGCAAGCAGACAGAACAAGCGCTGTCTGCCACTTTGCGGGGAAGTGGCGTGGGGAGCAGGAGAGATGTGATGGCACTACAAGGAGCTACTTCTTCCGTCGAGCGCGTTGACGCGGCACGGCGGCGTCTGCTCAAGGCTGGGATATACGTCACTCCAGTGATCGTGGCGACGGCGTTGACAGTCCAGAACGTCTACGCGTCTGGCTCGCCAAATGGCGGCAAGAAGGGTCACTAGCCTCCTGCCGGGGTCGCAACGAGAACGTTCACCGTTCCTCGAATCCAAGGTGACTGAGGGACTGAGAAACAATCACCAAGGATCGTTTCTCAGTCCCTTTTTGTTCACGCGCAGACGCACAACTGCGCCATTACCGCGCGGTCACCAGCGCCAGCCTGAAGGCTCACTGGCTCAGTCCAACATGACCCGGCTGCGAGCGCGCAGGACGTTCAGCCCGCACGAGCACGCTAGCTTTCACTAGTGCGGCTCACGCCACGTCGGCGCCGGATTACGGAGCTCCGGGTCAGGCAGTGTCACCCACCCGCCTCGCGCCACCGACTTCTGGATCCCGAGAATAATCTCGATGGCCGGTCGCGCCTGCTCACCGGTGATCAAGGGATCGCGGTTCTCACGCACAGCCCGGACCATGTCCTCGATCTCCAGGCGGTGGCCATCGAAGCTGATCGCCATCGGATCGGCCGACGGGTTAGTCTTGCCACCAGGGTAGAGCTGACGCATCTCCTGCTCTTCTTCTGCCTCGCGCGGACCCCGGATGCGCCAGCGCACGACTTCGCCATCGTTACGCAGGACGATGCTTCCCTTCTCGCCGAAGAGATGGACGTCATTGTCAAAGCCAGGGTAGGCGAGCGTCGTGCAGACGATGTTGGCAAGCGTGCCACTGGCAAACTCTATCAGGGCCATGCCAACATCCTCCGCCTCGATCTGGTGCGCGAATGTCCCCGTCTGGGCAACGAGCCGCTTGACCGGCCCTAGCAGCCACTGGATGAAGTCAACACTGTGCACACCCTGGTTCATGATGGCGCCGCCGCCATCAAGTGCCCAGGTGCCGTGCCAGCTTGCCGGCCAGCCGCCTGCGTAGTAGCTTTGCGCTCGCCACCAGTAGAGATGAATGTCACCATAGAATATGCGCCCTAGCCGCCCACTATCGATCACCTCTTTCACGCGCTGCGATAGCGGGTGGAGACGGCGCTGAAAGATGCCACAGAGCTTCACGCCGGCAGCACGGCATTCAGCGATGAGGCGATCAGCCTGATAGAGGTTCACGTCGAGCGGCTTCTCACAAATGACGTGTTTACCGGCACGTGCCGCCTTGATCCCCGCCTCCGCGTGCATGCCCGTCGGCAGGGCAATGTTGACGGCGTCGATGTCTCGATCAGCGAGGAGATCGGCGAGATCGTAGTAGGCCCGGCAGCCATGCTCTGCGGCAACCGCATCCGCCAGCTCTCGCCGCACATCGCACACGGCAACGAGACGCGCCCCCTGAGCCGCTTTCACAGAGCGACAATGATGCTTGCCCATCCCTAGGCCAACCACACCAAAACCGAGATCGTCCATTGCCTGCATTCTCCTCCCGGCAACCCCCATACCTCGGGGCGGCACTACACTACGACACAGATATAGCGCCCAGCAACCTCCTGTCAAGCAGTAGGCACAAGCCCACCCGCCGCGGTACAGTATCGGCAGGAGGCGCACAATGGACACGGCCACCGTGGCGGCTGCTCACCGCGTGCTGGCCCCCGACGGCTCGGAGATTCGCGAGCTCCTCAGCTTGCCTGGAGCGAGCTTTGTCCACTGCACTCTCGGTGCTGGGAGCGCTGCTCACGCTGTGCGGCACCGCACCGTGAGTGAGTGCTGGTTTGTGCTGCGCGGCCACGGTGAGCTGTGGCGGAAGCAAGACAGCAACGAATTGGTGACCCCGCTCGAGCGCGGTACGTGTATCACCATTCTAGCCGGAACGGCATTCCAGTTTCGTAACCTCGTGTCCGAGCCGCTAGAAGTGTTCATTGCAACGCTCCCACCCTGGCCCGGTGCCAGCGAAGCCGAGCTCGTTCCGAACTACTGGCAGCTAGCCGGACACGGTACTACCGAGCGGCGCTGAGTGCTCACCCGAGCCGGTCCTTCTCAGGAAGCGCACGCTGGTGTACACTCTGCGCAGGCGTCGTGTCGCGTTAGGGCAGGCCCGCAGGCGGGACGACGAGCTCGGTTCCTGCCGGCTCGCCTTGGCGACGTTCGTCGTGGAAGGAGGAAGGTATGGCAGAGCAGTGCCGGGTCAATCGCCGGAGGGTCTTGCGCTGCGCTGCAGCGAGCGTGGGAGGACTGGTGTTGGGGCCGCTACTCGCTGCATGCCGCGGACCGTCGGGGCCACCGAAGCCGGCGAAAAAGCCGGTGACCCTGCTCTGGAGCACGTGGGGCGACAGCACCAATCCGAAGGACAATCCCGGCTTCCAGAATAAAAACCTCAAAGCCTTCCTTCCACCGATGACGGATGGCTACGGTCGCGTGCAGGAGCTCTTCCGCTATGACGACCAGGCCCGCACCGTGCTCAACAGCGCGTACAGCCAGTCGGTGACGCTGAACCAGACCACCGTGCAGCAGGCGTTCAGCGCCGCCGCCGAGCAGATCGACCGGATCGAAGCGCAGCTCAACAGCGGCGGTCCAACCAGCAGCACGAAGCAAGCGGCGGTGCTGCCCTGCACCTATGCCGCCAGCTGAACACACGCGCTGGGCCACAGCCAGCGATGGCGTTCTAAGCCGCAACCTAGGAAGGGCCTCGCCGCCGTGGAGGAGAAACGCATGCTGGAACTGACGGTTCACGCCGGCACGCTGGCGCGTCAGACGCCGTTGATTTCGGTTGACCTCCCGCGACAGACTATCGCAGCGGCCGTTGGGCGGCCGGCAGCGGCTGAGCGCGCCGCCCAGCAGCTCTCCTTGCGTGATGCCGCAAGCGCGCTGACCAGCGTTGCCCAGTACGATCCGATCGCCGGTCGCCTGACCTTCGTCCTGCCGGGCGCCCTTGCCGCCGGCCAAAGCCGCCGGCTCCTGCTGACGTCCGCCGCTCCAGAACACCCCGGCGAGCTGCAGCATCCCTGGTACCCGATCCAGGTGACCCAACAACTCGACCGAGTGACCTTCCAGGCCGGCGGCGAAACCTGGGCGACCTATACCTTCCTGGGAGCGCGGCGACCCTATTTCTGGCCGCTACTCGGCCCGGCTGGAGCCAGCGTCGTGCGCGGTCAAGGGACACCCGAACATCCACATCACACCGGCCTGGCCCTCACCTATGGTGGCCACAGCGAAGGTGGCTCGACCAACATCTGGTCGGACTGGGACGAGCCGCCCTTTGGTCCTGGCGGACGCATGCTCCATCGTGGCTTTCGTCGCCTCACCTCCGGGCCGGTGTACGGCGAGCTGGTGGAGGACCTCACCTACGTCGACGCTGACGGGGAACCGATCGTCGAAGAGACCCGCACGATTCGCTGTTGGTGGGCCACCCCTGCTGCACGCTTTCTGGACTTTCAGTGCCGGATCCAGCACTGCTGGGATCGCGGGCCGCGGCCCTTCCTCCTCATGGCCCGGCTCCCGGAGAGCATGGCGATCCCGACGGTCGGCCGGGTCAGCAACGCCGCCGGCCATCCGGTGCCGCCGGCCAGCAAGGGTGACCGCACCTACCGTGCGGCCTGGGTAGACGGCTCCGGTCCGGTGAGAGAGCTGCCCCCATCCGCTCCCGCGGCAGCCCCGGAAACGCTAGTGGACCGGACCGGCGCGCGCATGCGCGAGGAGCGCGGGAGTGCAGGCCCCTGGAACGGTATCGCCCTGTTCGACCATCCGGCGAATCACGGCTACCCGGCGATCGCGGGCAAGTATGCGGTCGTAGCGCAACTCACGCACGTCCACTATCCCCCACCGGAAGCTCCGGATGGGCCGTTCTCATTTCGCCAGCGCGTCTATGTCCACGCTGGCGATGAAGAAGCAGCCGGTGTTGCGCTCCTCGCCGCCGACTATGGCCAGCCGTGCCGGGTCGTCCTGCACGGGGAGAACCGTTGATGCACGTCCTTTTGGGAGGCACGAAGGTACTTCTTAACGGGACATCCAGCCTGCGACCGGTCCGTCGCTGGCGCGTACCCAGGCGCGCCTCTCGCCGCTACAGTCAATTACGCCATCCTGGACTGTCCAGCCAGCAGTATCTCCCACCACCTCCCAACCCTCCAGCGTCCTGCCGTTGAAGAGCGGGCGGAAGCCGGCTTCCTGTTGCTCCAGTTGTGGCATGTGAACTCCTCCCGCTTGGTAACGCCAACGTGTCTCGGGAAGCTGCGGCGCTGCCGGCGTTCAGGTCAGCAGCGAGCGGACGGCATATGAACTTTTTTTATGCTCTCCCATATTTTCCGGAGACATATCGATCGACCACGATGTCCCCAGGATCGCGGCGAGGCGCCGCAACGATCGCCATAGTCTAACGCGCGGCCACATCGGCGGACCGGCCGCTCCGCGCCGCCTCTTGAAAGGCCAGGCACATAGCCAGCGTCATCTT
>JAMCTA010000073.1:9454-27468 GCA_023381895.1 Chloroflexota bacterium
AATGCCGCACTGCAAAAGCTATCCCTTGTTGTTTCGGTAGTATATTGTTGGTGTGCATCGTTCTCCGGCCGGCTGCCGTTCCGAATGCAGGCGATGAAGTGTTCCTGCCGGGATATCACCGGCGGCGGCAGCAGCTCCTCCTCCGGTCCGTCGAAGGTGCGACGCACCAACTGTCCCTGGCGCAAGATGACGCTCCCTTGCCGGCCCAGAATGCCGGCGGAGCGCTCCGGGATCGTGCACGGCGTCAGCGACAGCTCGGCCTTGCCGTAGCCGTGCTCGAAGTCGAAGATGGCCAGGTCCCACTCGTCCACAGCCAGGTCGGGGGTGATGGTGGCCATGCGCCCGTAGGCCCGCCGCGCTGGCCCGCCGATCCAGGCCAGCCAGTTGACGATGTGGATCTGCTCGAACAGTCGCCCGCCACTCTGTTCCGGCGTGAGGCGCCAGTGCTGCTCCCGGCGGCGAGCCTCCCAGCCACGCTCAGCAAAGAAGCCGGCTTGCTGAAACCAGCAGTAGACTAGCTCCCCCAACGTGCCCGCGGCGAACAGGTCGTGCATCGCCCGGAAGTGCGGCTCGAAATGGAAGTTGTGGCCGATCTGCAAGACAACACCGGCTGCCTGGGCGGCGGCGATCATGGCGTCGGCATCCTCGAGCGTCAGCGCGATCGGCTTCTCACAGAAGACGTGCTTGCCCGCTTGCGCCGCGTCGACGGTCGGCGCGCGGTGCCAACTGGGCGGCGTGCAAATGACCACCGCGTCCACGAGGTCGAGCACGTCCTGGTGGCGGGTGAAGGGGCGGGCGCCACACTCGGCGGCGCGACGCTCCGCCCGGGTGACGTCGATATCGGCCACCGCCGTGATGGCGACGTCGTCGATCTGGCTGAAGGCGCGGAGGTGCTGGCCGGCAATCCCGCCGGCGCCGATGAGGCCGATTCGAAACATGGGCGTCTGGTTCCTCCTATCTGTTCGTCTGCATCAGTCTCTCATGAAGCAGAATCGTTCTGGTCTCCAGGATCGACAAGCGCTTCACCGCTGTGCGCAGCGATGCTCCCACTCACGAACTCCTTTTTGGTGCCGCTGCTGATCGTCCTGCCGGGGTGCTCACCACGCCAGCATGCCCCCGAGACACAGCCCTGTCAAGCTGCCCCCCCGTCAACCAGCCAATTGCTCCCACAAGGTGAGTAGTTACCGCTGTTGAGCGTCTTGTTGAGGAGCACCGCCTCGTTGTAGGCATTGTTCAACACCGGCCGCGCCTGGTCATCGTACTTGAATATTTCCAGGGTACGCGCCTAGCCCCGCTTCATCGGCGCCTCAAATGCTTCCAGGTGCTTGTCCTCGAACCCCGGGTTGTCCTTCTTCAGCATCTGCACCCACTGGCCCTGCAACGACTTGCGGCTGGGATGCTGCGCCGTGATGGGGATGCTGATCGTCCACCATTCGTCGGACTGCAGCCACCTGACCAGCTCCCATGCCTCGTCCACATGCGGGCTGCCCTTCCAGATGACCCACCCGTCGGTGGTCGACAGACTCGCCCTGCTCGTCGGCCCCTTGGGTATCACCGCCACGTCCCAGTGATGAGACATGAGCAGAGGGATGGCAACACTCCCACCCTGGCCCGGTGCCAGCGAAGCCGAGCTCGTTCCGAACTACTGGCAGCTAGCCGGACACGGTACTACCGAGCAGCGCTGAGTGCTCACCCGAGCCGCTACTTCACTGCGGACGCCTCGGGAGCGCCGGCTCTCAGTCAACTCAGCGTGCTTTACTGAGTTTACACAGTTTCTTTACAATTCTCAGCCACAATTTCTCCGCTGACGGTACACCTCCCCGAGAGGCTGCACTGAGCGGCCGGGGGGAGGACGGGTGAGGAGAGAGGCTACACTCACGGCCTCCTCGGCGATCACCTGGCGCGCGCGGACGTTACCGGCAGCGCTGGTATCGACGATCTTGAGCTGGCTCCTGGCCACTATCGCCGCTGCAGACTTCGCGTGGACTCTGCTCGCCAAGTACGACCACTTCGACACCTACGCCTTCGATCTCGGCCTCTTCGCGCAGACGGCTTGGAATAGCCTCCACGGTCATTTGTTCGCCAACACTCTACTTGCTTTCAACTACCTCGCTGATCACTTCGCTCCTAGCCTAGCGATCATCAGCCCCCTCTTCCTCCTCTGGCCCGATACCCGTATCTTGCTTCTCCTTCAAGCCGGTGCTATGGCCCTCTCGAGTGCCGGCATCTTCGTGGCTGCTCGCACCGTGACTCAGGATGACCGTATCAGCCTCGCACTCCAGTTTGCCTACTTGCTAGCCCCGGCAACAGGCTGGGTAGTGCTCGACGAATTTCATCCCATCACACTCGCCCTTCCCTTCGTTACGTTTGCCACCGCAGCGCTCTGGCAGCGCCGTCCTGCACTCGCGATGCTGCTCGCTGCCTGTGCCCTCTTCTCGACAGAAGACGCCGCTGCGTGGGTTGGACCATTTGGACTCCTCCTCGCCTGGAGGTTCCGCGGCCGCTCTCGCCTGTGGGGGCTCGGGCTGGCCGTGGTCACCCTCCTCTGGCTCGGCTTCTACTTCCTCTTCCTGGTACCACTGCTCCGGCCCGCATCGATATCCCTGAGCGACCCACATCCCGATATCGGCGTCTTCATCTACTGCGGTCGCACCTGGGATGCCATCGCCCACTGTCTCCTCACGAATCCCGCAGCAACACTGCACCAGCTCGTCCGCCCCCAGAGCGGAGACGTTCTCTCGACGATCTTCGGTCCGGTGGCACTGCTTGGTCTTCTTGGTCCGTCCACACTCGCTATCGCCCCCCGCTGGATCATCCAGCTACTCAGCGTCAGCCCAGCGAACTACACCGCCCACTACGTCGCGCTCCTGGTGCCAACCGCGTACCTCGCCGCTGGCGAAGCGCTGGGATGGATCGCACGCCGCCGCCACCGTATCTTCCCGATGGTTGCTCGCGCCGGAGCACTCGCCGTGGTCATCTGTTCAGGCATCGCCTTCGTGACTCGCTCGCCGCTACCGCTTGGCGGTGGCTTCGACACCCGTCTGCTGACGCTCTCAGCCCACGATCGCGCTCTTCAGGAGGCGGTGACGCTGATTCCCCACGATCCCTCACTCACCATCACGGCATCGAGCAGGATTCTGTCGCACGTCGCCCTCCGCTCCCGCGTCTTCTTACCCTGGGCTGATCCAGGCGACCCCGACATGCGCATTCTCGACGTAAATGACAGCTACCCACTCGCGGAGGGAACCTATGCCAGCCGTGTAGCACTCTGGCGCTCAGAAGCCAGCTACGAGACGATATTCTCTCGCGATGGCGTGCTCGTCCAGCGTCGCATTGTGCAGATCCCTGCCCTTACGCTGGCAACGACCTTCGGACACACGGTGACTCTCGTGGGCGCAACCGTGACCCCTCGTTCGGGCGTGCTCGCCATCACACTCTATTGGAAGCCCGTCGAAACTGTGCCGTCAAGCCTACACTACTTCGTCCATCTGGTCAGCAACACGGGAGCAACGTTCAGCCAGCACGATGCCCCTCTCGTCACAGGGATAGACGCTACCGCACCTGTCCCTCCGGGCACTATCATCCGGGAGAGCCTTGACTTACCGAGTCCCCAGCACAATCTGCTAAGTAGCTACCATCTTGAGATTGGCTGGTACAACTGGCGGACGGGCCAGCGGCTGCGAATTGCCGGAGGCGGCAATCACTTCGCCCTGCTCCTCTCAGAGGCCACACCCTACGCCATAGTGCCAGAAAACTCGAGCAACGGTAGCTGAGAGCCGCCCGGTGCTGCTCGCAAGATCTGTCCCGAGTGAGCTGCAGTAGCGCCACCAGCCTGAGCGGTCACCACAATGCCTCAAGAGACTCAAGGTACACTTTCAGAGATCCGCAAAGCGCAGCTCGGCAGATCGTTGCAGAGGGTGGGCCTCACCCCTTGGAGGGAAGCAGGGTCGAGGTGGTACTGGCCAGCGTGCTGCTTCTAGCGCTCTCACTTCTGACCCTCATCGTCGTCAACATCCACGACCGGCACGAGATCGAGAAGAACGCTGCGGCTGCGCCTCGCCCCGTGTATCTCTGCCGCGAATGTCACCGCCCGGTGGATATCCGCTCAACCTTGCGTCCGATCAGGGAAACACTTCTGTGTCCCGAGCACTATCACGCACGTGTCGGCTCTTTACTGCCACCACCAGAGCCAAAGCCTCGCCAGTGCAGACGTGCCTGGCGTCCCCAGCACACTATTGCCCTGACATTGCCGCCCCGGCGCAGTGGGTAGGGATTACCTGGCTAGGCACCGCGCGACAGTCCTCGCCCTCTGGCAGCGCTCAGCGTGGCCTGCTCGTCAAAACCACTGCGTCAGTGCTCACGAGCTCAGAGACGCCGTAACTGTCCTCCGCGCATCCGGGGCTTGGGCGTACGCCCCACTTTCCGCAGCATACATCCCAGCCGGCGATGTTGCTACAATGACGTTAAGAGTGAAGCTCACTCGTACACAGATTGGTAACCGTCATGAGTGCCAACCTGGTACTCTTCCGCAGGGATTTGCGCCTCGCCGACAATCCAGCCCTCAGCCGTGCCGGCGAGCGTGGCGGCCCGATCATCCCGGTATTCATCTGGGAACCCGCGGAAGAGCACCCCTGGGAGCCGGGGGCAGCAAGCCGCTGGTGGCTGCATCACTCCCTGACAGCACTCACCCGCCGCCTCAAGGCATACGGTTCAACGTTGATTATTCGCCGCGGCCCGAGTCTCGTCACTGTGCAGGATCTTCTCGGTGAAACTGGAGCAGACGCAGTCTTCTGGAACCGCCGTTACGAACCGGCCGCCGGTGCACACGATGCCGAGCTGGAGTCGATGCTGACGTCCCGCGGAGTCCATGCCGAAAGCACCAATGGCACGCTACTCATCGAACCCTGGACGGTGAAGACACAAACGGGGCAACCCTATCAGGTTTTCACCCAGTTCTGGAAGAACATTCTCAGTCGGGAGCCACCCGATCCGCCTCAGCCTGGACACACGGCCCTGCCAAGGCCGCAGCAATGGCCATCCTCACTCCCACTGTCAAGCCTGCCCCTCCTCCCGGAGACGGACTGGGCTGCGGGACTGCGTGCGACCTGGACGCCCGGCGAAGAAGGAGCGCGTGCGCACCTCGATCGATTTCTGAATGAGTCCCTGACTCGCTATAGCGACCTAAAAGATCAGGTGGCTCAATCAGGCTCTTCGCTGCTTTCGCCACACCTACACTGGGGCGAGATCAGCGTCCGCCAGATCTGGCACGCTGTCCTCGCGACCCAGCCTGGTCTGCGCTCGGACAACCGCGACGCCCAAGGTTCCGCGTTCTTGCGTGAGCTCCTCTGGCGGGAGTTTGCCTATCATATTCTCTTCCACTTTCCCCATACCAGCGACAGCCCGCTCCGGCGGCAGTACCTCCAGTTTCCCTGGCAGAATGACCAGCACTCCTTACGTGCCTGGCAGCGTGGCCAGACCGGCTACCCGATCGTCGATGCCGGGATGCGTCAGCTCTGGCAGACTGGCTGGATGCACAACCGCTGTCGCTTGATTGTGGCCTCCTTCCTCACAAAAGACCTGCTCATCGACTGGCGCGAAGGAGCTCGCTGGTTCTGGGACACTCTTGTTGACGCTGACCTCGCCAACAACAGCCTCAACTGGCAATGGGCGGCTGGTTGTGGTGCCGATGCTTCCCCCTACTTCCGCATCTTCAATCCTGTGCTCCAGGCGAAGAAGTTCGACTTTGAAGGTAGCTACATTCGCCGCTGGGTTCCGGAGCTCGCCAGGCTTCCTTCTGCCTGGATCCATCAGCCATGGATAGCGCCACCGGATGTGTTGCAGCGCGCCGGCGTGAGCATCGGCTCCACCTATCCTGCCCCGATCGTCAGCCACAGTGAAGCCCGCGCGCGCGCCCTGGCAGCGCTCGCCAGCATCTAACGAGCCGGGCGGGACCTGAAACAGCGACCGTCCACACCGAGCAGCGTGTGCTATCCTCTCGGATCGCAAGACAAGGAGGTGCCCTTGCTGCCGGTAGGCCTGTCCAGTTACTCCTTCAACGTCGTCATGGGCTACGCTCGTCGCGATGAGGTCAGTGGCACGGAGCCATGGTCAGCAGACGATCTCATCGGGCACGCCGCGTCGTGGGGCTTCTCCAGCGTAGAACTTCCCGTGCGCGCCTACGCCGGCAACTTGGAGCACGCGCGCGCCGCTGGTCAGCGTCTACGCGCTGTCGGTCTCGGCGTCGTAGCGGACACCGGCATTGCAACCGCGGCAACCATCACCGAGGCCCTTCCGATTGCGCAAGCTCTGGGCGCCACACTCTTGCGTGTCACACTCAGCAACATCCTCTGCGGCGAGCGGCGGCGGCTCAACGGCGGCTGGGACGCCTACCTAAAATCGATGGCTAGCGAGCTGCACTCCATAGCCTCCGCTTCTCGTGACGCCGGTATCACCATCGGTGTCGAGAATCACCAGGATATCGACTCCACTGAGCTAGCCTGGCTCTGTGAATTCGTCGGACCCGCCGTCTGTGGTGTCTGCCTCGACATCGCCAATCCCCTGGCCGTCGGTGAAGATATCGACGCCTTCACGCGCCGTGTGGCGCCCTATGTCCGCAATGTGCACCTCAAGGATTACCGTCTCTTCCCGTCACCCCAGGGTTACCGCCTGGCGCGCTGCGCTCTCGGCGCGGGCGTTCTCGACTGGCCACACCTCTTTGCGCTTCTCGACGAAGTTGCACCCGCGTGCACCAAGCACGTCGAGCTCGGAGCCGCTCAGGCGCGTCACATCCCACTGTTCGAAGATAGCTGGTGGACGGACTACAAGCCACGAAGTGTCACCACTCTACTACCAGTGTTGCGCTTACGCGAAGCGCAAGCGCACCTGGCCCACGCTGACTGGCGCACTCCGCACGAGCGCGGCGCCCCCGTTGGCGAGTGCCGTGAGTTTGAGCTCGCGGAGATGCACGCGAGTGTCGCCTATCTCCAGACACTCTTCTCAGGAAGGTAACTGAAGGTGGACAAAACTGGGATCGACTTGTTCCGGCTTGATGGCCGTGTGGCACTGGTCACTGGTGGGAGCAAAGGTCTCGGTGAGGTGATGGCCGGCGCGCTTGCCAGCGCAGGTGCCGACGTCATCGTCACGAGTCGCCACTATAGCGAAGCGAGCGCCGTTGCTGAGCAGATCCACGCAACCTCTGGGCGGCGCACTTTGGCTCTCGAAGCCGACGTCGCCAACCAGCAGCAGGTCGATGCCATGGCAAGCGAGGCTCTCCAGGCCTTCGGCCACGTTGATATCCTCGTCAACAATGCCGGCATCAACATTCGCAAGGCCACACTCGAGATCAGTGCAGACGAGTGGGAGCAGATGCTGGCCACGAACCTCACCGGTCCGTTTCTCGTCACGCGAGCCTTGGTCCCTGCCATGATGGAGCGCCGGTGGGGACGCATCATCAATATGGGCTCGATGCTGAGCTTCATCGCTCTGCCAGGACGGCCAGCTTACACAGCCACGAAAGGTGGCCTCGTCCAGCTCACGCGGACAATGGCGCTAGAATTTGCCCCCTATGGCATCAACGTCAACGCCATCTGCCCCGGTCCGTTCGACACCCCTCTGAATCGGAGCCTGCGCGACGACCCCGCCGCCTATCAGGCCTTCCTCTCCAAGATCCCGCTCGGGCGCTGGGGTGAACCCAGCGAGCTTGGCGGCGTGGTCATCTTCCTCGCCAGTGACGCGGCGAGCTTCATCACCGGTGCTGCTCTCTTGGTTGATGGCGGCTGGACCGTGCAATAATGTCATGCCACTCTCATTGAGCGCATCGGCATCACGGAAAATGGAAAGATGGGTATCACTGGTGGATGGTGGAGAGGGAGGCGAGCCATGAGTGACCGCCTTGCCCACTTTCGAGCTACGTCGCAACGCCCTCTCCTCTGGCTCGGTATCATCACTACGATCGGCCTGTTCATCGTGCTGGCTATGGGCGACCTCGTGACCAACGCCAATGCTGCTCAAGGCTGTGGCCCTTCTTGGCCTCTCTGCGAAGGACGCCTCTTCCCCAAGCCGACCCCTCAGGCGCTCATAGAGTTCAGTCATCGTCTAGTGGTTGCCATCGTGAGCATCGGCATCCTTGGTCTCGCCATTGGTACAGCTCTCCGCACTCCTCGGCGCCTGGAGACGCGCATTCTGGCGCCGAGCCTCATCGTGTTTCTCGTGCTTCAGTCAGTTCTCGGTGGGCTCGCCGTGTTATGGCCGCAGTCACCACCGATCCTAGCACTCCACCTTGGCATCTCCCTCATCTCCTTCGCAACAGTGCTCCTGACGACTCTCCTCCTCTGGGGTGAGGATTCGACCGACAGGCTGCGCGACCAGCCATTTCCATCGAGTTTCCGCTCGCTCACCTGGTTCAGCATGATCTATGTCTACGCCGTGATCTACTTGGGTGCATTCGTGCGCCATAACAATGCGCAGCGCGCGTGCAACGGCTGGCCGCTGTGCAATGGCAGCGCCCTCCCGACTCTAACTCCGCTTATCTTCCTCAACTTCATGCACCGGGTCTCTGTGCTCGTTGCTTTCTTCCTTTTCCTCGCACTACTCTGGCAGGCGACACGACTGCGCTCCATCCGTCCCGATTTCTTCTGGTCCAGCCTCGCTGCGCTGGTCAGTCTCATGCTTCAAGCACTCAGCGGTGCCTATGTCGCCCTATCCGGCATGGCACTCCCGGCAGCATTGCTGCACGGCTCTCTCATTGCCTTGGTCTTTGGGCCTCTCAGCTATCTCTGCCTGCAGGTGCTCCCACGTGGCGTGTCGCACGCGGCGACTACGCGCACCAGAGAGGTACTGCGACCCAGCGCACGCACGTCCTGAGCCACCTGCAACTGATCGGGTATACTGCCAGCCCTTCGCTCGGCGAGGAGTTGTGTCTCGCGTCTACAACTTCCCTGGCATTCTTCAGGAGCGAGCACGACCGCTTCATAGGAGTTACCGCCGGACTTGCCCTCGCCGCCGGTGGTCACACGCCGCTCGCCGCCTGACCGGGCTCACCAACCAGCAACGCTAGCGCACCCACTCTGAGCAAGCCCGGTACCGGACCTGCGACCGGCAGCGAAGATTACTCCTCACTCATCGCCTCGCGCAGCAGCGCACTCAAGCGATCAGCCGGCACGGCTAGTGTACGGGCAATCACTCGCACACTGTGCAGCCACTCGTAAGGATCAGGAGTGTGAAAGAGCAACAAACGCCGTGCTGCTGCCGGGTCACAACCAAGCCGCTGGCACACATCCTCTTCGCTGTAGCGAGTGAGGTGGAATCCCAGACGCTCAGGGCCAAGAAGGCGGCCGCCCGTCTGATCATGGGGGAGACCATGCTGCCCGGCTACCACACCGAATCCCTTCCGTAATTCTACGGCTACCTCCACAGTGCGAGGCAGCGCTCAACTCCACTGGACTCATACGTTCATACGTTGTATCGTCCACGATGCAATCTCTATAGCCCTGTCTCCCCGACACGACCGCTCGCGAACAATGGGATTGTCTGCTCCACGTACGAGCAGATCGAGCGGCGGTGGCATCATAAGGGAATTGCCATTGTCGCCACTCCCAAGGGAGGTGCAGATTATGTCTCCACTAGATGAAGCGACGATCTGGCGCGCCGTCGCTGAGACGATCGCTGAGCTTACGTCCGTCACCAGCCTTGATGGCGGATTGCACGCGGTGCTCCGTACCGTCATCGGACTGACGCGGGCCGACGCTGTCACGCTCTGCCTCGGTCCCGACGTCTTTCCGCACCTTCAGCCTGACCGGCGCAATTTTGTCATCCTTCCCTCGGGCGACTGCCACTGGCAATCCGGCGGCAAGGACATGGCAGAAGGAGCCCTGGCCGCTTCTGCAGAGGAACGATGGCTCAGCGAGCTGTCTGGTCCGTACGGATCTGTTCCTGACCAGATGACACAACCCCCCGGGCCGTGGAGCGCGCTCATCCTACCAATCCTGTCTGAATCAGTCTTGGTGGGCACACTGCGCATCCATCACGGCCGCGGCCACACGGTCGCCCAGGGACTACTCCCAGCGCTCCGCGTGCTCGCTGGACTCACCGCCACCGCGCTCACACACGACATCTACGCAGAGCGCACCCGGCAGCACATGCGCCGCCTCCAGGCTGTTGAGCGTCTCGGTAATGCCCTGCGGGAAGCAATAGAGCTTGAGGACATCCTGATCGTTGGTCTCCGCGTTGCTCTAAGTCTCGTTTGCGCTGACTGGGGGCAGATAGTGTTGACTGATGCCACCACTCACAGCCCGCGACAGCGCTTCTCGCTTGACTCCCCCGGCAACTCCACTTCTGGTAGCTATTCCTGGCGCCCTCTCGATGCGACGGATCAGCAGCTCTTTACGGCCGCCACGCTGATCGGCGAGCAGATAGTTCTGGACGCCACTGGTCAACCTGTGCGGCAGGCGCCGCCTGGCAGCGACGTCCCACGCCAGCAGCGCGTTCTCACCCCGATCGTTCACGCTCGGGCGATCGTGGGCATCCTCGATGTCTCCTGGGAAGCACCGACAGCACCGTCGGCTGAGGACCGTACGACACTTGAGATACTCGCCTCTCCACTGGGCTCGGCACTCGCTCGTGCTCAGATCCTGAAGTCCGAGCGCGAGGCCCGCCACGAGCTGATGCAGGCGCTTCGCAGTTCAGGATCTGTGCTCTTTAGCTATTCTCTGGATGGTGCCGTCCGGCACGTCGAAGGCGATCTTCAGTCTCTCCTTGGCTACCAGCCCAGCGAGGCCATCGGGCGCCCACTCACCGACTTTGTCCATCCATCAGCGCTGGTGGACGTGGTCGACCAGATCCGGAAGCGCCAAGCCGGGGATGTACGGCCGCTGCAGTATGAGACAACGCTTCTTCATCGCACTGGCCACCCGGTTCCAGCTCTTATTGCTACGGGATCGCTGAGCGCGGCTGACCGGAACACCATCGTCGGCATTGTGACGAATCTTGCAACCACGAAACAGCTCCAGCGCGAGCGTGACGAGGCCCTTACTGCCTTGCAGGCAGCCGCAGCCGCAACGCTGACGGTGATTCTCACGTACGATTGCGACGGCGCGATTCTGCGTGCCCAAGGAGCCTGCCAGGAGCTTCTCGGCTACGGTCCCGAGGAGCTGACCGGACAATCACTCCTCAACCTCACTCACCCGCACGACCGTAGCTTCACGAGAGCACACCTCAACGAGCGTACTCAAGGTAGCCGCAAACTCGTCCAGATTGATACTCGCTACCGCCATCGGGACGGTCATTATGTTGATGTCCTCGCCAGCGCCGGCCCGCGTATCGTCAATGATCAGGTAGTAGGCGGGGCCGTGACGGTTACAAGCATGGTCAGTCTCAAGCTAGCTCAGCGGCAGCGCGACGAGGCGCTCCAGATGCTCCAGATGGCGCTGACGCGCACCCACGCAGTTACGCTGTCCTTTTCTCTCGAGGGAATCATCGACTCGGCGCAAGGGGCATGTGAAGAGTTGCTCGGCTACCATCCCCACGACATCCTCGGTCACAATATCCTGGAGTTCATCACGCCTGAAGACGAAGCGCAGATGCGTGCCAGGCTCTCACTGTTCCGCTCAGGCGGCAGTCAGGAGTTCCAGGATCGTCAACGCCTCCGTCACGCCAGTGGCAGCAGCTTCACGGCGCTGATGTCCTGCGGGCCTCACTATGTAGACGGCGAGCTCACAGGGCGGATCGCCCTCATTGTTGACATCACCGCCACTCAGACACTCGAGAATGAGCGCGATGAAGCGTGGCGTACCTTAGAGTTTGCCCTCCGCTCAACGTCGACCGCGCTGTTGATCTACGACGCCCGAGGCACAATCAAACAGGTCCACGGTGCCACGGCAGCACTCTTGGGATGGGAGCCCGAAGAACTCGTCAATCAATCCATCGTCACACTCCTCGATCCCAGCGTGCAAGCGTTCGTGAGTGCCAATCTTGAGGAGCACCTCGGCTACCCGCAGTCTAACGAGATTGTCCAGCATCCGCTGCTGCTTCAGCATCGCGATGACCACCCCGTCGACGTGCTGGCAACCTTCGGTCCGTATCACGTGCTCGGGGAGCTACCCGGCCGGGCTATCATCATCACGGATATCACCGGTCTGCGAACGCTGGAGCGTCAACACAGCGAGACGCTCCAGCGGCTCAAGCTCGCTCTCACCGCAACCTCTACTGCGTTGATCTCCTATGATCTGAACGGCACCATTCTGTCTGCCGATGGTGCCATCGAGGAACTTACCGGAGCCAGTCCCGAATCGCTCCTTGGGAAGCCGATCGCCCAACTCGTTGCTGAAACTGATGTGGCCCGCGTAACACGAGCTCTAGCTATGCTTGCCAGTGGCGAGTACTTCCCACGCCAGCTAGAGTTCAGCGTCAAAGGGACCGCTGGGAGTATGCGCGACATTTTGGTGACCATAGCTCAGACTCGCAACGGCTCGCTGGTGACGGGTGGCGTCTCCATCATCACCGACGTCTCCGCCCAGAAACATCTACAGGCGGAGCGTGATCACCTCACCGCCGCCAACGCGCGTGCCGAAGGCGCTATCCGTACTGGCCGCTCAGTCATGCATCAGCTGGCCAGCCCACTTGCCACTATTCTCGGCCGCACTGCGCTCATCCTCCAGCGCTATCAGCTCCCTGAGGAGGTTCGTACCCAGCTCCGGTAAGTTCCTGCTCAGGTGGAGCGTGCCAGCGATCTGCTCCTTCGCTACGGCGAAATCGTGCGCTACGAGGAGGAGGACTCTCCCGCCGGTCGTCAGCTCAACCTCCAGCGCTCGCTTGCGCCTTCGGAAGAAGATCTCCCATGAGCCAGCACCTCACTCATGACCGCGAAATCCGGGGGCAGGCGGTGTACCGAGATGGCGGAGTGTCCCCGCCATCTCCATTGGCTACTCTCACACGTATGTACCGCCTATCCTCTCTCACCAGCGCTCGCCCCACGGCTGATCAGCTGGCGGCCGGTGACTGACCTGCACTCGCGGTCGTGGACGATCCGGACAGATCCGCGGTAGCCACAGCGCCCCATCAGCACAGAGCGACACGTGATTGGCGCAGCGCCGGCAGATCAGCCGCTCACCGTCCTCTGGTGCCTGAACACGGAACGGCCTCAGCCTCGATCCCCGCCCACAACAGGCGCACAAGAAAAGAGAGCGCCCTTCAGCGTCCCCAGTCCCGTCATTCACGTCTGCCCCCTTCTCCCTGCCATCCACGCCCCCACACCAGCCACGACAATGTGCCGGTGTACCCCGCATTCGCCGGGGAGAGCGCGCGCCGATCCTCACCTTCCCCACGACGTGGGGACTCCCGCGGAGGTACTCGGCGTCGTGTCACCCACGGCGTGAATACCCGCCTGCCCCTCAACCCTGATGTCTACGCCCCCACCACGAACGCCATCGGGTACACCGTCTGCGTGCCTGCATCGGTGTTCCGCACCCGGATCACGCCCTGCGTCGTCGAGACGCTGTCCACGCCCACCGCCACGGACGTCGAGTCGGACGCCGTTGTCCGCGCGCTCACGAACACCGCCGGTGCGACGCTGTAGGCCCGAGCAAAGGTGATCGTCCGCGTCGTCTCGGCGCTATTCGCCAGACTCGTCCCAGTCGTGTCGGCGTACGCCTCGACGTGCTGCGCGTTGAGCAACGGCGCCGCCTGTCCCGCCGTCCCCTCCACGACCGCATTGTTGTGGCTCTCGACCGCCCCGCTGAAGATCCCTGCCGCGCCAGAGACGTTGCCCGTCACCGCCAGCGTGCCACCGATGCTCACGTTATTCCCGAGCGTCACCGCCTGGCCGGTCATGCTGCCTGTCAAGAGTTGGTAGAACTGATTGAGGTCCGCGACCTGGATGACGTTGCCCGCCACCACCGTGTAGAGTGCCATAGCTTCCCCTATCCGATCTGGATGCTGAACTCCAGCGTCATCGTCACGCTGGAGGTCTTCGTCTCACTGATCGCCACGTGGCTCAGGAGCGCCCCGGCGTTCGCCGCGCTGCTCATCGCATTGGCCTGCCCGGTCGTGAAGAAGAAGTCGAAGAGCACGACACTATTGTTGACGCTGGTGTTCCGGCTCGAACTGGCCAGCGCCACGCGGGCAATCTCTGCCTGCAATTGGGCATCCGTACTCGCCGGCGCCGCTGTGCCCGTGCCCACGGCGCCGTAGATCGGTCCCAGCGCCGGATTCTCTCCATTCAGCCACGCCGCAATGAGCGCCTTGCCGTTGAAGCAGATGACGTTGCGGTACGTCCCCCCATCCCACATCCGGCCCGTCACTGGATCGCGGTAGCGCACCCGCCACACACCCATCAGACCGGCGCGTTCTTTGGCAAGTTTCATCGCTAACTCCATTGCGCCTTGTTCCACATACTCACACTGTTCCCCCAGAGGTAGGTGCTGCTGTGGCCGGCGTTGGGGAAGGTGAGCGTGTCGGCAACGGCCACATCGTCCGATCCATTCGTTGGCGCCGGGACGTAGTCCGAGAGCTGCTCCGCTGGGTTGTCCGGCGTGTCCGGTTGCGTCACCTGGTTCAGGACCTTCAAGAGGTCCGGCAGGTCATTCACCTGCAGTGGTAGTGTCATCGACCGCTCTCCTTCCTTACTCAGGCGAACGCCGCGAGCTGGAGCTGGTGCTGCAACCTGCCGCCCGGCTGCCCGGTGATCCGGCAGTCGGTGATGACCATCTGCGTCACAATCCCGAGCTGCTGGTTGACGAGATAGATCACCTGCCCGGCCCCGAGCGTCCCAACGTAGCGCACGTCGACGTCCAGCTCCGCCTTTGTGACCGGCTGGGCAAACTGGGAGAGCATGGCGCCGGCGCGCTGGGCCGCCGCGTTCTGGGTCTTCACGCTCGTGTCGACGACGTACTGCTGCCAGGCACCGTACTGGGTCACCGACGGGTTGTTCTGCCGCCGGACGATCACCGGCAGGTCAAAGACGTAGGTAGCCACCACGGCCACTCCCGATCCGGGTGCCGTGGCAAAGCGCAGGATGCCCGTCTGGCTCGCCTGGTCGACACCCACGAGGCACTGGTTCCCCCCGAACCCGGAGCCCGTGTCGAGCGCGACTACCTGCGCGGCGCCACCGACCGTCACCGTCGGGATAGAGCCGCCGGCGCTTGCGTCGGTGTCCGGCTTGTAGCTCAGCGGAAAGTTCGTCTGCTGCCCATCACCGACCCACGTGTCCGTAAAGGGCGCGGAGAGGTACGTTCCCCCGCGAAACGTCACGCTATTCGCCAGCTGTGAGGCGTCCGTCTCGTACCAGAAGGTGTCGCGCCGGTAGTTCACCCAGCCGCCACCGGCGCCTACCGCGTCGGTGAGGGCGATGTCGGCCTGCGGCACGTGGTTCTGGTCGAAGAAGTGCAGGTCTCCCATCGCGTCCACGTCCCACATGAGGTAGGTGCTCGCCAGGCTCATCTTCACGAGCCGGTCGAAGGCATCCGCCAGCGAGCTGTGGTGGACGTTGAAGAAGGCGATGGCCGGCAACCCAGACTGCACGTTGTTGGTGGTGATCGCCACCGGGGGCGGGAAGGAAACGAGTAGATCCTTCACAATGGCATCCACCGTCGTGTTGCTGTACTTCTTGTTCGCCAGGGTGTGCTGGAGGTAGTAGCTGTCGTCCTGGCAGTAGAGCCGCCAGCGGTTGATGGATGGCCCGTCGCTCGCCATCTGCCGGGCACGGGTGATAACGCCGCCGAACTTCGTGTTGACCCCGTCCGTGACCGTCACCCGCTGGAAAGGCAGGAAGCCCATCTGGAGCATCGTATCCAGGACGTCGAACTGCGCCGTGTCGCCCCGCCGCGTCAAGACCTGGGTGACCTGCACCGAGGAGACGTCGACGAAGGCGCTGAGGTCGTAGCCGGCCACGGTCACGGTGACGGTCACGAACTCCCCCTCTCAGCGCATCAGCGGGTAGGCCGCGCGCGTCTGCTGCACGAGCACCTGCCCCACCCGCGTCGCCAGGTCATCGAGCATCCGCTCGTTGAGGATGGTGTTTCCCGTCACGAGCACTGTCACGCCCCCACGTCCTGCGCCGCCAGTGGGGTTCACTGCCGGCGAGTGCCCTGGCACGAGGCCACCTGACGGTTGGGCTAGGGCGCTGCCAATGCCGAAGGGCTGTTGGACGGCTGTCGCGAGGCCCCGCACTGCCTCCTGGGCCGCACCCATCTGACTCGCCACCCCGGCGACAAAGCCCGCTACCGTCTGCTGCCCAATCTCCTGGAAAACCGCCGAGGGACTGTGAATGCCCAAGGCTGCCTTCGCCGCGTTGATGGCATTCTCGACGACGCTTCTTGCAGCCTGGGCAATGTCACCGGCAACCCTAAGAATGCCCTGCTTCAACCCCTCGATGAGGTCTTCTCCAGCCTGGGCGAACTCTGGTGCGAAGCCCCGGACGAGGCTGAGCACCGTGTCCAGCAGCGTCTGCACCACCTCGAGCAACAGACTGACTCCTTCGCGACTCCGCTCTGTCAGAGCTTTCCATATTATGTCAATCTCATGTTCCAACTCCGACCAGTCCTGGCGCCATAGCACGCCAAGCCTGGCCAGGCCACGGGCGATCACCGTCAGAAGCTGCACTGTGAGTACACGAGCTTCCTGTCCGAAATCGCTGCCCAACGCCTGCAGTTCACGCACGAGCTGCCGCCACAGTTGCAGCGTGCGCCGGGACGCCTCTGCCCAGACCACATCCCAGCGGCCCGACCACGACCCCAGAGCCTGCAGTGCTGCCTGCAGAAACTGCGTTAGCCACCGGGTACCCGCGGCAAGAGCCTGCGCTCCGGCGCGCACCACAAACTGCAGCCACTGTTCCACAGCCCCCACAGCACGCCGTCTCATTGCCGCAACACTACTCAGCATCTCACTCACATCTGTCTCGGCAGTCTGCGTCAGCGCCTGCGTGCTCAAGGCGGCGGCACTCTCCAGCGACGTCAGTGCCGGCAACGCGGCGCCGAGCACGTCCTGCAGTGCCTGGCTCAGATAGCGCACCGTACCGGCGAGCGCAGCGCCACTGCCAGCCGCAGCTGCGGTCAGCACCTGGACTGAGGCTGCGACGTGCTCTGCTAGCGCCATAGTCTCAGCACTCGCGACTGCTTCCGCCGCTCCAAGGTCACGCGAGAGCGCCCCGCTCAGTGTGCACACTGCATCGAGGGCGCTCTCGCCCTGAGCGGTCAGCAGCGCGAACGGCATCTCGCCACTGCCCGCATTGGCGAGCGTCACGGCGAGTCGCCGCACGTCTGCCGCCATCTCGCGCAGCAGCTGTTCACCTGTCGTTTGTACGTCCAGCAGTAGAAGCAGACGTGCTGTCTCACCCTCCATCTCTATCTCCCATCACCTGTCCACTCACCAGAACACCACTGCACAATCCGCCGCTACAACGCTAGTAGTCCGTTACTCCTCTTCTGGACAGTACTCGCAGACCTCCCCAAAGGAGGTCCCTCGCCCGTCACACGGGAGAGGGATGCCGGAGGCAGGGTGAGGGCAGGTAAGCCCCTCGCCCGTCACACGGGAGACGCCCACCGTGCCGGTACCGGCCGTGTCACATTGATCGACTCAACACGCCTACCGATGAGCTATACTCCCGCCATGCCATCCTTTTGGAAGATGATGCGCTGGTTCTACTTCTTCCGGGCGCTCTCCCGTGGCCCGGGCTACTTCGTGCGCTACGAGGTGCGCCGCCAAGCCCGCCGGGCGATCTACCGCGCCACACGTCGCCGTTCTGTTCGTCCTACCCGCTACCGCCGTCGCTGACCGGCCCGGTCCCGCCCCTCCTCCTGTACGCAGCCACCCCTCACTCAAGGCTGACCGCAGCGGCGCCGCTCTCCTGGATCATCCACTCTTCCTCTGCTGCCTGAAGCGTCCAGCGGAGCACCGGCAGCCCCAGCGAGAGCGTCATCCGGTCGCGCGTCACCCTATTCCAGGCGCGGTAGAGCTTCCCCTCGCGGAGTCCTTGAATCGTCAACGCGACCACCTCACCCGGCTGGCTCGGCACGGAGAACAGC
>JAMCTA010000013.1 GCA_023381895.1 Chloroflexota bacterium
CCAATCGACAGCGGCCGCGTGGCCGACGTGCGACCGGCAGCATACGCCGTCCTCGCACCCCATCCCCGCGCGCCATTTCCCTGCGACAGTTTTTTGTCGGGAGTTATGCCATTGAGATGGAGAGGGGGAGAGAAGAGGTGGCTGCGGGGACACTCCCACGCCGCCGGCAGGGAGCAGCGTCGCTGCTGCTGGATCGACACGGACCACCTGGGGGGCGGCTCCAGTGGGAGAGCACGAGGGAGTTCCGGGAGGTGCGAGCGTTGTGGATCTAGCGCGCACCGTGGTAGAACATTGTTATTACAGTGAGGAGGATTCGCAGTGTGCGCTCCGGTGCGAAGTCATCGGCCTACTGCTGATAGATAGTCCCGCCGGATTCGCAGTGTGTGCTCCGGTGCGAAAGGTGCAGCATCTCGATCCCGACGACACGACCCTGTTCATCGTAATCTACGATGATGCCGGGCGAGACCTCCTCGGAATCACTGGCGGGTGCTTCGCCGAGGGTCAGGTACAGCGCGTCAGCCTGTTGATCCACCTTGAGTTTCATAGGATGCTCCTCCTTCGATCAAAGAATGCCGTTACGACTCGCATCGGCGTGCTCTTCCCATTCACGATCACGCGCAGGACACGGTTGCTCTTTTCGTGAATCCGCGCGAGGCGATGTTCCAGATCAGTATCTATCGGATCGGCCTCGGTCAGCTCGGGCGCGCTGAGTACCCGTTCAATCCACCTTCCGTCCTACCTGAGTTCAGCGCACTGTCTCTGGATCGATCTCCACCGTCCAGTGCGGTGGCACGACCTCGAGCAGTGGCTGCGGCTGTGTGACACGTAGATGGATCTGCCAGCGGTACACGTCGTTCACTCGCTCGATGTACGCGGGCGCTGGCCCAACGATGGCATCGGTCAGGTCCGGCGCTACCTCAGCGATCCGTTCCACCAGCCGCTCGCGCACTTTTTCCGCCTCCTGCTGACAGTGCAAGCGCGATGACGCCCGGCAGGTCAGACGCACGAGCTGCCGGAACGGTGGATACCTCAAATGCTGCCGTTGGCGCAGCTCTTCCTCGTAGTACACGCTACTTTGCCCGATCGCAAGCGCACGAAACACCCAGTGCGCCGGCTGGAAGGTCTGGATCAGCAGCTTCCCGCCCGGCTTCACCCGCCGCTCCAGGGCCGCGAGCAGCTCATACGTCCGCTCTGAAGCCCGGTAGTCGGGCAGCGTCAGCCCGACGTCTGCCAGGGCCGCTGCTGCCAGCGCCACCGGGGGAAGGGCTTCATCGAGTGCCACGAGCTGGGTCCCGACGAGCACATCGATCTCTCTCCGCCGGAAGCGCGTGAGCAGACCCTGCTCGCTCCGAGCAGTCACCGTCGAATCTCTATCCCAGCGCTCCAATCGCGCCCGCGGAAAAAGGCGCTGTACTTCCGCTTCCAGTCGCTGCACACCAGCTCCCAGCTCATCGAGGGAGGGCAGCAGGCAGTGTGGGCATACCTCCGGCTTGGGCGCCGCAAAGTTGCAGAGGTGGCAGCGGACCTCCTCCACGTCCGCGTGGTACGACAGCGTCACGCTACAGTGCGCACACTGCACGGCGATGCCACAGCGCCGGCACATGAGCACTGCGGCAAAGCCCCGGCGATTCAAGAAGAGCAGCGCCTGCTCTCCTGCCGCCAGCACGGCGCTCAGCTCGCGCTGCAGTGGCTCCGTAAGGACGTGGGAGTGTCCTCGCTGAAGCTCCTGGTGCAGATCCACCACCGCAACGGCCACCTCCGGCTCCCCACCGAGATGGAAGCGCTGCACACCCGCTCGCCGTGCCCGCCACACGGTGGAAGGATCTGGGGTCGGGCTACACAGCACCACCGAGGCGCGCGTGAGTCGCGCCGCTGCGAGGGCTACTTCTCGTCCGTGCACAAAGGGCGCGCGCTCGCCACCATAGGCCGCATCGTGCTCATCGAGCACGATGATCAGTCCCACGTGCGCCAGCGGCGCCAGCGGTGCGAAGCGCCCGCCAATTGTCACCAGTGGCTGCCGCTCAGCGAGGGTGCGCCACTGGCTGGCCCCGTCCAGCACGAGCACGCCGCCAAACTGCTCACGCAGCAGCTCGATGTGTGATCGCTGTCGGGGTAGCCGTGGCACCATGACGATCACTTGACGTTCCAGCTTGCTCGCATGCTGGATGAGCTGCTCGATCGCCGCTGCTGGCCAGCCGGCCGCCGTCACCACGAACAAGCTGCCCCGCTTTTGGGCCATGTCGGCGAAGAGCGTACTGCAGAGTGCCCGTGTCTGCCGGTCCGGCACGCTCAAGGGCGCGCCACCTGCGCGTGCCGGCGCGAAGCCGGACAAGCCGGTACGCGGTGTCGGAATGTGCCGTTCCACCACGCCCGCGGCTTCTAGGGCACGCAGCGCTACCACTCCATCCAGGGTCAGGAGGGCGTAGGCCCGGTCAAGCCGCACTTCGCCACGCTCCAGCCGGCGGGCCAGTCGCCCCAGGAGCTTGCGTTCACGCAGCGCCGCGTCCGCACCACGCCGGAGTCGTACCACTGGCAGCACGCTGTCGAGCACCCCACTCGGGACAGCGACTTCGATGGCACGGGCCCAGCTCACGCGCGCGCGCCGGCTCAGCCACTGCGTCAGTTGCAGCTCCCGCGCCGAGAGCAGCGGCTGTGGTGAGATGACTTCCAGCAGGGGTTTCATCTCGTCTGGCGCCACGGGCGATTCTTCGGCGCCGGCTACCACCCAGCCGCGACGGATGTGCCTCCCAAACGGCACCATTACCAGGCTACCACTGTGCACCCTTCCCTCATCCTCGGGAGGAAGCACGTAGTGATACGCCTGCTCCGGACGGGCGTGCGGATCATCAACGGCGACGAGAGCGAAGCGAGCCAGCCGTCCACCTCAGCTTCCCGCGCCTGCTCTCGCGCTATCAACTTCGACGAGCTGATAGCGCGAGAGCAGCAACGACATCATCAGTGGGGATGGGGAGCAATGTGCCCCGGTGTGCCTTGCACGCCGCGACGAAAGACACGAACAGGGGGTGGGGCTCGTTGGGCCGGGAGCGGAACTCCGGATGGAACTGCGTGCCCAAGAACCAGGGATGCCCATCCAGCTCCATGATCTCCACGAGCCGGCCATCAGGAGAGAGGCCGCTGAAACGTGCTCCTTGGGCGGTGAGTGCGTCACGGAACTCATTGTTCACTTCGTAGCGGTGCCGGTGGCGTTCGAACACGACGGTCTCGCCGTAGGCAGCCAGCGCCAGAGAATTGGGCTGCAGCCTGCAGGGCCACAAGCCCAGGCGCATCGTTCCACCTTTGTGGGCCACATCCCGCTGCTCTGGCAGGAGATCGATGACTGGGAACGGCGTCGTCGGGTCGAATTCGCTGCTGTTCGCCTGCTCGGAGCGCAGCGCTACCCGGCTGAGCTCGATGACGGCACACTGCATCCCGAGGCACAAGCCAAAGAATGGAACACGCTGCTCTCGCGCCCAGCGGATTGCCTGGATCTTTCCCCCGACGCCACGCTGACCAAAGCCTCCCGGCACGATCACACCATCGACGCCAGCGAGCACACTCGCCGCGTCCTGCTCTTCGAGCCTCTCGGAGTCTACCCAGCGAATCGAGAGCTCAACGTCGTTCAGATCGGAAGAGCACACGTCTACTTCCACCACAGGGTGCGGCTGCTTGATGCGCGCAACCATATGGGCCCACTCAGCCATATCAGCTAGCGTCGTGGGCAGGCCGAGATGCCGTGCGATGTAGTCGCCCAAGCCGTGCGCTTCGAGCAACAGCGGCACTTCATAGATCGTGGGCAGCGTCGGCATTGCTACTACTGCTTCTGCATCGACGTCACAGAATGCCGCGATCTTGTCACGCACTTCTGCCGTCAAGGGCTGGTCCGAGCGGCAGAGAATGACGTCCGGCTGAATGCCGCTTCGCCGCAGCTCGTTGACCGAGTGCTGCGTCGGCTTCGTCTTCAGCTCTCCCGTCGCACCAATGTGGGGCACCAGCGTCACGTGGATGTAGAGGACGTTGTCCCGTCCTACATCCTTGCGTATCTGCCTGATTGCTTCGAGGAAGGCCAGCGACTCGATGTCGCCAACCGTGCCGCCCACCTCCACAATCGCCACGTGCGCATTCGCGCGCCGGGCAGCCACTACAAGGCGCTCTTTGATTTCGTTCGTGATGTGCGGGATCACCTGAATCGTGCCGCCGAGAAAGTCGCCGTGCCGCTCCTTGGCGATGACCGAGGCGTACACCTGCCCGCTCGTCACGTTGCTCACCTTGGAAAGGCTCTCCCCGGTGAAGCGTTCATAGTGGCCGAGGTCGAGATCCGTCTCTGCACCATCGTCGGTCACGAAGACCTCGCCGTGCTGATACGGGCTCATCGTGCCTGGGTCAACGTTGATGTATGGGTCGAGCTTCTGCACCGAAATGCGCAGCCCCCGGCTCTTCATAAGGCGACCCAGTGAGGCGACTGCTATGCCCTTGCCGACCGACGACACAACGCCGCCGGTGACAAAGATGTACTTTGCCGTCACCGCCCGTCCCCTTTCAACCCTTGAGCTTCTAGCACTATCACCTGTAGCTGATCCGGCAAGTTCGACTTCGTGACGTTCACGCGGTTCTGCGGTGCCACCTCTTTCTGGCCGATTTCCCGGAGGAAACGCTCTACCGTCTCGAGAGGCTGCGTATGCTCTGCAGCAGTGCGGTAGTGCATGGGTATGACAACATGGGGCTGAAGCTGCGTCACCAGCTCAGCTGCCTGCGCGCCATTGATCGTCGTCACGCCTCCCACCGGCACGAGTAGCACGTCGATCGTGGGGAGCTCCGCACGCTGTTCCGCCGTCAACTGATGTCCCAGATCACCGAGGTGCGCTACCGTCACGTCATCAACTGTCACTGCGAACACGACGTTCCGTCCTCGCTCCACGCCCTTCACATCATCGTGATACGTGTGGACCCCCGTGATGAACACACCGGCAATTTCGTACTCTCCAGGGCCGGTCAACGCCTTGCAGCCATCGCTGCACATATCCAGATACCCGTGGCCCGGATGCTGATGGCTGCACGTGAGCACGTTGACCGGTAGACGCGGGATGGCATAGCCAAGCGCGGGATCCGGGGGATCAGTGATGACGGTTGCTTCACGGCCGCGAAAGCGGAAGCACGCATGTCCAAACCAGGTAAGCTCCACGCCTCAACCTTTCTGAAGGCGCTCGCTTCCAGGAAAAGCCGTCGCCTCGCCCATCACTGGCGAGTCTACCACGTTGTCTACGCCTGGCTCCGACCTCCTGGCACGGGCCCTAGAAGTCCCTCACGCTGCCGCCGGCATCCCTCTCCCGCCACGCGGGCGAGGGGCTCCTTTGGGGAGGTCTGCGAGTACCGGTCAGAAGAGGAGTAACGGACTGCTAGGCCCGGCTTCACGTCCGGTAGTACGGAACATTGCCGTAGCGCAGGTCGATCAGTGTGAATTTCGGATTGGTCGCTAGGAACGTCGCCAACACAGCCACCTGGCGCTGCAAATCTCCCGTCACACCGAAGATCGCCACCCAGCCAGAAGGGGATCGCACCTCCAGCGAGCGATTATCCAGGAAGGTGAGCTGTTGGACACCTATACGCTGCGCGTTCAAGAGGTCACGCAGAAGATACGCCGAGCGCACGAGAGCGGGATCGATGATATCGCCGTGCTTGTATGCTGTCGGTTTCGCCGTGGCGATGTGCAAGAGCTTCGGATCATCCCCCGGCTTGATGACGTAGCCATGCTCTGTCACGAGGTAGCCCTTCCCGCCGCTCTCCCACACTGCCACCGGCTGGTACAGCCGCACGTGAACGGTGAGTGTCGAAGGGAGCTGAAGCTGTAGCGTCGCGCTGGCGAGATCAGGCACAGCGTACATCTTTTCCACGAACAATGTCGGGTTGATGACAAAGAGGCTCTGGTTGCCGATGCCACTGGCTCGCACAAGCTCTTGGGCGATCTGTCCGTTGGCGCCGAGCACCTTGACACGCTGCACGAAGAAGAATGGCGATTCGAGCAGCCACACGAGCAGCGACCCCGCGGCCACTAGGGCAAGGGCCGGGAGCATGCGATCTCGCAGCCACAGAGCATCGGCACGCCGCAGGCCAAGG
>JAMCTA010000115.1:0-334 GCA_023381895.1 Chloroflexota bacterium
TGCCGGCGACGAGCGTTGGAGGTCGATACACCACACACGGGCGCGGATGACGCAAGGCAGGAATGTCGCGTGCGTCGGAGATGACGATCACTGCCGCTACTTCTTCTGGTAGATCTTCTAGAGATTCGAGCGCCGCAATGATCCGGCGCTGTCCTTCTGGCACCTGCTGCTGCCAGGCGGGAGAGCCCGCATCCTGGTAGATCGCGACCACGCGCTCGTTCAGCAGCGCCGCCATCACGCTCTTCAGATGATCAGCGTCACTCTCGCAGCGCCAACCCGCTTCCGCACCAAGAAGATCGAGTGCAGGCAGGGCGAGGGCATCGGAACCGGTCGT
>JAMCTA010000115.1:344-1720 GCA_023381895.1 Chloroflexota bacterium
CAGGACAAACCGCCATCCGGCGGCGATCCCTTCAGCACGGCCTCTACAGAGGGCATCGGAACCGGTCGTGATGACCGGTGTGGCGTGCAGCACAGCACCAACCTGGTGGGCGAGCGCATTCGCGCCACCGAGGTGGCCCGAGAGCACACTGATGGCAAAGGTGCAGGCTTCATCAACGACGACGACCGCGGGATCGTCACGCTTGCTCTTGAGCAGCGGGGAGAGTAGGCGGACGGCCGCGCCGAGCGCCATGAAGAGCACGAGGCCGTGATACTCGTTGAAAAGACGGGGCAGCAGCTCGCGCACCGGCTCGGTGTAGGGCACGGCGGTGTCACCGGCTCCGAGCTTTGCCGGGACGTAGGCATCGAGGGAGAGCGCTGCGGAAAGAGTGGTAGCCGCGGTGGCCCCACGCTTGGTGAGAGCAACTGCTGCGAGGGGAGCAGGCATACGCCTGCCGATTGTCAGTCGAGGGAGACCAGTAGTCACTCGCTGCCCTCTGTAGAGGCCGTGCTGAAGGGATCGCCGCCGGATGGCGGTTTGTCCTGGCGGCGCCAAGTGCCCTTCCGGAACATGTGGGTGTACGTGCCGTCATAGAGATGAGAGCGATAGGCGCTTCCGTAGGTATGCAGCGCTGGATCGAAGGCCTTTCCGACCATGATGATCGCCTGCTTGGCCAGCTTGGCTGCTCGAACCTTCGCGGCAATGTCCTCCAGTGTACCGCGGAGAATGAGCTCATCCTCCCAGGTTGCGCGGTAGACCACTGCGACCGGAGTGGTGGGCACGTAGCCACCATTCAGGAGCTCACTTACTACGCGCTCAATGAGTGCGGTGCTCAGGAAGATCGCCATGGTGACGCCGTGCTCTGCAAAACTGGTCAGGCGCTCTCTGCCTGGCAATCCTGTGCGACCACCAACACGGGTGAAGATGACCGTCTGGGAGACCTCAGGGATGGTAAGCTCTGCACCAAGCGCAGCTGCGGCGGCGGCTGCCGACGTGACGCCAGGGACGATCGTGTAGGGAATACCCTCGCGGTCTAGAGCAACCATCTGCTCGTGGATGGCACCGTAGATAGAGGGGTCACCGCTGTGAATGCGAGCGACCACTTTCCCCGCGTGCACGGCCTTCACCACGATGCTCAGGACCTCTTCCAACGTCAATGAGGAACTGCCGTGCAACTCTACATCAGGCCGAGCGACCTTACAGACATCAGGGTGAACGAGCGAATCAGCAAAGATGATCACGTCAGCATGCTGAATGACTTGCTGTCCGCGAACGGTGATGAGATCGGGGCTGCCAGGACCAGCGCCGACGAAGTACACCATTCCCTCAGTCATGGGAAACACCCCTTTCATGATGGACGATTATGAGAGAGAAGT
>JAMCTA010000115.1:1753-5909 GCA_023381895.1 Chloroflexota bacterium
GATCGATTGAGGAGGCTGTGCTCTGCAAGGAGGTCGACGAGCCGGTCAAAGACGCTGTTGACCTTTAGCAGCACGACTGTATCGAAGATCTGGAGTATCTGAGGAAGGCTGTCGATGGCGTAGGGCGCGGGCAGGACTGCCAGGCGCTCATCCTGATCCACCAGCGGGTAGCAGGCCGCAGCGCTGGCGGCCTGGATGCTGCTGATCCCCGGAACGATCTCAACCGGGATGCCGGGGTGGCATTCACGGAGGGCGAGAAAGAGGTGGATGAAGGTGCTATACGTCAGTGGGTCACCTTCTGTGACGAAGGCAGCACTGTGCCCTGCACCTATCCATCGGGCGACAACATCAGCAGCAGCTCGCCAAGCGCGATCGCGCCCCTCGCGCACCCGGCTGAAAGTGACCGGCAGCGGAATGATCTGCTGCTTCGCCGGGTCGAGGAAGTGGCCAGCGATCTGTTCGGCATAACTTGGCTTGTCAGTGCTGCCTCCTGGGGTAAAGATCACCGAGACCTGCTGAAGCAGCTGAAGTCCGCGAATAGTAAGAAGCTCAGGCGCACCTGGTCCGAGGCCAATACCGTAGAGCGTCCCTGAGGCCGGAGCGGCTGGGATGATCGAGGGGCTGTCCACCGGTGGCTTCACTCCATCTTCTGCGCTGCAAGAATCCACACCGGGTTGAGGGAAGCCAGGCGCACGTCACCGGCCACCGGTACCGCCCGAGATACGTGGACAGAGAGCAGTTCTTGGTGCCATCCGGACCTAGCCGAGAACCACTCCCGGCACTCCTGGAGATGGGAGAGCAGTATGAGGTTGAGCACCACGCGACCGCCCGCAGGCAGCACACGATGCACCGTGCCTAAGATGGCTGAGAGCTGCCCCCCGCTCCCGCCAATGAAGACCGAGCCTGGTGGTGGCAGCACTCCAAGCGCCGTAGGCGCTTCACCTTCTATTACGGTGACGTTGGGGGCGTGGTGGGCAGCGATGTTCGCATTGATGCGCTTGATCTGGTCCGGATTGCGCTCGATCGCGTAGACGTGGCTGCCGGTGAGCAAGGCCGCTTCGATGCTGACGGAGCCAGTGCCAGCGCCGATGTCCCACAGCACTCCCTCACGTCGCAGGCCGAGCTTTGCGAGGGTGACCGCACGCACCTCAGCCTTCGTGATTTGCCCCTCCGTGTGGTCGTACGTCTCGTCTGGCAGACCGAGTGCCAGCAGTGGACGTTGGGGTGCCGCACGGAGCAATAGCATCACGTTGAGACCGGCAAAGGTCTGTTGCGGTACCTCGAACAGGCGCGTGTCTACGATCCGTTCTGCTGTACCGCCAAGGTGCTCGCAGATGACGACACGGCAGTCCTCCATTCCAGCGGCGATGAGGGCGGTGGCGATAGTTCCGGGGGTATTCTCCCCGTCGGTGAGCAGGGCAACCTTTGGGGCGTCCAGCGCGGGTCGGATGACGGGAGCGAGTGGACGTCCGTGCGCACTCAGCACGACGGCATCGTGCCAGCTTGTGGCGACTCTGGCGAATGCAAGCTGGATTGAGCTTACGAAGGGAATGATCTGGACACGGTGCGGTCCGAGTGTCTGGCTGAGAAGACTTCCGATTCCATAGAAGAGGGGATCTCCAGAGGCGAGGACGACGATACGATGCTGTAGCATCTCCCTGGCGATCTGGGCGACAGCCCGGTCGAGATTGGACGTGAGCACAATTCGCCTGACGGGATGATCCGGAAACCAAGAAAGGTGGCGCTGTCCACCGACGAGCACGTCTGCCTGGGCAATGGCTTCACGCACGGGAGCGGTCAGCCCCGCCGGGCCATCATCACCAATGCCTATCACAGATACCGGTGGGAGAGATTCAGCCATTGGTCTGGTCTCCTGGGGTGTGCTGGGAGCGGGCGAGCACCGTGCCATCAAAGTCGAAGAGGATGACGTCGAGCACGAGAGCACCGTGAACGTGAGCAGAGCACTGGAAGAGCACCCGATCACACAGTATCTGGAAGAACTGGGGTAGACCGGCTTCGACAATCAGCTCTTGCACGTGACGAGCGGTGTTGGCCTTACAGATAGCACTGACCAGGCTGGCCGGCGCGCCGGAGGCACCGGCAATCGCTGCCAGGAAGCTGACGTCGACCTGATTACCTGCCACGTGGGTCATCAGGTGACCCTGAGCAATCTTGGCATACTTGCCGATCATGCCACAGAGGTGCGCCCGGCTGATACCGCGATCGACGGCGTGACGCAGGGCGAAGCCGGTAAATTCACCCATCTCGATGAGCGCCATGTCAGGTAGGCTGAGCAGTTGCTGGCCAAAGTGCTCGCTCCTTCCCCCCGTGCTGAGGAGGATTTCTGTGAGGCCATTCGCTGCGGCGACGTCTAGGCTCTGGGCGACGCTGGCGCGCCAGGCTGCAGTGGAGAATGGCTGTACGATCCCGGTTGTGCCAAGGATGGACAGACCGCCAGTGATACCGAGACGGTTATTGAGGGTGCGCTTGGCAAGCTCGTTGCCCTTAGGAATGAAGATGGTCACGCGCAGCCCCCGCTCCTGAACAAGTGGCCCAGCAGCTCGTGCGACATGCTCCAGGATCATGCACCGTGGAACCGGATTGATTGCTGGCCCGCCGACATCCAGGCCCAGGCCAGGGCGGGTGACCGTGCCGACACCAACCCCGCCGCAGAGTTCGATGCCCGGCTTGTCGCCCCACTCCACCGTTGCGCCAATTTCCGCCCCGTGCGTTACGTCTGGATCGTCCCCAGCGTCTTTGATGACGGTGCATCGTGCCCCGTCCGCCAAGAGTTGAGCCGAGCGTAGCAGGAACCGGACACGTTGACCCGCGGGTAGCGTAATGATGGTGCTCTCGACGGGAACTCCTGAGCACAACATCTGCGCAGCCGCCATTGCTGCCGCTGTTGCGCACGAACCTGTGGTGAATCCGGTGCGCATCCCACGTTGCCGGGGGGCCGGGAGCAATCCTGTCGTGACAATTGGCTCCTCTGGTGGTGATTTCTGTACATCGTGCATTGCTATGAGTCTTCAGCTACCCGATGGCTCCGGTGAGGCAGTAGCCAGCAGAAACAGCGGCATTGATGGCCGCAACGGCGAGTGCACTCCCACCGCGTGTTCCTAAGACCGTGACGAATGGTGTTGATCCGTGCTGGAGAGCATCCTTTGCTTCGGTTGCAGCAACGAAGCCTACTGGGATGCCGATGATACAGGCTGGCTTCGCGATGCCAGCGTTGATGAGATCGAGCACAGCGAGGAGTGCGGTTGGCGCGTTGCCGACAACAGCAACCGCGCCAGTGAGGGCGGCTCCCTCGCGTAGGAAAGCTTCGGCAGCCCTGGGATACCCGGACTGCTGGGAGCGGAGGGCGATCCCGGGATCGTCGATACTCGTCGTGATCTGGCAGCGCAACCGATCAGCGGCCCGGTGATTGAGACCACTGACCACCATCTTGACGTCGCACACGATGCGGCAGCCAGAGTGCAGCGCACCGATGGCGGCGGTTGCCAGGTCAGGGTGGATCCGGATGAGTGGCGCGATTGTGGGATCAGCGACGGCATAGATCATTCGTGCTGCAATAGCGAGGAGGTCGGGCGGAAGGGCGAGGCCAGCAAGGGCCTCGGTACTTCGAGCGATGCTCCGGCGCTCAATTTCGGGTCCGGAAAGAGCGTAGCGCTTCAGGAGCGAGTGGGGGCCGAGGGGCATACCTGGTACGCTTGCAGGCGCACTCATCGAGTACTATCCACACCGGCTACTGCCGCTGCTCGCCTACCCTGCCTCCGGTGCAACGAAGGCGTGGGGGGAGTTCTGCCGAGGTCAGCGCTGAAGTGGGTCTGAGGATCATCGCGCTCAGGTGGGCAGAACATAGCTGGCCTTGCTGACCAGCAGGATGGAGCAAGGATCGGAGCAGTGGTGCTCGTCGGGAAGGCCTGCAAGATGATCACAGGCAGGCCTCGGCTGTGATAGGGTTACTGGCCACAGCGTTGAAGGCTGCTGGCTGTACTGAGACTAGGTATGCCGTCATCATCGAGGGCCCACCGCCTTTCGCGCGAAGGTGTGAAGCGAACGAGCGGCTGTAGGCATTCTGGCTCGTGGCGCAAGCGCACCACTTACAGCTGCGGGACAGCGCTGGCTTCGCACCAGCTTTCCCTACGTGACG
>JAMCTA010000024.1 GCA_023381895.1 Chloroflexota bacterium
GCGTCTTGCCGAAGTAGGCGGTCGTATAACCAGCGTCACGGAACACCTGGCCACTGGTCAGTTGTGTTCCATCCAGGTGAGCGCTGTGACCGTGGAAGCCGTAGATGATCATCACCTCTGCCTCGTGCGGGTAGAGTCCTGTTTGGAGCGAGACACGCGAAGGCACGCACTGGGCATTCGCGCAGTAGGCGTTGGTGAAGCGAACGCCATCAGCCGCCAGCGCGTCGAGCGCAGGAGTGGGCGCCGTCTGGGCAATTGCCGGGCGAGGCGCCTGCATCTGGTCGCAGATAAAGAGCAGAACGTGGGGACGGGACGTGGGCATGAGAACCTCCTAGACTGCTGCACCAGACCATACTATCAACAAGGGTGAGTAAGTGATGCATCCGGCAAGTCTGGTGCTCCTTGTCAGAGACCGCCTGGCGACTGAAGTCGCGAGCTACAATCAGCAAAGCCCGGAGCCGCCGCAGGGCGGCTTAGCTTGGTAGAGCCGCGACTTCAGTCGCCAGGTTTGCTCTATTCCAGCACCGGATCGAGGAGGTGGTCGACGCGTAGGAGTGTGTAGCCCTGCGCCTGCAGGTCGTCGAGCAAGCCACCGAGCCGTCGCGCCGCCTTGTCCAGCCGCCCGGGACCGGCGCCAGCGTGCATCAAGAGGAGGAAGCCGTTGAGGCCATACTGATCTTCGGCCTCCCGGCGGTAGATGCTGGCGTGAATGTCATCGGTTGTGGTGTAGTGCAGGTGCCCCAGTGGAGTCCAGTCACGCCCGCTGAGGGTGCCGGGAGTGGGGTTGATCAAGACTAATCCGAGCTCCGCACTCCAGCCGGCAACTTCCTCATTGTAGGTCTCGTAGGGTGGAATGAAGTAGCGCACCTGTGCTCGGGGCACACCGAAGCCCTCTACCTCGGCGAGATTGGCCTGCACATCAGCAATGAACTGCTGCCGGGTGATGAGCGTGCGCCGCTCGGGCGGTCCCTCAGAATAGTGGAGATGCTGGTCGGAGTGGGGTCCGAGGTAGTGGCCATCAGCAACAAGCTGCTGCACGTCCGCCTGGAAGACTGGGTTGCGCAGGAAGGTCCCAGTGAGGAAGAAAGACCCGTAGGCGCCGTGGCGCTTCAGTTCCGCAAGGATGGTTGGCAAGCTTTCACCGAATTCGTGTCCGGTGAAGCAGAGCGCGAGCGAGCGCTTCTCACGTGAGCCGCGAATGATGGCTCCGCGAACTCGTTCCACCTGCCGCACATCGGAACGATCGTTCTGCATCGAAGATGGCACTACAATCCCTTGCCTTTCTACCGGTTCGTGGCTGATCAATACGCACACCGAATCCCTCGCTGGCTTATGGCGAGTCCTCGGTATAGAGCAGGTGGGCCGCACGCCGAATACGGAACTGCGCGAGATCGTCCTGCCAGCTCGCGATGATGGCTCCGGCATCGCGGCCGTCAGCAACGATCCGGTGCCGGCTCAGCCCCGGTAATGGTGGCACCGCCTGGTCCGGGTACAACTCGGTCGCTACTACCGTCATATGGGCTGCTGTCTCACAGGCGCGGAAAGCCCGCCGCTCAGTGACGTGCAGTTGTACACCGCCGCAGCGCTGCTGCGCGTGCGGCCCGAAGTGGACGAAGAAGTAGGCAGGACGGAAGCACACTCCCGGCAGATGGCGCGCCTCGAGAGCGCTGGCATACACGAAGGGATCCACCCACGGCGCGCCCACCAGCTCGAATGGCTGGGTGGTGCCCAACCCTGGAGAGAGGTTGGCGCCAACGATGAGCGAGCAGGTGTAGACGGTAGCAGTGGCGGGTACTGGCATGTTCGGTGATGGCGCCACCCACGGCAGGCCGGTAGCGTCGAAGAACATGCTCCGCTGCCAGCCGCACATAGGAATGACCGTCAGATCGGCACCGAGCGCGCGTTCGGCGTTGAGGAGAAGCGCTAGTTCACCGATCGTCATGCCGTGCTGGACTGGAAGCGGGTGGATGGCCGTGAAGCTGCGCTCCTCTTCCGTGCTGACGTTACCGTCGAGCCGCTGGCCCCCGATTGGATTCGGCCGGTCTAGCACTACGAAAGGTATACCGGCCTCGGCGGCCGTCTCCATGGCCTGCTCCATCGTCGAGATGTAAGTGTAGTAGCGAGCGCCGGCATCCTGCAGATCGCAGAGGAGCACGTCCAGCCCCGAGAGCATCTCCGGCGTCGGCTTCCGTAGCCGTCCTGCTGGCGTGTTGACGAAGAGGCTGTGAATCGGCAGCCCCGTCACGGGGTCATTAGTCGTGGCGATGGACCCCCCACCCTGCACATCGCCCCACAGGCCATGCTCCGGAGCGAAGAAACAGCGCAGCTCGAGGTCTTCACGGCTATGGAGCAGATGTCCCAGGTGCGTGAAATCTGCCAAGACGGACGCCTGATTGGCAATCAAGCCGGCTCGCTTGCCACGGAGTGTGGCGAGGAGTTGTTCCAGTCCGAGCTGAACGGCGCCTGTACCTGCTAGAGCAGCGAGTGAGCGCATACGATCTATCCTTCCATTCCCGCGCCGGCTTGCTCCAGCGTGCGGCTCAACACTGCATAGACGCGCATAACAGTGAAGTCGGCGCGCTCGTAGTAGGCACGGGCCCTCCCGGTCTCACCGAACCAAGCGAACTTGTATCCTTTCTTCCGCATCCGCTCTAGCAGGCGGTAGAGCATCACCGTGCCGATACCGCGATTGCGGTGCGCCGCGGCGACACCGAAGGGGCCGACGTGGTCGCTATCGAGGTGCTGGCAGTAGCCCAGCACTTCCCCCCGACAAACGGCCACGACCATCTCGTCGTGGGCGTGCCGCGCATCGAGCTTACGGAGGAAGAACTCCACGTTTGGTGGAAACTCCGCTCGGAAGTACTCGACTAGGGCGTAGGTATCGGCGGGTTCGAAGTACCGGACCTCTATACCCTCTTGGAGCAACCGTGCCTCTGCGGCTCGCACTGGGTCTGGCCAAGAGAGATCGTAGAGCAAGCGCCCCATCGCGACCGACTCGCGTACCTCTTCGAAGCCGCGCGTGCACAGGAAATGGATGCCATTGAGATATGCTTGCTTATCCACACCGGCTGCGAAATACTCGTGCGCCGCGACGTCAATACGTTGGCAGGCGCGCTGACGGAGGTAGGCGACTGCCGCGTCAAGCAGCGCCGTGCCGATGCCTTGCCCGCGCGCCTCCGGCACGACACCCATACCGACGATCCGGCCGGTGCCCTGCCGGCGAGCAAACAGCCGGGTGACCCGCGGTACTGTGGCCAGGACGAAACCGAGCAGCTCTCTCCCACCATTGGTTGCCTCTGCCAGGAGGCAACCCTCGGCCTGGAAGTTGGGATCGAGCAGTGTCTGCCGGCGGAAGATCTCCACGGAGATGGGATCGCGCACCAGGGTGCGATTCCAGAGCCGCACCAACGGTTCATCGTCACCGATCCGAAATGGACGCAAGACCCAGCCCCTAGTGTCCGTCATATGCCACTACCAACCTCTCGTCTGGACGCATCACGGTCCCTAGCTGGAGGTCCGGCTCACACGAGAACCAGCGCTGCGTCCTGCTCATGTCGGCAGGCAACGGACGGTTGAATGGTGCCGGTGCGCACCGGTAGGATTGCTGCGATGCCGCGCTCGGCCTTCCTATTAGCCACTGCCAGCGCAAGTTACTTAGATCAAGCTATCGTTGCGATGTTGGTGGGAAGTGTAGAACAGCGAATAATCAGGTTCAAGCCTCCTGTCTATTGAAACTGCAAGCGCTTGCGTGACGTTAGCCTCGACAGTATCTTAATGGACAGTGCATTGGGCGAGAAGATCGTGGAAAACGCAGACGAGGTGGAGCGTTCCACGATGAGTATCCCGGCGTAAGAGCGGCGCTATCTTCTCTCCAGGCTGCACCCGGCTATCCTGCCGGAGGTGAGTGCGGAGTGTAGCGCCAGTGAAGACTGATCTTGGTACCAGCCGGGGCAATGAGGGCTGGGCTACGAGTATTGCTTCGTGAGAGGGCAGCATGACAGACGAACGACCGAACATCCTTTTCATCATGAGCGACGATCACGCCGCACACGCTATGAGCTGCTACGGCAGCCGCATCAACACTACTCCCAACCTGGATCGTATTGCCAACGAGGGCATGCGCTTGGACGCCTGCCTCTGCACTAATTCCATCTGTGCTCCTAGCCGCGCCAGCATCCTCACTGGTGCCTACAGCCACGTCAACGGCGTGCTCACCCTCAACGACCGCTTCGATGGCCGCCGGTTGACGGTGCAGAAACTCCTTCAGCAAGCTGGCTACCAGACGGCCATCACCGGCAAGTGGCATCTTGGACACGGCGATATTCACGATCCTACCGGTTTCGATTACTGGAACGTCCTGCCAGGGCAGGGCCTCTACCACAACCCTGAGATGATCGAATTGGGGGAGCACAAGGTCTACCCAGGGTACGCCACCGACATCATTACTGATCTGTCGCTCGACTGGCTCCGGCGACGCGATCCCCAGCGACCGTTCTGCCTGATGGTCCACCACAAAGCGCCGCATCGCCCTTGGGATCCGGACGAGCGTCACGCCCACCTCTATGACGAGATAGACATTCCAGAGCCCGTGACTTTCGACGACGATTACCAGCACCGTGCCCGCGCGGCCTCTGCAGCGAGGATGCGCATTGACCGCGACCTCAACGACCGCGACACCAAGGGACCACCGCCCGCGGGGCTCTCCCCGGCAGAGCTTAAACACTGGAAGTACCAGCGTTACATTAAGGACTACTTACGCTGCGTCGCCTCCATCGATGACAACACCGGCCGCCTGCTGGACTACCTCGATCAAGAGGAGCTAACCGAGAACACCGTCGTCATCTACACTTCCGACCAGGGCTTTTTCCTTGGTGACCACGGCTGGTACGACAAGCGCTTCTTCTACGAGGAGTCGCTCCAAATGCCTTTCGTCGTACGCTACCCACGGGAGATCAAGCCCGCGACGAGTGACGATCGCCTGGTGATCAATGTGGACTTTGCGCCGACTTTTCTCGATTATGCCGGGCTGCCCGTAGCACCGGAGATGCAGGGTCGCAGCTTTCGCGCCATCCTGCGCGGCGAGTCGCCGCCGGGCTGGCGGGAAGCGATGTACTATCGCTACTTCATGCATCTCGCTCACCACAACGTCTATGCGCATTACGGTCTACGTACACCCCGCTACAAGCTGATCTACTACTACGAGCACGAGCCCGATCCCCCGGAGTGGGAGCTCTTCGACCTTGCCAAGGACCCGCATGAGCTGCGCAACGTCTATGACCAGCCGGACTATCAGGAGACGCTACACCGGTTGAAAGACCAGCTCCGCCAGTTGCGCGAGGAACTGGGAGATTCGACGAATCCATGGGATGCCTAGTCGTTGATCGAGAGTGCCGGGGTCCGAGCGCCCTGCGGCTCACGGGCGTCATACGTCTCTGAGCGCGACGGCTCGACCGCTGCACCAAGAGCAGGGATAGGAACAGGAGTGCGCGTCATGCTGCAGGAACAGTCATACAACGTCATCTGCATCTGTTTGGATAGCCTGCGATGGGACCACCTCGGCGCCAATGGCAATACCTGGATCCGCACGCCACACCTCGATCACTTCGCCAGTGAAGCAGCGGTTTTCGACCGTGCCTACATCGGCTCCTGTCCTACCATCCCCTGCCGGACCGACCTCGTCACGGGTGCGACGACCTGGCCGCATCGCGGCTGGACGCCGCTGCCCCGCGACCTGCCGGTGCTATCGACACTCTTCGCAGAAGGTAGGAA
>JAMCTA010000036.1 GCA_023381895.1 Chloroflexota bacterium
CCCTTCGCTGTCATCGGTGGTTGTGGCGGTGCCGAGAGTGATGGTGGCGCTGTAGCTCTTGTCATCGCTCTCACGGAAGGCCAGGAGAGCCGTGGCCGGCCCAAATGCGGTCAGCAAGACCCCAGTGGCTAGCGGGTCGAGGGTTCCGGCAAAGCCAGCATGCCGTTCTCGTAGCAACGAGCGCAGCTTGTAGAGTGCGTGCTGGGAGGTGACGCCCGTAGGCTTGTCAAGAACGATGAAGCCGCTCGCGCTCACGAAGTTACGGATGCCTCCACGGCCGGCTCTGGCAGCGTGCCGTGCTCGAGGAAGTAGCTGGCCTGCGCGATGATGCGCATCCGTGCTGCTTCCAGAGGACCGGCTACGGTGCAGCCCGCGGCACGCGGGTGCCCGCCGCCGCCATTGGCAAGGGCAAGCACCGTGGCATCGACAGCTTCCGTCGTGCGGAAGCTGACTTTGACAGTGCCGGCCGGCTCCTCCCGGAAGGTGATGGCGATGTCGACACCCTCGATCGCGCGCAGTGCTTCGACGATACCTTCCGTCCCCTCGTCGCCAAGCCTCACCGCTTCGAACATTGCCCGCGTGGTGTAGGCGGCTGCCACCCGCCCTTGCTGGTAGAGCTCGGTAGTCTGCAGGGTCATGCCCCACAGCTTGGTCGCCGAGAATCGCCGCCGGCCCAGGAGCTCTCCAACATCCTTCTGCCGCCCGCCGCAGCGCATGAGGTCGGCTGCGGCGCGAAATGTCTCGGCACTTACCGATGAGTAGCGAAATCCACCACTGTCTGTTGTGAGTCCGCAGAGCAAGGATGTCGCAGCGTCTGCCGTGATTGGGAAATCGCGATCGACCAGGAAGCGAGCCATTTGCTGGCAGCACGCCGCCGTCTCTGGCTCGACGATGTTGACCTGACCGTAGCGTGTGTTGGTGATGTGGTGATCAAACTGCACAATCGGCACGTCTGCCAGCACTGTCTGCACATCGGGGGTGAGCCCCAGACGGAGCTCGTCGGCGGAATCCAGTGCTAGCCACAGGTCTGGGCGGCCAAAGCTTGCCAGGGCATCCCACGTACTCACGCGGCTAGCCTGAGGCAGCTTCTGGAACGTCCACGGAACCGGATCAGGGTTGATGGGGAGGACGTGCTTTCCCAGTGCGGCGAGCGTGAGGGCAGTGCCCAGGATCGAGCCGATGGCGTCACCGTCGGGATTGACGTGGCTCGTGATGATGATGGAGTGGGCTGAGCGAATGGCCTGTTCTGCTGCCTGCTTCGCTCCCTCGAGATCAGTGGCAACGAGCTCGTCTGCTGTGGTCATGGCACTCCTTCCAGGGCTCTCTAGTCGCGTGCACACTCGCTACGCTGGTCAGATGACGACTGTGAGATCTACTTCTGCTTCACCTGGTCGAGCAACCGCAAGATGCGATCACCGCGCTCCAGCGAGTCATCGAGGTGGAATACGATTTCCGGCGTGAAGCGTAACTGCAAGCTCTGGCCGATCTCGTGCCGGAAGAAGCCAGCGCCGTGCTGCAAGGCGCGCAGCGTCTCTTGGCGCTCATTCTCACTCCCGTACACGCTCACGTTGACGTGAGCATGGCGGAGGTCAGAAGACACGTGGACCTCCGTGACCGACACGAAGCCGATGCGTGGGTCTTTGATCTGCTTGAGAATCAGCTCTCCAATCTCGCGACGAATCTCGTCTGCAACCTGTGCCTGCCGGCGAGTCGACATTGTCCGAGCTCCCTTTCACTGCGACTGCTCAGCGTGGCGACTGGCGGAGACAAGCGACCTTCTGGGCGACGAGCTCCCGGCACAGTCGCGGCTACCTCAGGACGTTAGCGAACCCGTTCCTGATGGAAGAGTTCGAGAGCGTCGCCAACCTGAAGGTCGCGCCAATCTTCAATGCCGATGCCGCACTCGTAGCCCTGGGTGACTTCAGAGACGGCATCCTTGAACCGGCGGAGCGACGCGACCTTTCCCTCGAACACCTTGGTTCCACGGCGCAACACCCGTACCTCGCTGTCCTTTTGGACGGCCCCGTCGGTGACATAGCATCCCGCAACCACCTCATTGTGTGGCAAGCGGAAGATCTGACGCACTTCGGCGTGGCCGGTGATGCGCTCTTCATAGATCGGTTGAAGCATGCCCGTGACGCTCTTCTCGAGCTCTTCGAGGAGCTGATAGATGATGTTGTAGAGGCGAACCTCGATGCCTGACTGATCGGCTGCCCGCCGCGCCCCTGGGTCGACCTTTACGTTGAAGCCGAGAACGAGAGCCTTCGAGGCCACTGCGAGTAGAATGTCGTTCTCACTGATGCCGCCGACACCACCGTGGATGATGTTGACGGCAATCTCGTCGTTGGCGAGCGCACTACTGGCGTTACGCAGTGCCTCGAGGGTGCCTTGCACATCTGCCTTGAGCACGATGTTGAGCTCTTTCACGGCTGCGGTGCCATCCCCACTGGCACGCGCCATGCCGGCTCCTGTCTGAGGAGTGGCGGCGAGACGCTTCTGAGCAATTTCCTCGGCGATACTGCGAGCGGTGCGCTCATCGCTCACGACGCTGAAGGAGTCACCAGCGAGAGGCAGTCCAGTGAGTCCCATGATCGACACCGGGGTGGAAGGCTCTGCCTTGCGCACGGGTTTGCCCCGATCGTTGAGCATGGTGCGGATGCGGCCAGATACGCCACCGGCAACGACGATGTCACTCACCTTCAAGGTGCCTGTCTGTACCAAAGCGGTGGCAACTGGGCCGACGTGCTTATCCAGCTTTGCTTCGAGGATAGTGCCTTGGGCGGGACGATTGACGCTGGTCTTCAAGTCACGTAGCTGCGCTAGCAGGATGATGATGTCGAGGAGATCATTCATGCCCTTCTTCTGGCGTGCTGACACGAGCTCGCACGGCACGTCTCCTCCCCATTCCTCGATGAGGACGTTGTTCTCGGCGAGCTGCTGCTTCACGTGATCTGGGTTGGCTCCGGGAGCATCGATCTTGTTGATCGCCACGATGATCGGAACCTTGGCAGCGCGTGCATGGTTGATGGCCTCGATTGTTTGCGGCTGGACCCCGTCATCGGCAGCGACGACGATGACGGCGATGTCCGTCACTTGAGCACCGCGAGCGCGCATGGCAGTGAAGGCCTCGTGGCCTGGAGTATCCAGGAAGGTGATCTTGTTGCCATCGTGCTCGACCTGATAAGCGCCGATGTGCTGGGTGATGCCACCCGCCTCACTCTCCGCCACTTTCGTCTGACGGATGGCGTCGAGCAGGGTCGTCTTGCCGTGGTCGACGTGTCCCATCACCGTGACGACCGGTGGGCGAAGCACTAGCTCCTCACCGCTATCGCCGCCGGCGGTCAGCCGCTCCAGCATCGCGGTGGCGCTCTCGCCCTCGGCGGCTTTGTCTTCGAGGATCTCGTAGTCTAGGTCGTGAGCCACCATCTCAGCAGCGGAGCGATCGATCTGCTGGTTGATTGTGGCCATGATGCCGTGCTTCGTCATGAGCTCGCGAATGATTGTGACCGCCGACTCGTGCATGAGCTCGGCGAGCTCACCAACCGTGAGCGTGGCGGGGAGCCGGAGTGTCTTGGGTACGGGCGCAGCCGCATCGCGCCGATCGCTAGGACGGCCACCGGGTCGCATCGGGCCGCGGGTGAGGCCGGAGCCCCCTGGCCTACCGCCGCGTGATGCTCCGCCACGCGGCGCCGGACGCTGTCCTACGGCAGAAGGCGCGGCAGTACGGCTGGGTGTACTAGGCATGCCAGGGCGTGCTGGCCCTGCAGGGGCCGCTGGCCGTGTCGCGACTGGTGCTCGAGTAGAACGGTCGGATGCTGACGCTGCCGGCGCGGTTCCGGGGGTCTGCTCGGTGGCGGGTCGGGCTGAGGGCGCAGGAGCCCTCCCGTTGCCGGCAGGTGCCGAGGCGGGACGCGCACGGCGCGAAGGGTCGTTCGATGGGCTGCTCATAAGCGGCTCCTTCCTGATGGCTGAGCAAGGTTCGCTGCTCAGCGAATGATCACAACGAAGTGCGGGAACTCTCCGGCGCCGTAGGTAGACTCTGGGCGAAGGCGAGGAGCACCTGGCGATCCTCGCCTGACAGCGCGGGCATCTTCAAGGCCTGGACAAGGGCGTTGCCGGAGAGGGCAGCTTCCCAGCACCCGCGATTCTCACAGAGATAGGCGCCACGCCCAGGTAGTTTACCCCTAGGATCGACACTGATAGTGCCAGATGGTGAGCGTACGATACGGATAAGATCGCGCTTCGCTTGCTTGGCATCCTCACGATGGGCGTTGCGGCAGGCGATGCACGTGCGTTGCGGAACGTGCTTAGGGCGCAAGGGCACCGGCTTCCTCCTTCCGGTGGAGACCGTCATCGACTTCATCTTCATCCACTCCGTTTGGCTGCACTGATCGTGTCGCGGGATGGATGTCGATGTTCCAGTGCGTCAGACGTGAAGCGAGACGGGCATTCTGACCCTCTTTGCCGATGGCCAGCGACAACTGATCTGCTGGCACTTCTACCACAACCTTCTTCTCGTGCTCGAGAATCCGCGTGGTGAGCACGGAGGCGGGACTCAGCGCGTGGGCGACGTAGACTTCCGGATCCGGATCCCATAGGATGATGTCCACCTTCTCGCCGTTCAGTTCCTTAACCAGGTTCTGAATACGCACGCTGCGTACACCAACGCACGCGCCGACAGGATCGAGGCCCTCCTGACGGGCCCACACCGCGACTTTCGACCGCGAGCCTGGTTCCCGAGCAATGCTCTTGATCTCCACCGCACCGTCGTGAATCTCGGGGACCTCGATCTCGAGGAGACGGCGCAGAAGACTCCGTGTCGTGCGCGAGAGGCGCATGTGAGTGACAACGTTTCCACGCAGATGATCGCGCTTGACGCGCAAGAGGTAGGCGCGGATGTGCTGGCCTGGGGTATAGACCTCGTGTGGCACCTGCTCCTCGCGTACCATCTCAGCCTCCGACCCTCCGATATCGATAAACACGCTGCCCGTCGCGGGATCGATACGCGTGATGAAGCCACTCACGAGCTCATCTTCCTGCTCACTGAAGCGCTCGAAGGCGTACTCTTGCTTGGCACTGTGCATCTTCTGCTGGACCAGATGCCGGAAAGCCAGTGCCGCGACCCTCCCCCAGCTCTCGGGAAGACTCTCCTCGATGAGTACATCCCCCCGCTCCTGCACGTCGGGCTCGATCTGGCGGGCGGCAACGAGGCTGATCTCGTGCTGCTCGTCGCGCACGCGGCGCACGGCGGTCTTCACCGCATAGAGGCGCTGCTGGCTACTCACAGGGTCGATGCGCACAATCACCGTTCCTGACGGCGAGCACTCGCGTCGGTAGGCCTCCGTGAGCGCTTCTTCCACCGCCTCGACGACGGCCTCGAACGGCAGCTCGTACTTCGCAGCAAGTGCCTTGAGCGCGCGCATCATCTCCAGCTCAGGCTGGCGGTTGTGCTGCATCCGGGTGATGGTCTGCTGTACGACCGTGCGCCACTGGGAAGGAAGCGGTGATTCCGTCCACTCGAGCCGGGGATTGCCCTGTTCGTCGGGCTCGCCTGTAGGCTGGGGCACCAGTAGACGCACTCTTGCTCCTGTCACATCGACGTCACAGCGGATGGGATAGGGTGGGTTGAAGGCACTCTGGCAAGCCTCGGTCACCACACGGGAGAGAATGGCGGCGAGTTCGTCATTAGTGAGTGCGTACGATTCACGGAGCACTGACAATACTCGAGTGAGGTCACCCGTTGCGGACGTCCCCATTGTCTCAAGCTCCCATTCCTTGCCTACGCTGTCTGCCTGGCAGGAAGCGGTGCTTGGCTCAGCACCGGCACTTCCGGCTCAAGCACTGACACCCGGGACGGAGCAAGCCAGCACCCACGTGCTGGTGGCGGCGCTTCTCCAAAACAAGAGAAGTGGGTCGACTGCCCACTTCTCTGCTCCATCACCATATGCAGTTGACCTACTGGAGTGTACCACGGCTGGCCTGGTCAGTTCGCGCGTTGCGGCGATCGCCGTTCGGTCACTGCTAACACTCCAGCTCCGCTCAGGGTGATGACGGCAGCGGTGACGAAGAATGCGCCGAATCCGACGAGGCTTGCAGCTGGTCCGCCGGTGCTGTTGCCGGCAATCTGGGCAAGACCGAGAGCCAGCTGATACACCCCCGCCGCCCGGCCGCGCTCGCCGCGCGGGGCAAGCTCAACGACTGCTGTTAGTGCGGTCGCTGTGATGGTGGCATAGGCGAAGCCGCGGAGCATCTGTGCGAGTACGAGCGTTGGAACGGATGGCAAGAACGTGTAGATGCCATAGATGATGGCGAAGAGCACGAAGCCGATGAGGAACATCCGCTGACGTCCCCAGCGATCGGCCAGGCGGCCAGCGATGATCATAGACGGCACTTCCAGAAAGGCCGCGAGACCCCACAAGCGCGCATAGCCCTCGCTGCCAAAGCCCAGATGGTTGGCGATGTAGATGGCCCATACAGAGTAGACGGCACTGAAAGGAACGTCCCAGGCGAGGACCGCGAAGACGAGGGGCAGGAGTGGTCCGAAGGCCAGGCGAACGAGCGTGCCAAGCTCGCGGTGCTGGGCGAGGGAAGGAGCTGGAGCAACTGCCCGAACCTCGGGAAGGAACAAGCTCACGACGAAGGTGACGGCGTAGACGAGACTGGCAATGTTGTACACCACCTGGAAGCCGAGACGCTGCACGAGCAATCCTGATAGGACAATCGCGATCGCGAAGGCCAGTGAGCCTCCAGTGCGGTAGATGCCGAGACGCTGCCCGCGCTGCCGGTCGCCGGCCTCGCCTGCCGTGAGCAGATCGCCGAGAGCGGCGAGCGCGCAGACGTTGTAGGCAGCTGAGGCGATGCCGCTCACGACGACTAGCGGAATGAGGAGCCACCAGATCCCGACGTGGGCCATGAGTGCGTTGCTCACAGCCAGCACTACCATGGCGCCGGTAATAAAGGGCTTGCGCCGGCCAGTACTATCGGTGAAGCGTCCCCACACGATGTTGGCTAGGAGTCCGGCAACGGCGCCGCCGCCGGTGACCCAGCCGATGCTGGCGAGGCTCCCTTGGAGCGTTTGGATGTAGAGCACTGTAAAGGGCGATGCAGTGCCTATCGACAGATAGACGAGAAAACCGATGCTGGTGAGCAGCCAGAATGCGCGACGCGCATCCGTCCCTGCCGTCACCGTGCCCCCCTCCATGCCGCGAGACGATACCATACCAGGAGCAGCACGGAGCGTGCTGTGGCACACAGCGAAACGGAAAGACAGCGATGCGCGGGAACACGCGGCACTCGGTCAAGGTCCGCCCAGCCATTCTGGGCATGAGTGAATACGTCCCCGTGCATCCGCTGGACGAGATCAGCCGGGAGCTTGGTATCCCAGTCGATCAACTCGTCAAGCTCGATGCCAATGAGAATCCGTACGGCTGCTCTCCGGCGGTGCAGCAGGCGATCGCTCGGTGTTCGACTTATCACATCTATCCTGATCCGGAGCAGCGCCAGCTACGCGCCGCTCTCGCGCGGTACAGCGGCTTCCCAGCAGACTGGCTGCTCGCAGGCGCGGGCAGTGATGAGCTCATCGATCTGCTCATCCGTCTCACCGTCGAGCCGGGTGAACACGTGCTCGATGCCATCCCGACGTTTGGCATGTACAGCTTCCTCACCCCCATTCAGGGCGGCGAGATCGTGTCGGTGCCGCGGCGTCCTGATTTTGGGCTCGATCTGCCTGCCCTCCTCGCTGCCATCGATAGTCGCACGAAGCTGATCTTTGTGGCTTCTCCCAACAACCCTTCCGGCAACCTCGCAACCCGCGCGGAGATAGTAGCACTGCTGGACACAGGTCTGCTCGTGGTCGTCGATGAGGCCTACTACGAGTTCAGCCGGCAGACCGTTGCGGATCTCGTTGGGCAGTACGAGAATCTGGTGGTGCTGCGGACGTTCAGTAAGTGGGCAGGGCTTGCGGGTCTCCGTGTTGGCTACCTCATCGCCTCACCCGCAGTGCTGGCCCACCTCTGGAAGATGAAGCAACCCTACAACGTCAATGCCGCTGCCCAGGCCGCTGCCTGTGCCGCTATCGACGATCTGGCGTACATCCAGCAGACGATCGAGAGCATCCTGACGGAACGGGAGCACCTGTTTGTAGCCCTGGCGGGGACGGCCTTCCTCCGACCGTTGCCCACGTCGTCCAACTTCATCTTATGTCGTGTGGCGGACGGCTCTGCACGGTCCTTACGCGATGCGCTCCGCCAGCGTGGTATCCTCATCCGCTACTTCGATACACCCCTATTGCAGAGTGCCATCCGGGTGAGTGTTGGCAAGCCAGAGGACACCGTCCGGCTGCGGGCAGCGCTGGCCGGGGTGAGGCCGGCCTGACCGAAGATGCACCCTTTCACCCGGATACAGCGAACTCTAATGCCCCTCCAATGGACATGTTCGAGTGAGTGGCGGACAATTGAAGCGACGGTAGTGCAGCCCGCCATCGTCGAAAGGTGATACCTCGTGACGTATTCCACTGACGGCTTCCCCCCGTTTCCTCCGCGGCCGGCCTATCCTGCAGACCCGGCTCAGGAGGAGCGTGCTCCAGTTCCGCAGATCACCCAACCAGCAAATCCGCGTGGACGCATTGGCGGGCGTGGCATTGCTACAACCGTCGGTGGACTGCTGCTGCTCTTGCTCTCCAAGCTGCAGTTTCTGCTCGTACTCTTGAAATTCAGCAAATTTGGCGTGACTACGCTCTCGATGCTCATCAGCCTCATCTTCTACGGGATGTTCTTCGGTTGGAGCTTTGCCGTTGGCTTCATCCTGCTCCTGTTCGTGCACGAGATGGGACACGTGTTCGTGGCGCGCGCCCAGGGTCTGCGGACGACTGCACCCGTCTTTGTGCCGTTCTTCGGCGCACTGATTACGATGAAGGAACAGCCGAAAGGCAGCATGGCGGAGGCAGCGCTCGCCGCAGGGGGGCCGGTGCTGGGGAGCGTGGGCGCCCTGGCGTGTGTTGGCTTGTTTGGACTGACGCACCAGGCGCTCTTCCTAGCGCTTGCCTATACTGGCTTCTTCCTCAACCTGTTCAATCTCATTCCCATGTCACCCCTTGATGGAGGCCGCATCCTCGGTGCTGTCTCACGCTGGGCGTACGTCATCGGCCTACCCATTTTGCTCCTCGTTGCTCTCAGCCAGTTCAACCCCTTCCTCTTCCTCATCGTCATTATGGGGGCGTTCGATGCCTGGCAGCGCTTCCGGTATCCCGCGAATTCGTGGTACTACGCTGTCTCACCGCAGGCACGCTGGTTGGTAGCAGGGGGGTACGTCGCGCTCGTCTTGCTTCTCGCCTTTGGCATGAATGAGACCCACAGCATGCTCGCGCTGGTGCGTGCTGGTCATCTGGGCTAGGGCCCTCGGGAGTTCGCGGTGCGGCGGAAGCATTCCGTACGCAGCGCCGCGATGGGTCGAGACCTTACGCCACCCAGTCCGCGGCCAGCAGTTCGGTATCCTTTTCCGCCTCCGCAAAGGTTTCTTTGGGCAGCGCCACCGCAGAGCATTCTCATCTCCCGTTCAGCCGCACGTGCAAGCCGCATGAGTTAGCGAAAAGTAGCGTGCTTGAGTTCTGGCAGATCGTGGTGAACGGCGATCCAAACCTCATTGGCATCAACGCCAAGAGTATTCGTGGACCAGGATGCTGCGCATAGCAATGATCCGGAACTACGGAACCTCGAGATGCTGAGAGCGCAATGCATCCGACAGGACACGCACCGCTCCTGAGCAGATGAAGGAGACGGCCAGGCGGCCGTCTCCTGGTGATGCTGTGGCTACTAGCCGGTGTCAGCTTGCCTTCATCTGGGTGACAGCTCCCGTTGCGGCGCTCTCCCAGACCTTTTCCTTGGTTCCGCTGCTCGTGCGGACCTGGACCTCGTAGAAGCGCCACTTCCCGCCATGGAGGCTGGTGTGCAGAACCGTTCCGCCACCGACCGCCTGCAAGGCGTTCGTATCGGCGGTGCTCGCGGCCACCAGCTGGCTATCGCGCATACTGTAGCCGTGCCCCTGGATGGCGGTTACCACCGGTGTGGTCGTGCTCGCATCCACCCAGACGTTGGTCGTTCCGTGCGGCTGCAAGCGCAGCTTGATCTGGTAGTAGTTCTTGCCGTCCTGATTGTGGAGACGCTCCTTCTTCACCCCAGCTTGATTCGACACGGCCCCTTCCGCTGCCGCCACTGCCTGCTGCGAGGAGATTTGCGCACTGGCTGACTGCCCCGACGGCGATGGAGTATGGTCCTTGGACGGCTGGCCTGTCGAGTCTACCTGGTCGGCGGAAGCCCCGCCGGTACTGCTCGTGCTCTGACTCTCCGCTCGGTTGGCCCAGAGCACCGTGTCATTACTCTGCTGAATGTGGACGACGTAGGTGGTGCCGTTGGGGGCCAGCACACGCACATCGTAGACCGCTACGCCGCGGTCTACGTCTGGCTCCGTCTTCAAGATGCTGGCCTGGCCACTACCGGGATAGGTGGCGTCTACATAGCTGATGGCGGCGTTGTCGGCGGCGGTGGGACCGTTGCCCGCAGCGGTTGCGACCGGCAACCCCATCCCCGCGAACAACGTTAATCCCAAGGTGGTTACACCCAGTGTCTTTCCGACGTTCCTTGGCATGCGCATCTGCCGCTCCTTTTCTCATTTTCTGCGCTCTGGCCGGCGTACGCACCGGTCTACATGCGTAAGCATGCCCTGGCACGGTTGGGACGAGGGTAGCGATTTGTTGGGAATTGGTTGGCGGTCGGTCTGGAACCGCCGGTGCGGTCCTGATAACCGTCAAGCGTGCCTCAGTGGCCGGCATAGCCTGCAGCATGGCTACCATAAGGTTGGGTGGGAAGATGACCCAGAGGAGCTGATAGCCGAACTGGCGTTCACCATCGCGATGACGAGGTTAGGGATAGCGCCGTCGCCCGTCATACCCACAGCAGCCCCCCTTGGCCACAACCGCTACAGCCAGTGCGACCGGCACGCCACGAGGTCGCTGGCATAGCGCAGTTCCTCTTCACCAGTCACAGCGCCGCACAGGCCACCGTCTGCCCTGTCGCATTGGCCTGGTTGGCCGCCGCACAGACCAGCGCCGACTGCAAGGCATCGCTGATTGGTGAGCGCACCAGCTCAGGTCGCCCTATTGTCACCGCCTCGAGGAACGTCGCGTGCATGCGTACGACCGGATCACCTTCTCGTGCCCATTCATCCGTGGTGCCATCGGTCCCCAGGCGGCGTAAGTGCTGATTGGTAAGGACCCAGAGCTCATCACGTGCGACCACGCGCAGCTCCACTACCTCGCCCGGTCCGAGCTTTCCGCCGAGCCCATGGGTGCAGTGGAAGCTGCCGACGGCACCGCTGGCGTAGCGGCAGAGTAGCGCCGACACGTCGGGGATGTCGAAGTCAGGTTCCCGTTCGCTTGGTGGCCAGATCCGCTGGCTGTAGGCCGCCTGCACCGTCTGCACGTCACCGGCGATGTAGCGGGAGAGGTCCAGCACGTGGGTGAGCTGGGCATAGACCTGACCTGCATAGAAGCGGCTCTCCCGGCCCCAGCGGGTTCGCGGGGGCCCGGAGTAGTACTGGCCAGCCAGCATGGCCACGCGCTCGGACGGCACCGCCGCCTGGAGCCGGTCGACCGTCTCCAGGTAGCGCCACTGGTACCCCACCGCGGTCGGCACACCCGCCACAGCCGCAGCAGTCGCAATCGCGTGGGCATCGGCCGGGGTCACCGCCAGCGTCTTCTCGATGAACAACGGCACTCGGGCCTGGAGGATCGGCACGGCCACTGCGGTATTCATGTGGTATGGCACCGCGACGTACACCGCGTCGAGATGCTCGGCTGCCAGCATCGCCCCCACATCGGGATAGGCGCGTGTCCCCAGCTGGGCAGCCATAGCCCGCGCCGTCTCTGCTACAGCATCAACCACCGCCACGACACGAGTCCGTCCCAGGGAGTCCAGCGCCTGCAGGTGCGCGCGAGCGCGGTTGCCCACCCCCACAAACCCAACATTGAGCTGCATCATCGTCTCCTCCTCCCGGGCCCTATCACGGATCATCCCACTCCATCACTAAGCCGTTCGAGCGGTCGCGGCTGGGTAGTGAACCAATGCAGCAGCGCTTCGGCGTGCTCGGGACTCCCTGCTCCTTCGTGAACCGCGACGAGGTAGGTCAGCTGCCAGGACTGACCTATTCCTAACTCCTTAGGCTGGTGAAACGTCGGTGACGCCGCAAAGAAGGCCATGTCGCTCGTGATCGTGTGGAAAGGGACGGGGTGCGGTTGGTTCGCCGGGTGGCCCACGATGGTCACCCCAGCCACGCCCCCGCCGTCATCGAGCATCCCGGTATAGTCACACCACGTCGCGGGAACGCCGCGCGTCGCCGCTTCCCCCTCCTGGCCGTTGGCGTTCACCAGCGTGGGCCGGACGTTGAGGGAGCGGGCGAGACGGATACCCAAGCCGTTGTACGTGGGCGGTGTGCGGAAGACGACGCTCTGCTCGAGGGCGTGTAAGCGGGTGTCGATCACGAGCAGCCACTCCCCTGGATGGTCGGAAGCGCAGACCGCGAAGGCGAGGAGTTGTTCCAAGAGAGGAGCATTTCCAGGATCTCGCCAGGTCAAACGAGCCGCTACCTCAGCCGTGTCCGGCCCAGCACGTCGCTCGAGCCATTCGGCTAGCACGATGCGACCCGTCTGCTCTGGCCCTCGGTGTTCCTCCCAGAAGTTGATCCCATTGATGTCTGACCAGGTGAGCATGAGCCCGCGGTGGTGCAGATGGTCGAAGGGGGCGTGGAGGCTGATGAGATGACCCGACAGCGTATAGAGGTGGGTCCAGCTGGGCTTGAGGAGCTGCTGATCATAGCCGTAGCGGAGGAGGAGCTGTGAGCCATCGAAGATGGTCAACGCCTCACCGACTTCGTCGTGTATTCGCATGATCGTCTCTCTTCCTTTTCTGCGCCGGAGGTAGGGTATGCCGTTCATAGTGGACTGCTAACGTGAGTAGTGCTCTCACCTCGCAGGGGTTTCTCGCACCACTTCTGATTTCGCGGCTTCAATCGCGGTGATCACCTGCTGCAAGTGTGCGAGCGAGCGCTCTGCCTGTATCACCGTGCCACACTCGACCGAGAGCACGCCCTGGTAGCCGGCATTGCGCAGGATCTGGACGACCTGCCGCCAGTCGACCAGGCCATCACCACAGGCGCAGCCCACCGGTGTGCCGGTCACCTTCCCACGTTCGCGCTCCGCCTGATCGAGGGCGATATCCTTGGCGTGGACGTGGACCACTCGCGGAGCGAGCTTGGTCAGCCAGATAATGGGATCTTCTCCGGCGAGGTAGAGGTTCCCCGTGTCGAAGTTGACGCCGAGCATCGGAGAGTCTACCAAGTTGAGCATGCGCTCAAAGGTCTCCCAGCGCGTGCTCAGGTTCTGGTGCTGCTCGAGGCCAATTTTGATCCCGTGGCGCTCGGCCACCGGGGTGACGGCTCGCAAGGTGTAGCGGATCTGCTGGAAGGCTTCTTCGTCCGTCATCCACGGGTGCTTGAAGCCATCGTCGGTCGTGACCACTGGCGCGCCGATCTCCGCTGCCCAGCGGATGGCCTGGCGCAGGTAGTTGACGGCGATCTCCGGCTTGGCGAGCGGTGAGTGGGCGGAGAGTGCCGAACACTGGAGGCCGAGGCGATCGAGGAACTCCCGATAGGCGAGGGGATCTTCCTCCATGCTCAGCATGTGGTAGTATCCTCCTTCGGCTAAGAGGTCACGCCCGGTGGCGACGCACGGCTCGACGAATCGGTAGCCGAGCTCGGCGGCTTTCTGGGCCCCCCAGTTGAACGGCTTGTCGCTACTGCGCACGTACTCCAGATTGACACCGATACTAATGGTCTCCACATTCTCCTCCATTTCCTAAGCTCGTTCTCGACCGGCTATCACGCCCCTGCCACGTCGACTGGCACTCCGCCCCGACAGGCAGACTCGTAGATCGCAAAGATGATCGCCATCGTCCCGAGGTTGTCACGGCCACTCGTCAGCGGCTCCTCGCCGCTCCGGCAGCAAGCCACGAAGTGGGCGATCTCATTGGTGAAGCCGTCGTCGCCCGGCAAGTCTTGGCGGTCCGGCTCGACCGGGAGAAAGCCCGTGAACTGCCGCTCCCAGCGTGGCGCATCCGGGGCGAGGCCATCGTGCCCGCGTGAGGCGTAGAAGGCCGACCCCTGGCTGTGCCCTGGCTCGGGCAAGGCATGCACGGCCCCGTCATCGCCAAAGAGCATGAACGACTCGGAGTAGGGCATGCGGAAACCACTGTAGGTGGCAAAGTGTTCGCCGATCGCCCCGTTCGTAAACTCCAACACGGCAGCAGCGTAGCTTTCGGCACCATTCTTGAACGGAGGATCACCAAGGCGGCAGAGCGCGGTGACACGCCGCACCTCCCCGATGAAGTAGCGGATGAGGTCGAGGCGGTGGACGGAGACAGAGATGATGATACCCCCACCAGCGAGGGTGCCGTCGTAGAGCCAGTGTTCTGGAGCAAGCTGGAGATTCTGCATCGAGTCGAAGCGCACACCCCGGATGGCCCCCAGCTCACCCGACTGCACCAGCCGCTTGACACCGCGGTACGAGGGTGTGTAGCGCTGGACCTGAGCGACCATCAGGGTCACTCCTGCCTGCTCCGCCGCCTGCACCATCGCCCGGCACTGCTCTATGGAACAGGCCATGGGCTTCTCCACCAGCACGTGCTTACCCGCCCGAGCGGCGGCAATGGCCACTTCAGCGTGCAGGTGATGCGGAAGGCAGATGTCCACCGCGTCAACCGCAGGGTTGGCGAGCACGGCGCGGTAGTCCGTGCTCGCCTGCGCCGATCCCAGCTCCTGAGCGCGGCGCTGTGCCAGCTCGGTCGCCACGTCCGACGTGGCGACGACCTGCACGACGTCCGGGCCGAGCGTCTTGTAGCCGCGGACGTGGGCATTGGAGATGCCCCCACAGCCGATGAGGCCGATGCGCAAGGGAGAAGTAGCCACCGTCATCGCGAGATCTCCTCTACCACTTTCGCACCACGGTTTACCACATCGCAAACCGGCTGTAGGTGCGCCAGGCTGCGGATGGCTTCCGCCTCTGTGGTGCACTCGACCGACAGGATGACGTCTCGCTGGTGGCGTGCCAGGATCTCCACGATCCGCCGCCAGTCGACGACGCCGTCCCCGCAGGCGCAGCCGGTTGGCGTGCCCGTCACCTTGCCGCGCTCGGCGGTCGACTGGACGAGAGAGATGTCCTTGGCGTGGACGTGCACCACCCGGTCGGCAAAGTGCTCCAGCATGTCATAGGGTTCCGCACCGGCCAGGTAGCTATTGCCGGTATCGAAGTTCACTTTGAATAGCGGCGAGGGATGGAGGGCGAGGATGCGCTCCAATCCATCGGTCGTCGTCGTGTACTCACCGTGCGGCTCGAGAGCAACGAAGATGCCGTAGCGTTCCGCTACCGGCAGCACCCGCGCCAGCGTGTAGCGCATGATCTCGAAAGCCCAGCGCTCGTCCATCCAGGCCGGACGCCACATCTCGTCGGTATTGACCACCGGCGCGCCCAGGTCGGAGGCCCAGCGGATGCCCTGGATGAGATAATCGACTGCGACCTCCGGGCGCATCAATGGCGAGTGGGCCGAGAGGGCGGAGACCCGCAGGCCGACATCCTCGATGAGCCGGCGATACTCGCGCGGATCATCCTGCATGCTGCGGAAGTGGTAGTAGTTCGCCTCCGACAACAGGTCTCGCCCGTTGAGCACGCAGGGCTCGACGTAGCGGTAGCCGATCTCCGCTGCCCGCCGCACGCCGTACTCAAAGCTGCGGTCCTCGTGCCGCACGTACTCCATGTTGATGCCAATGCGAATGTCGGTCATCGTAACGTTCTCTCTAGCTAACCGCCTGTACCTCAAACGACGCCTCCACGGGACCCAGCGTCCCAAAGTGCCGCTTGCGCAGATCGCTCCCACAGCAGCCACCGGAGCCCGCAGACAGCACCACCAGGGCGGAGCCACTAGGCATTCCCGGCGGGACGACCCACCGCAACTCTCCTCGCCCCGTGATGGTCGCTGCTGCGAAGTTCTCCACGGATCCATTCGGGTAGGTGACCACCGCACTGAGCACGACGACCTCTTGGACGGGGTTCTTGATGGACACCCTGATCGTCTGCTGGTCACCTGCCTTGAGGCAGGGCTTCGTAATGCGGAAGGAACGGAAGAACAGGTGATCTCGAACGCGCTCCAATCGTGCAGTACTCATGGTCTCCTCCTTTCTCGCGGCCACGTGAGCTACGCTTTCATGCCCGTCAGTACGATGCCCTGGATGAACTGCTTCTGAGCGAAGAAGAAGACGAGGATCACCGGCGCGACGACCATCGTCGATGCGGCCATGAGGAGTCCCCACTGTGTGCCCTGCTCGCTCTCGAAGACCTGCAGCCCCAGCGCGAGCGTGTAGTGCGACTGGGAGTTCAGGTAGATAAGCGGACCGAAGAAGTCGTTCCAGGCACCGAGAAAGCGGAAGATGCCGACCGTTGCTAGCGCTGGCTTGGACAACGGCATGACGATGGACCACCAGATGCGCAGGTGTGAGGCCCCATCGATGAGCGCCGAATCCTGGAGCTCCAGCGGAATGGTCAGGAAGAACTGGCGCAGCAAGAAGATATCGAAGGCGCCCCCGAGCAGCGGGGGAACCGTCAGTGGCAGGAGCGTGTTCACCCAGTGGATCTTGGCGAAGATGATGTAGGTTGGGATGATGAGTACGATCCCTGGAATCATCATCGTCCCCAGCACGAGCATGAAAATGAGGTTGCGTCCTGGCGCCCGCAGTATGGCGAAGGCATAGGCAGTGAGCGCGGAGACCAGCACACCTCCGGCAACGTTGGCGGTAGCGATGATCACGGTGTTCTCGGCGTAGCGATACAGGGGAACATAGGTAAACACGGCGGGGTAGTTTCCCCATACGATCGGCGTCGGAATCCACTGCGGTGGCCAGACGAAGATCTGCCAGGTCGGCTTGAGCGAGGTGGAGATCATCCAGAAGAGCGGCAGACCATACACGACACTGCCAGCGATGAGTACCGTGTAGGCGAGTAGCCGCGCCGCCGTGCGCCGCAGGAGCACAGCGCGGAGCTGGAGACTGGACCGCAGTACGACCAGTGGACGGCTTACCGGGAGATTGGCCATGTCAGCGGCGTGCTCCTCCCTCGTAGTAGACCCAGCGCGTGGCGAGCCAGAGCTGGACCAAGGTCAGCGCCAGGATGGCGAGGAGCAGCAGCCAGGCCATGGCAGCGGCGTAGCCCATGTTGAGGAAGTGGAAGGCCTGGCGGTAGAGGTAGAGCATGTAGAAGAGGGTAGAGTTATCCGGCCCACCGCTCGTCATGATGTAGGCGGCGGTGAAAACCTGGAAGGAGCCAATAATGCCTATCACGGAGACAAAGAAGATGGTTGGCGTCATCATCGGAACGGTCACATGCCGAAAACGCGCCCACTGTCCTGCTCCGTCGATCATCGCCGCTTCGTAGAGCTGCTGCGGCACCCCTTGGAGTCCTGCCAGGAAGATGATCATCGAGCCCCCCGAGCTCCAGACCGACATGAGAATCAGCGCCGGCTTCGACCAGTGCACCGAGCCGAGCCACGGCGGCCCCGCGATCCCCAGGAAGTGGAGCAGGCTGTTGAGCAGACCCCACTGGGGCTCGAGGATCCAGATCCACAAGATCGAGCTCGCGACAGCAGGCACGACCGACGGTAGGTAGAAGAAGGTGCGATAGACGGCCACACCGCGGACACGGAGGTTGAGCAGGAGGGCGAGACCGAAAGAGACGACGATCTGCAAGGGTACCGCGATGACTGTATAGAACGCGGTGTTCCCCAGGGTCACTAGGAAGAGGCTATCCGCGGTCAGGAGGCGGCGGTAGTTGTTGAAGCCGGTGAAGAGGGGAGCTTGCACCACATTGTAGTCAGTGAAGCTCAGAGCCAGCGATGCGAGCACGGGACCGAGACCAAACACCAGGAAGCCTGCTGCCCAGGGCAACAGGAAGAGGTAGAAGGTCCGCGCTTCGAGCCGCCGCATCTGTCTTCCCCACTCCAGCACCTAGGCGCCGTGCGCACGGGCAATGCGCGCCCACGCCTTGTCGAGCGCCGTCTGAATCGGCGGGGTCACGCTGGCGAGTGCATCCTGTGGCGTCTTGTTCCCGATCATCACCATGTCCCAGGCGTTCTTGAAGCCAGTCCAGAGCTCCGCTCCCACCAGCCAGCCAACGACACCGCAGCCCGTTGCCCACTTGATGCCATCAAAGCCACTCAAGGCCATCGACCGCTGCGGTTCGGGGAGTTTCTGGACGTAGGGGCTATTCCGCAGCCAGGTATTGACGGGAGCCAGCCCCATAGGGACGGGAACGTAGACGGGCGTCCCTGGAAGCTTCTCGCGGGCCCACTGCTGCTTGGTGAGCGTCAGCCCAGTCGTCGCCACGCTGCTCACCCCCGGTTTCCCTGTAACGAACATGATGAACTTCCAGCTCTCCGCCTCGTGTTTGGTGTGGGGGTCTATGACGAAGGAGAAGTCACAGGACCAGTTCACTGTGCGGCCAGCGAGCTTGTCGGCGACGGGCATCGCGTAGCTGCCGTTGTACTTGAGGTTGGGGTAAGCAGCGTAGCCGCCGACCATCCACAGCCCGTAGGATGTCATGGAGATCTTCCCTTGGGCAAAGGGATCGAGCGCCTGGCCGGCGAAGCCGGACAGCCACTGGGCGGCCTTGTGTGCCCCGCCATCGTAGACGTCGTAGAAGTGCTTCACCCAGGTGAGCGCGTCAGCCCAGGCGGGATCCTCGGTAAAGAGGAGCTTTTTGCCAGAGGCATCCCAGACCTTGGCACCGTCCTCCAGGGCAAAGATCAGCAGCTGGTCTGACAACGCGGGGAATTCAGGAATGAAGCCGTAGCGCTCGAAGGTATTGCCTTTCTTAAGGGTCAGCTTCGCGGTGAACTTCTCGAGGTCCGTCCAGGTCTTGGGCCCGACCTTAGGATCGAGACCGACCTCTTCGAAGTGCTGCATATTCCAGAAGAAGAAGCGACCATCAACGTTGTAGGGGATGCCATAGAGCTTGCCGCCCCAGGTCAACTCCTTCCACTGCTCTGGGAAGATATCGCTCTGAGTAAAGCCCTCCCGTTCGTAGAGCGAGGTAATGTCCTTGAAGAGCCCGAGCGAAGAGTATTCGGGGAAAAGGTTTCGGTTCTGAAAGGAGACGTCGGGGCCAGTCCCGGCTGCCACGGCAGCGAGGTACTTCGGACTCCCGTAAACGTTCTGCCCCATGAGGCCCAACTGCACCTTGATGTCCGGGTTCGCCTTCTCGAAGTCAGCGGCCACGGCCTGCTGGGAGGGAGTGGTATCCCACCAGACGTGAATCTTCGTGACCTGCTTGGCGACTTTAGGCGGTGCTGCCGCAGCCTTGGCGGCTGCTTTCGCTGTGGTGGATGTTGTGGCTGCACTCTTCGCCGGTGCGGTGGAGCTGCTCACTGTCGCCGCGGTAGCGCTCGTTGCCGTACTGCCACAGGCCGCGAGCAGGGTTGCGGCCATCAGGGCAGCACTACTGGCTGCGGTGAAACTCAAGAACTGGCGCCGAGTTGTCGCTGATGACATGAACTCTCTCCTTATCCTCGCACCACGGAAGACGACTATCGATCAGGTGAACCTTAGGGTTGAGTATATGGATCGATCAAGTAGTTGTCAAGAGACACTGTCAATTCTGGTATATATATGGCGATCACGAGAGGAACACGAGCATGGGTATAAGGATGCGGGACATTGCGGCAGCGGCCGACGTGTCGCTCCAGACTGTGTCCAATACCCTCAACGGCCGGCCAGGGGTGTCGGAGCAGACACGCGCGCGGGTGTTGGACGTGGCACGCCGCCTCGGTTACGTGCGGAACGCGCATGCGGCAGCGCTCCGCACACAGCAGACTGGGCGTGTTGGCCTGTTCGTCGTGACGGCTGAGGCGACGTTCCCCGCGGACACGCACCAGGCTCGGTTGCTCGCTGGGATCACTGGGCAATTGCTTGAGCAAGGACTTCCCACGCTGCTACCCCTGTTCTTGAGCCGGAATCTCGCCCCGACTGCTGAGGACTTTGCTCCGCTGGAACAGGGTGGGTACGTCACCATCGTGCTGCTCTTCCTCCCACGGCAGCAGTGCCGCCAGTGGGTCGACGCTCTTATGGCCGGAGGATGGCCGTGTGTCTTCATCGAGCAAGTGGCGAGTGCGCCACAGCTCGCCTGTGTCCTCTCCGATCAGCAGCAGGGGGCGTTCGATGCGACGCAGTACCTCCTCCGGCAAGGGCACCGTCACATCGCCTTCCTGGCGATCGCACCGAGCACAGAAGAGACGGAAGAGCGCTGCCTGGGCTACAATCGCGCCATGGCGCTCTGGGGGATCCGGGCAGAGCAGCGCACCATCGTGGAGACCGAAGACTCCGTTGTCAGCGGCTACAAGGCGACCATCGCCCTGTGTCGAAGCACCGCTCGTCCGACCGCGATCGTGACAGCGAGTGACTTCCTCGGGCTGGGAGCGATCGAAGCTGCCCACACCGCTGGGCTCCGCGTTCCTGAGGACCTCGCCGTGGTGGGTTTTGAAGATATGGAGTTCAGCGCCCACCTCACCCCTGCGCTGTCCAGCGTGCGGCTGCCGGATCGCGCGCTCGGTGCTGAAGCGGCGCGCCTGGCCATCGACTATACGCGCACGGGGAGGTTTGCCCAGGCGAAAGTCATCTTGCCGGCTCACCTCTACGTCAGAGCATCGAGTGTCACGGATGGGACGATCACGACGACGCTGGGCAACCACGAAGCAGCGACTGCGCCGGGACAACCGCGCCGCAGCCCCTTCCGGATCGGTGTTTCGCTCATCAGCGTGAACAATCCCTGGCGAGCAAGCGTGATCGAGCAGCTCCGCTTGGCGAGCGAGCGTGAGCCGGATGTGACAGAATTGCTCGTCAAAGATGCGCAGGAGGATGCTGAGCAGCAAGCGCGCGACATCGAGGACCTGAGCGCCAACAGCATCGATGCGCTCATCGTGGACCCTGGCGCCGGGATGCCGCTGGTGCACCCCGTCGAAGAGGCGGTGAGCCGGGGCATTCCCGTGATCTTGATGGATAGTGCGATTCCGACGGAGCGGTACACCGCAAAAGTCGGGCCGGATGAGGTGCTGGTAGGGAAGGTCGCTGCGGAGGACCTGCTCGCGCGTATGGGTGCCGGCAACATCGTCCTGCTGGAAGGTCCCGCAGGCTGGCCGGTCGTCGAGGAACGGAGTCGGGGCATCGCGCTCGTCCTGCGCCAGCATCGGGAAGTCCGGGTCCTCGCGACCGCTGCCGTACCACGATGGTCGCGGGAGCGCGCCAAGGAGCTAATGCGCGACTGGCTCTTGCTCTTCCCGACGATCGATGGGGTGCTGGCGCACGATGGGCTCATGGCAATGGGTGCCTGGGAAGCGGCGCGAGAGGCTGGGCGGGCCGAGCACGTGAAACTCGGCCTCATCGGCACCTATAACCGTGCCCTCAAGCACATTGCGGACACCGGTGAGGGGAAGAGCGTGCTCATTCCCACCTGGATCGGTGCCGAGTGCTTACGTGTTGCGCTGTGCATCCTCCGCGGTGAAGCGATGCCCAAATGGGTGGACATGGGGCTGATTGAGATCACGAAGGAGAATGTCCGGGACTGGTATGAGCCCTCGAAAGCCGGTGATGCCTTCGAGAGCCTTGTGCACGAGTAAGCGGGCAAGGGCACCGCGACACTGCCCGCCACTACTCCCCTCGAGGAGATACCCCGTGAGCGTCATCTGATCTGGTGATCAGCACGGAGCGTACATAATAGCTGCTGCTCACAAGCGAGAGAGCAAGATACCAGAGTGCATTACCCACACACTGACCGACCTCACGAACGGCGGTGACCTGCTCCGCCATCATGTGAACATGCGTAAGCATGCCCTGGCGCGGTTGGGACGAGGGTAGCGATTTGTTGGGAATTGGTTGGCGGCCGGTCTGGAACCGCCGGTGCGGTCCTGATAACCGTCAAGCGTGCCTCAGCTTGGCCGGCATAGCCTGCCCCGCGCGCTCCGTACGCGTCACACTGCACCTCGCATTTATGGTGCGCCAGCAGTGGCGCGCACGGGGCGGTTGTCGTGCGAGCGCCACAGCAAGAGACTGGCGACACTGCGGTAGGGGCGCCAGGGCTCACCGAGGGGCAAGAGCTCCCTAGGCTTGGGGAGCGCTGGGAGGGCGTAGGCTTGAGCTACGGCTTTGCGGATGCCGAGGTCATCCACCGGCCAGACGTCGGGCCGTCCCAGTGAGAAGATGAGCAGCATCTCGACAGTCCAGCGGCCGATGCCACGTACGGCGGTGAGTTGCGCGATCACCGTCTCATCATCGCGCTGCTGGAGCGCATCGATCTCCAGCGCCCCCGACAGGACGTGTGCGGCGAGGTCGTGCAGGCTCTTCACCTTTGCCTGCGAGAGGCCCACTGTGCGGAGCGCTGCGGCATCTAGGCTGGCAATACGTGCTGCCGTCAGGGTATCAGCGCCGCAGCGCTCCTCCAGCCGGCGCATGATGGCGCTGGCCACGGCGCCGGAGAGCTGTTGCGACACGATCGCACTCACCAGCGTGCGAAAGAGCCGCGGATCACACTCGAGTTCCGGACATCCGTTCTCTGCGGTGAGCCGGGCGAGCACAGGATCGGCAGCGGCGAGATAGCGCAGACCCTCCGCCACCAGGCCTGTGTGCGGAGCTATCCCACCACTGCGCAACGGCGACGCTGCCATCCGTCACTTCCTTTACTAGCAGAATCGTGCTCTGTAAGCTAGGCTAGCACGAGAGCCATCTGTAAGAAGGGGTAGTACCGTTGCGAATCAAGCGATTAGGACACACTGGCCTGAAGGTGTCGGAAATCTGCCTGGGAACAATGACCTTCGGCAGCCAGGCGGATGAAGATACGAGCCGTGCCATTGTTCAGCGAGCGCTCGATGCTGGCGTCAACTTCTTCGACACGGCGAACGTCTACAACGCAGGAAGGTCGGAGGAGATCACCGGGCGTATCCTCAAGGATGTCCGGCGGGATATCGTGCTGGCGACCAAGGTTCATCATCGCATGGGCCCTGGACCCAACGACGCCGGCCAGTCACGCAAGCACATCATGGATGCGGTCGAAGCTAGCCTTCGCCGCCTCGGGACAGACTACATCGACCTGTACCAGGTACACCGGTTCGATCCGGAGACACCACTCGAAGAGACGCTCAGCGCTCTAGACGATCTGGTGCGGGCGGGCAAAGTCCGCTACGCTGGCTGCTCGAACTATGCAGCGTGGCAGCTGACCAAGGCGCTCTGGATCAGTGATGTCCGCAGGTTGACCCGCTACGACTCGGTGCAGCCGCGCTATAATCTCATCTCTCGTACTATTGAGGGAGAGCTGCTCCCGTTGTGTGCCGATCAAGGGGTCGGGGTCATTGTCTACAACCCTCTCGGCGGCGGCATGCTGACGGGAAAGCACCGCCGCGAAGCGGGGCCAGCGGCGGGAACCCGGTTCGACAATAACCGCAACTACCAGAATCGCTACTGGCGCGACATCGTGTTCGATGCCGTGGACCGCTTCCGGGAGATTGCCGCGGATCAGCCCGCGACGATGGCCCAGCTTGCCCTTGCCTGGACGCTGGCGAACCCGGTGGTGACCTCGGCGATTCTCGGCGCCACGAGTGTCCAGCAGCTCGAAGAGACCCTTCCTGCCACAGAAGTGACGCTCAGTCCGGAGCTCTTGCCCCTCGTCGATGAGCTATGGGAGATCGTTGGCCGGCAGGAGTTCTAGACTCCTCGCGCTGAAGGGCAAAACCTAGAGGGGGCGCTGTGATGAAGATCACGCACGTGGAAACGCTACGTCTGACGCGCCCGCGCCAGTCGGTCCCGGAGCCGCGCGGCCCTTCCTGGGCAGCGTCTGCCGAAGTCGCCAACCCCATGTCGCGCTTTCCTCACGTGAAACGGCACCGTAGTCTGTGGCTGCCGCAGTGGGAGGCCGTGTGGTGTCGCGTTACGCTCGAGGATGGCACGCAGGGGCTCGGCGCCACCAGCAATGGCCGCCCCGTGGCAGCGGTGATCGAAGATCACCTCGCCCCACGGCTGATTGGTGAGGATTGCTTCGCAGCGGAGCGGATTGCCGACCTGCTCTTTCGGGCCACCAAGCCGTACGGCTCAACGGGCCTCGCCTCCTACGCCATCTCGGCTGTCGATCTGGCAATCTGGGATGCCGTGGGGCACGTGTTGCAGCGACCGGTGTATCAGCTCCTCGGCGGGAAGCAGCAAGAGCGGCTCTTCTGCTACGCCACCGGCAACGATGTTGCTTGGTATCGCGAGCTGGGTTTCCGGGCCTTCAAGCTCGCCTGTCCCTATGGTCCGGCCGATGGTCTCGATGGCATTCGCCGGAACGAGGAGCTCGTTGCTCGCACGCGTGAGCTGATTGGCGATGACGGTGAGCTTATGCTCGACTGCTGGATGGCCTTCGATGTGGACTATACGGTGCGCCTCGCCGAAGCGCTCCGGCCCTACCGCCTGCACTGGATGGAAGAGTGTCTCGTGCCCGAGGATTTGGAAGCGCACATTGCGCTACGCGAGCGGCTCCCCTGGCAGTCGCTCGCCACCGGCGAGCATTGGTATACCCACGTCCCATTTGGCTTGGCTCTCCATCACCATGTGGTGGACGTGGTGCAGCCGGACGTGCAGTGGGTTGGCGGTGCGACCGTCTGCCGCCGGATCGCTGTTCAGGCCGACGCCGCCGGTGCGAGTATGATCCTGCACGCCGGAGGCAACAGCGCTTTTGGTCAGCACGTGAGCAGCGCACTACCGGCGGTGCCGTGGTGCGAGTGCTTCATCGGCACACCACCGGGAGTGCCCCTCGAGGCTGCGGGCTGGAGCCTTCCTGGGCAGGCCGTACCGGAAGATGGCTGGCTCACCCCGAGCGCTGCCCCAGGGTTCGGCCTGGAGATTCCGTCGGAGTGGCTTAGTCCCTTCTTCGGTCACTAATCCCGTGCTCTGCGAGGCAGCCACACACGCATCGGTCCAGCTTGCCGGTTGGCCCAGGCGTAGTAGGGAATGGCAGTGATCTGAGCTGGCCGTGGTGGGGATACCGGCGCGGCATCCAAGCTCTCGTAGAGGCGCGCTCCCCAGCCAGCAGATGGCCGCGCGCTGGCGGGTGCCGTCACGACAACCACGCCGCCGAGCAGGGCGGGAGCCGGTGTGCTGGTGAGCGGGGCATCATCGGGCAACACAATGTCCCACACGTCCGCACCTGGGTGATCGATCCCCTCCAGGCAATACACCAGCGGTCCGCGCGTGATGGCCACCTGACCGGTGTTTGCTAGCACGTGCGGATGGCTCACCTGACGCTGCGGGAGCATTGGCAGCTCGAGATCGATGACGTCGCCGCGCTGCCACTCCCGGCGCAACGTGAGGTAGCTACCTGGCTGGGGCTTGCTGTTGCCTGATAGCTCGGGGGCAGACACCTGCGGTGCGGTGCACCAGCCAGGGATGCGCAGGGTGATGCTGTGCTCTCCCCCCGGCGCTTCTTCTACGGTCAGGCGCACTGTGCCATCCCAGGGATAGTCTGTGTCTATCGTGAGGGAGAGCTGCTGCCCATTGTCGAGCGGAGCGCTCACGGTGCTACGGGCGTAGAGGTGCAGCCAGAGCCCCTCGCTCGATGTGCTGGCGACGTAGCCGGGGAGGCTCATGAGCAAGCGAGCTACGTTGGGTGGGCAGCAAGCGCAGGCAAACCACGATTGACGCCGGTGCTTGCCACGGTCTGCCAGGGGGTTCACGTAGAAGTAGGCTTGTCCGTTGAGTGAGATGCCAGAGAGGAAGCCGTTGTAGAGCGCCCGTTCGAGGGCATCAGCGTAGCGGGCCTGAGGA
>JAMCTA010000167.1 GCA_023381895.1 Chloroflexota bacterium
GACGCCACAGGATCGCAGGACCCGGTGGAGAGTGAACTGTCTCGCCTCGCGGCCAACCAGAACGTAGACGGGGAACTTGAACAGATGAAGCAGCAACTCAGCCTCCAAGGACCGGCAAAGCCCAAACAGCTTACGGAGGGATAGGGACAATGATCGTTCGCATCGCCACTGAAGGGCAGTATCAGGTTGGCAGTGACATCTTGGAGAGGATCAACGAGATTGATAGTCGCTTGGTGACTGCTGTGCAGGAGAATGACGAGGCCGAGTTCTCGCGACTGCTGGCTGATCTGGTAGGTACAGTGCGGCAGAATGGGCAGGTGGTACCCACTGAGAAGATTGTTGAGTCCGACCTGGTCCTGCCGCCGACAGACACGTCGCTGGAAGAGGCGAGGCGCCTGTTCGCTGTCGACGGGTTGACCATGCCTCAATCCCAGAGCTAGAGCGGTATCTCCCACATAGGGTACCACCGCTCCAGCTCGGGCTCTGTCGGGAGCTCTTTCTGCATCGCCGCCTTCAGCCGTAGCTCGGCGGCGTTGTCTCGCTCCTGCGAGTGCCCCCGAGGCATAAATGGATAAAACGTGCCTCGCTTATAGTTGTATATCCAGTAGATCGGCTGTCCTTTGTCCAAGAACTTGAAGACGGCGGCGAGAAGTTGATCTCCGAAGCCGTGGTCCTCCAGAGTCATGCTAACAAGATGAATGGTCGTGACTAGATCCTCGAACCTGGGATCCTCGAGAGTCACCCATTGGAATCCGAAGCTGTCCGTCTGAGTCTGGATCGTTGCGCCAGTTTCTCGACCGCTGATCCGCAGCAAGCCGTCCAACTCTGGCTGCATCCCTTCAAACTGACCCGACTCAAGGGGGCGAAAGCAGACCCCCGCGCGGTTGCTAGGTTCCAGCTGCAGGTCTGCTGTCAGCGTAATGTAACCTGTGGAGATAGCAAAGAGCCGCTCCAACTTAGACTGCACTGGTCGTGTTCGCCCGAGAAGGATGTCCAGGATTTTCATGCGGCGCGCTCCATCTCCTGCTGCATTCGGCTCAGTCGGTCGAGGCGGTGCTCCAGCGATGGGTGGGTAGACAAGAGCTCTGTCAGAGATGAACCGGACATGGCAGGGAAGAAGAAGAAGGCATTCATTCCTTCCACCTCGCGCAGGTCCTGCTGTGGGATCCGCTGCATGGTGCCGCTGATCTTAAGTAGCGCCGACGACAGCTGCGAAGGGGCCCCCGTGATGATAGCCGAACCCCGGTCCGCCGCGTACTCGCGGTAGCGTGAAAGCGTCCGGATCAGGAAGAAGCTGATCACCCACACCACCAGGGCCGCCAGGTAAACCAGCATGATGTAGCCACCGCCGCCGCCGCGGCTGCGTCTACGCCCGCCACCGTACCCGCCGAAGCCGCCGAACCCAAACAGGCTACCCCACATGAGGCTACGCATCATGAAGAAGGCCGCGGTCGGGAGGAAGCTGGCTAGGGTAATGACCATGGCGTCGCGGTTCTTGATATGGGTAAGCTCGTGAGCGACCACGGCTTCTACCTCCGGCTGTTCCAGCCGCCGCATCAGGCCGGAAGTGACCGCTACAACGGCGTTACGGGGATTCCGACCCGTGGCCAAGGCGTTGGGCACATCACTTTGGACAATGGCAACCTGTGGCTTGGGCAGGTCGGCCAGCGCTACCAGCCGGTCAACAATCCCGTGTAGTTCAGGCGCTTCCTCTGGAGAGACGATTCGCGCACCCATCGACCACAGAACGATCCGATCGGAGAAATAGTACTGCACCCCCAGCAAGACGACGGCAATCACGAGCAGCGAGACATAGTCCACCCCTGCCTCCCAGAGAACCGCGAGAAACGCCAGGTATACGGCGAAGAGGAGGACCATGGTGATGAGCATCCGCACCGTCAATTCTGTATCTCGGCCATACCATCTGGTATGCATAATGAGTTACCTGCCTTCTTACGATGGGGCCCTGCCGGGCTCCTGAGGCTCCATGCACTGAGCCAAGCCGCTAGGCTGGCTGCCTTGTCATGTCCGAACGCACTCCATTCAAGCTGAAATGTGAACGCACAAACCAGACCTCCGAGCTCTCGAAGAGCTCGGAGGTCTGGAAAAGTCTAGGCTCGAACCTGGGCTACGAGCGCGGCGCTTTCACGAACCGCTAGGCATGACTCCCAGTGTGATCTTCACCTGGGAGCTGTTGCTGCCCCTTTGGACCGTGAGGGTGATCACGTCCCCGGGCTTCTTGTCCAGGAGGTATTTTCCCAGCGTGGAGTCACTGGTGATTGGATGGCCATCCACCTGGGTGATCACATCGCCCTGCTTGAGGCCCGATTGGGCAGCGGGTGAGCCGCTGACCACCTGGGCCACCACGATCCCCTTAGTGCCGGCTGGGACCGCCAGCTGCCTTGCCAGAGAGGGTGTCAGATCGGTGTAGGCTATCCCGATGAAGGGATGGACGACCTTGCCGGTGGCCACCAGTTGATCGGCTATTGGCTTGGCGGTATTGATGGCTATGGCGAAGCCGATGCCCTGGGCCTGCACACCCGGCTCGGCGGCGCCTGCAATCAGGGTGTTGATCCCGATAACCTGTCCCTGGAGGTTGACGAGGGCTCCCCCGCTGTTGCCCGGGTTGATGGAGGCGTCGGTCTGGATCACGTCGTACAGGAAGGGGCCTGCCTGTCCGGTCGTCTGGCTTGGAGGTTCCTGGACGGTTCTGTTGAGGGCGCTGACCACCCCCTGGGTTACGGTGGGCCCACCTGGCAGGGCCAGGGCGTTGCCGATGGCGACCACCCAGTCGCCGACAGCGAGCTTGCTGGAGTCACCGAGTTGGGCCACTGGGAGGTTAGTCCCCTGGATCTGGACAACAGCGAGGTCAGTCTGTGGGTCCTCGCCCACGATCTTGGCGTCGAAGGAGCGGCCATCTGGGAGGGAGACGGTGAGGCTGGTGGCGCCTGCTACGACGTGGTCGTTGGTGAGGATGTGGCCCTGGGAGTCGTAGATGACGCCCGAGCCAACCCCTGTCTGTGGGACGGTTTGGCCGAAGCCGCTCAGGCTCTGCTGCGTCGAGGTGATCTGCACTATCGCCGGCCTCACGCTCTGCGCGACGTGACTAATGGCCGATGCGAAGCTCGACGGTGCCGTGTTCGTCTGCGAGCTAGAATTTCCGGAGGTTACGGCCTGGGAGCTGCCATTCTGTGCCGTCCCCGCCGCAGAAGCTGGAACGCCCGTGGCGGTCCCGTTGCTGGCCCCAGTAGACGGCGAGGCCGCGACGCTACAGCCCACTGCCCCCACCACGAGTATAATAGACAGAGCGGCAGGCGCCAAAAAGCGCCTCAGATCAGCTGGGAAAAACAATGTCGGATACTCCTTTTGACTGTATTGGCGAGCGTGCTCACCAAGTTATCTCGTGAGTGCAGAATTTGTACCGAGCGGCGAGCAGAGAAGAGGGAGAATCACAATCGGTGGCGGCCAGGTTTCAAGATTGTCAGCGGTGGTCGCGGTGTCCTGGGACTGCCGTGATATGTTAACATTTAAGTTGCATCGATCCTCCGTGGTGCGCACCGACGCTATCTCAAGGTAGTGCGAGCACTTTTCGGATCCGAGGGCTTCGTGGCAGGCGTTGTGCCTGTGGTTACGGCAAACCGCGTGGTTGCACCGGGAAGCGGTTGGCGGATGTCCGGCTCGGACATCGATGCCGCGTGCGCTACCCTGCGCGATGAAAGATCATAGTCCGAGAGGTCGCTTGCTTGCTTGAGTACGAACTGATTATTCTGGTTGGGTCCATGATCGCCGGCGTCATCGGCGCGCTGGTTGGTCTGGGCGGCGGTGTACTTATCGTTCCGCTCCTAACGGTAGGCTTCGGGGTCGATATCCACTACGCGATAGGTGCCAGCATTGTTTCGGTGATCGCCACCTCCAGTGGGGCAGCCGCTGCGTACGTTCGGGACGAGATCACAAACCTTCGTGTTGGCATGTTCCTCGAAATAGCCACCACATCCGGGGCTATAGTTGGAGCACTGTTGGCGGCGGTTGTTCAGCCAACCCTCCTTTTTATCCTCTTCGGCATAGTCCTGATGATATCTGCCGTTCCACTCGTGGCACGGATTGGGGAAGAGCTTCCCATGGGCGTTTCCAGCGACCGGTGGGCAAAGCGCCTTCGCCTTCCGTCCAGTTACAACGATGCCGTGCTGGGCAAGGTCGTGAATTATGAAGTGACTCGAGTTCCAGCTGGCTTCGCTATGATGGGAGTCGCAGGCTTGGTGTCGGGCTTGCTCGGGATCGGAAGCGGCACTTTCAAGGTGCTCGCGATGGATACGGGGATGAGGCTTCCTATGAAGGTCTCAACGACCACCAGCAACTTCATGATCGGGGTCACTGCCGCGGCAAGTGCCGGTATCTACTTTAGCCGAGGTGACGTGCATCCACTGATCGCGGCGCCGGTGGCGCTGGGCATCTTGCTCGGCGCTGCCCTGGGAAGCCGTATTTTGGTCCGCGTGAGAAACACCACGATCAGGAAGGTGTTCGTGCCGCTGCTCGTGATCATCGCGATAGAAATGATCCTGCGCGGGTTTGGGGTGCGGACATGAGCCAGTTGAAAGAGACGAATCCTAAGTCAAACGCCGATAACCCGATGACCGCGGTCATTTCTTCGCTCCTGGTGATCGGTGTGGTCGTGAGCGCCGTTGTCCTGGCGATCGGAGTGTTGCTGCTTGCGATAACAGGACAGACAGGTTACAACGAACCCCTGACACCGCAGTTGCTCCTCGCGCCGCAGGGGTCCGTGATCTTCCCTCGTACCATTGCCGGCGTTGCGCAGGGCGTTCTATCTCTCAAGCCATTCGCGGTGATCGAACTGGGGGCGCTTCTGCTCATCGCAACCCCCGTTCTTCGGGTCGCGGTCTCTGTCCTTGTGTTCCTGTATGAAGGGGACCGTCTTTACGTTGCGATCACCCTCCTGGTTCTGTTCTTGCTGCTCTTGAGCATCTTCTGGATCAGGTAAATTATGCCGCCCGGACCATCCTATCTGCCACGACCACCGTCAACGCGCTGCGGTGACGGGGAGACTCTCAAGGTGAGGCCGTCCACCGCCTCGATGATCACCTGATCGCCGGCATGCACCGGCCGTGTGGAAACGGCCCGCCAGATCTCTCCCTCGTAGTCCACCTCCGCCTCAAGCGTACCCTCCTTGGCCGTGAGCACGACTGCCCGACCACCGATCATGGCCTTGCTTCCGGTGGCCGCGGGCTGGCGCGTCGCTTGAAGCGCTTTCCAGTAGCCTACCAAGGCGATGATGGCGACGGGCAGATAGACCGGCAGGGCCAGCTGCCACGGCCAGACCATGAACAGGCCCAGGGCCAACAGCGGTAACAGCAGCAGCAGATGGTGCATGGGATCTACCCTTTCAGCGTCCTCTCATCCAGCTAGTATTCTTACGTAAAGACATCACTATAACTGCATTTTTGCGTCCAGGCCGCCGCAATCCGTGTAACAGCGATGGTGGGAATGAGCCTGGCACTCCACTTGCAACTTGGTTGATGTGATCATGCTGTCCTTCTGCCGGAGGAGGCCGACTATGGCGCATGGCCTGAACATCAAGTTCCGCCTGCTGGTTGCTTCAGTGGCCTTGCTGCTGGTGGGCTTTGGTGGAGGCGTGCTAGCCGACCGGGCGAGCCTTGTCCCGGGCGCCAACTATTACGAGCCGCAATCCGTAGCCGGGACCTTCA
>JAMCTA010000148.1 GCA_023381895.1 Chloroflexota bacterium
TCACCGGCAACTATCTCGTTGCAGCCGGCAATGCGCGTCCTCTTGATCAAGCACTTCAGCACGCAACGACAGAGCTTCTGCGCTGGCTCCAGGAAGACTACGGACTGACCGCCCAGCACGCTTCGCTACTTCTCGGCCAGGTCATCGAATACGACATCGGGAATGTCTTTGATCCTGCCTACACCGTTGTTGCCAAAGTAGCGCGCCAGTACCTTCCCGCAGACACGCACCCAACGCTCCTGTAACCGAGCGGCCTCAGAGCTCTGACCTTACTCGCACCGTGGGTCACTCTTGCTCTTGGCCGCATCTGTTCCAGACTCTAGACTAGGCCAAAAGCAGGAGGTAGGTTAGTGGCAGGAATCATCAGCACGTTTCGATCCCCGACGCAGGTCCGATTCGGCAAGGGGATACTTGCCCAACTGGGCGAAGTCGTGCAACGATACGCGCCGCAGCGCGTCTTCATCGTGACGGATGTGGGCGTCATTCGTGCCGGGCTCCTCGACCGAACTACAATGTACTTGCGCAACGCAGGCATTGAGTGGGCCCAGTTCTCTGACGTCGAAGCGAATCCCTCGATAGAAACGGTCGAGCGTACGATTGCCGCATTTCGAGAAAGCGGCGCCCAGCTCATTCTTGCCCTTGGGGGCGGCAGTGTGATGGATACTTCCAAAGCTGTGGGCATCCTAGCAACCAACGGCGGCAAGATCACCGACTACGAAGGATTTGAAAAAGTTCCACAACCCCCAACGCCAGTCATCGCCGTGCCAACCACGGCAGGAACAGCCAGCGAGGTCACCATCTTCTGCGTCATCACTGACCACTCACGGCACTTTAAGTTCACCGTCGCCTCTTCCTACGCAACAATGGTCGAGGCTGTACTCGATCCGGAGGTGACGCTGACAATGCCGCCAGCGCTGACCGCGGCAGTGGGGATGGACACATTGACGCACGCTATCGAGTCGTACGTCAACAAAGACGCCTACCCTCTGACAGAGGCGCTGAGCTTGCGCAGCGTCAGCCTCGTGCACACGTCTCTGGGTCAAGCGGTCCACAATGGGAGCGATGTCGAGGCACGCTCATCTATGCTTATGGCCTGCTGGCTCGCAGGAGTGGCTTTCTCGCAGGTTCGCCTCGGCAATGTGCACGCTATGTCCCATCCCGTGGGTGGCTGGTTCAATGTTCCTCACGGCGTGGCGAACGCGATCATCCTACCCACCGTTATGGAGTTCAACCTTCCGGCAGCATCCCAGAAGTTTGCTGACATCGCCGTGGCAATGGGACACCACGCCACCGGTGACACTGATCGTGATGCCCGTGCCGCGGTGGAACTCGTCCGAAAACTTTCCAAGAGCATCGGGATACCTGAATCTCTACGGGCTGTTGGCATCCCTGAAGAGGGTCTGCCAGCCCTCGCTGCCGACGCAATGAAGAGCGGCAACGTTGCACTCAATCCCCGGCTTACTAGTCCTGAGGAAATGTCGGAGCTTTTCCGCCGATGCTGGTAACACAGATTCAAGAAGAAGCCACACGATTCGGCTTCGATGGTTGGCTTCTCGTCGATTTTCGGGGCAGCAATCCCATCTTCACAGACCTTGCCGGCCTCAGTGGGATTGTGACGAGGCGCTGTGCTCTCTGGATCCCATCAGTCGGTGAACCCCGCCTCTTCGGTTCAGCAGTGGATGGCCACACCATCACGCGAGCCCCCTGGCCATCCTCTCTGTACCGAGGGGTAGCCGACTTCCAGCGGCAGCTGCTCGAAGTGCTAGTCCGGGCCAGGGTGCTGGCCATGGAGTTCACACCTCACGGTGAGAATCCTCCAATCTCTCGGGTCGATGCCGGTTTTGTCGACTGGCTGAGGGAGCACGGGAAGGAGGTGCGCTCGTCAGGTAACCTCATCAGCGCCCTCGTACGCTGGGATGAGAACCAGATGCGCCTGCATCGTGAAGCAGCGGCAGTTGTCGACAATGTGCGTGCGGCAGCGTTCAGTGCTGCGCTAGATGCCGGGCGTACTGGGAAGTTACTTGCCGAGCACGAGCTCGCGGCCACCATTGTTGCCGGTTTCGAGGAAGCTGGCTTGATCAACGGCGCTACGGATGTCGCCGTGAACGCCCACGCTGCTGATCCACACTACAGTGCTTCACCGGTCTATCCTTGTCCGGTCATTCGCGGCGACTTGCTTCTCATCGACCTCTGGGCCAAGCGCGATGACCCGCGCGCGCCATTCGCTGACAGTACCTGGGTCGGCTTCCTCGGAGACAGGGTCGAGGTTCCATCCGAGATTCAACTGCGCTTCGACGTCCTGAGACGTGCCCGTGATCGCGGTCTCGAAACTATCCATCAGGCATTCACTCAAGGCCGCATTCTCCACGGAAGAGAGGTCGATCGATCTGTGCGGAAAGCCATCGCGGATGCAGGATTTGCTGCAGAGATTGCCCATCGTACGGGGCACAGCCTCGGCTGGCACCACATCCATGGCGACGGAGCGAACTTCGATGACATCGAGTTCCCTGATGATCGCATCGTGCAGGTTGGATCTGGTGTCACGATCGAGCCGGGACTCTATGCTGCTGGTCGTTTCGGGATCCGCCTCGAGGTAAGCCTCATCGTGACTGCACACGGTCCTGAGGTCACCACTGCTCTACAAGATCAGCTGGCCACCTTCGACTCTCCATCGTAGACCGGTGCTCCCGACACACTCGAGCGTAGGATATAGTGCCCACCGCGCTGCGCTCGTAGCAGACGGCCGGCAGTGGGCCAGGAGCGCCTGCCTACTGGCAGGATTGCGCCTGTCAGGCTTGGGAGGGGAAGACAAGGTGATCGTCGTCGCCAGCGCTAATGGAGACGTAGGTATCCGTACTGCTATCCGGGTTTTGACCAAGGGGGGATCCGCGCTGGATGCTGTGGAGGCGGGCATCAAGCCCGTGGAGCTCAATACCGGAGACTTATCGGTAGGAGTTGGCGGCCTTCCCAACCTGCTCGGCGAGGTTGAGCTTGATGCAAGCATCATGGACGGGCAGACGCGCGCCGCCGGAAGTGTCGGCGCTTTGAAGCACTACCCTCATCCTATCTCTGTGGCTCGACGTGTCATGGAGGTGCTCCCACACGTATTCCTCGTTGGCGAGGGCGCCGCTCTATTCGCTGAGGAGATGGGCTTCTCTCGTACTGATCTCCTGACTGAACAGGCGCGACGGATCTGGGCCGAGCGCCTCGCTCAAGCCGACCAGGATGAGCCCGCTAGTCTCCGGCAATACTACGACACGATGAGGCGTCACTACCAACGCCTGAAGAAGGCCGTGGACCCGACTGTGCCCAATGAGACGGTTAACTTCCTGGCACTGGATCGTGCTGGACACCTTGCGGGCGGCGTGAGCACGAGCGGCTGGGCGCTTAAGTATCCAGGTAGGCTGGGTGATTCGCCTATTATCGGCGCAGGGAACTATGCTGACGATCGCTCCGGCGCTGCCGCCTGCACCGGGCGAGGAGAACTGGCCATTCGCGCTTGCACCGCATTTGCCACGGTCACCAACATGAAACTCGGCATGTCACCGACCGAAGCCTGCATTGCCGCGCTGCAAGAGGTGCTTGCCCTGCGCGACGACTTTGCTGGACCTTTCAATATCGTAGCACTTCGATCGGACGGCGAAGCAGGGGCCGCATCGTCGGTGGTCGGATCCAAATTCATCGTCATGCGTCCCGACGACAGCGAGCCTGAGTACCGACCGCGCGTTCACGTGCAGGCGACTGCATAGATAGGGGGCGTTGAATCATCAGCGAGGCGCATCCGGCGAGCACCGCCGAACCCGAGCAGTGCCTGGCCCGTGATACGCACCTGCGTGAGCTTTGTGATGTCTGCTCGAATCCTGAAATTCAGGGTGAAGACGTATTGATAACCCGGACCGGCACTGCTTCCATGATGGAGGCCCACACCTGGGAGAAGACTGCATCCTGCGTATCAGATCCACGCACGATGCGCCAGCGACTTGGTTCCTCTGCAGCAAGGATTTGATAGCCGCTGCGCACACGTTCCCGGAACTCGACTCCAGCTTCATCGAAAAAGCTCTCCCTACCACGAGCTTGCAACCGCTCTGCACTCGTGGTCAGGGGCAGGTCGAGTAAGATCGTACGAGTTGGCTTCAAACTCTGCGTTGCAATCCGGTTGACGGCGCGTAAGTCGTCGAGTGGGAGGCCACGTCCATAACCCTGATAGGCCAGCGTAGCATCAGCGAAGCGATCCGCGAGCACGATCCGTCCCTGAGCAAGTGCTGGCACGATGACCGTTGCAACGAGCTGGGCACGGGCCGCGCTCAAGAGAAACAGCTCGGCCAGCGGATGATTGGGGCTCTCGCTCCGCGGAAGAATCAGCCGGCGCAGTTCTTCGCCTAACGAGGTTCCACCTGGCTCTCTCGTACGCACGACCCGATAGCCGAGCTGTTCGAGCCTTTCGGCGACGCGCCGCAGCTGCGTCGTCTTGCCGGCTCCATCAATTCCTTCGAAGGTAAAGAAGGCTCCATCCACGCTAGCGTTTCCCTTCCCGAAAGATGCGTACACTGCGGTTGGGCTCTCGGCCCCAGCTCCGCGATACAAGGTTGTAGCGCTCGGCCATCGCGTGCTGCAGGCGGCGTGTGCCTGCACTTGCTGGTTCCAGCTGTACAGACTCACCGGTGCCGAGCACGTGGGCGATCGCATCTTCGGTCTCCCGCAACGCATAGTCCTCTGGGTCCGCGGAGAGATGGAACAGCGAAACTAAGGCCTGGTGAATTTGTTGCTGAGTGTTACTCCGAAGAACATTCACCGGGATACCGCGCGCCTCGGCCTCCTGGAGCGTCTCAGGGAAGCGCCGAAAGTAGCTGCGCAGAGTCAGGACGACCTGAGCATCAGCCATGTCGCGCAACACGACGAGTGGGAGCTGTAGTGCACGAGCAGCATCATCGAGCTTCGAGCTGCTCACCCCGAACGGAAATACTCGCAGTGGCCTGATGATGGAGTCAACGCCGGGGGTGTGTTGGTGATTCGCCTCGCTCATCTGCAGGGCCCGGTCAGTCGAGACAGAGTGTTCTACAGGAGTGCGGCCGCTCCATCCGTGAGTCAGGTCAGGTTCTGAGGTTCGGTGCCGGCTTCTCTCTTGAAGATCGGCCCGTAGCGGCGGAGTCTGCATGCGATGAGTCTGTACCTCACCATCCTCTCGTCGCACTCGCTCCTCTGCACTCACTGGCATGCCGCTCAGCACGCCATCGACTGTCTCAGCGACGTCGTGGTGAACGATCACATGCCGCCAGTCGACGATCTCGACGATGATCTGGAATGTGGGCGGAGCCTTGCGCTCGAGCACCGACTTCCGTGTTCCTCGCCGCCGAGCTTCCTCATCTCCCAAAGTGACTGTCTGGATGCCGCCGATAAGATCCGAGAGTGTGGGGTTCATCATGAGGTTGTCGAGGGTGTTACCGTGTGCCGTGCCGATGAGTTGCACTCCGCGTTCCGCGATCGTGCGTGCCGCTGCAGCCTCGAGCTCGGTGCCAATCTCGTCGATGATGATCACCTCAGGCATGTGATTTTCGACTGCCTCGATCATGACTGCGTGTTGCTGTGCGGGACTCGGAACTTGCATCCGGCGCGAGCGGCCGATTCCCGGATGTGGAATATCTCCGTCACCGGCGATTTCGTTCGATGTGTCGACGATGATCACTCGCTTGCGAAAGTCATCGGCAAGGACACGTGCCACCTCTCGCAGCATGGTCGTCTTGCCAACACCTGGCTTGCCGAGCAAGAGCAGACTCTTTCCCGACTCGATGAGATCCCGAATGACGGTGATGGTTCCGTAGACCGCTCGCCCGACACGGCAGGTCAAGCCGATAGGGCGTCCGCCCCGGTTGCGAATCACGGAGATACGATGGAGCGTTCGGGCGATTCCAGCGCGATTGTCGCCACCAATCTCTCCGACGCCCGCAAGAACCTGATCAATGTCGATCTGCGTGACTGGTGGGAGGTCAAGCAGTAGCTCTCGTCCTGTGAAGCGAGCTTCGGGAGCACGGCCAAGATCAAGCACGACTTCCAAGAGGTCGCTGTAGTCAGACAGAGAGCGAACAGCGACTGCCACTGATTGGGGGAGGACGTTCAACAGAGCGTCGAGATCATCGGTCACACTCGTTCGATCTGCAGGAATCGTCATCGATCCTTCCTTCTGCTCTTACGAGCCCTTACTAGAATGTGCAAATCAGACACAACCAACCGCAGGGGATCCGGTTTCCGGTGAGTCGGGAGGCGTGCTGGCAATTCGGCAGAGGGTCTTCACCCGATATTCGAGTCATCCGCCGGCCAGAGGAACGAGGCGGCTCTCGGGCATCACCCGGCAATACCTCGGGCAGCCGCGTGCACGAGTTCACGACCATCTTGCCCGGCCTGTGGTACTACCGCAGTCTGGTCACGATGACTCAAGCGCACCGTCCGTGCCGAAAGCAAGGGCCCTTCTGCTACCGGGACCGTTTTGATCTGATCGGGGAGGCGCTGAAAAGAGGGCTGCCGCACGAGGGCGGTTGTATGCTTCAACAGTTGAAGCCGCTCTGTCACTGTGCCAAAGCCGCTTGCACGCGCAACTTCAAGGCTCACAAAGTCATACGACGGCGCAATGAGCCACACGGCTTGGAAGCCATCTCGTTGAAGGCGCCGTGTTACCTCCAGCACAGCCCGCTGTGCCGTGTCAGCATGCTCCTCAAGGGCCCAAAGACGGATGACAGCGTGGCCCAGTCGACGTTGCGCCAGCACGCCCACAGCCGTTGTGAGTTCCCCAGAGCCATGCCCAACAATCACCGCGCGAGAACTCATCCAGTCCACTACTGCTCTATGCGGAAAAAGTTTGAGACGGCGTAACTCCACCGGCACTGTTGTCGCCACTAGCCGCAACAAGGGAACCTCGTCGCTCCGGCGAAATGCTGAAAGCTCACCAGCTTCGCAAGGCTGAGTCTCGGCATCAGCACTTCCTCTCCAGATAAAGAGCTCTTCGCGCCCTACAGGTCGGAACCCAGCATCAAGAAATGCAGCGATGCGTGCATCGTGCTCGATAATTGAGGCAGTGAGTCGCTCGATACCCTGGAAGCCTGCGAGCTGGGTCACCGACTGGAGCGTATCCTCCAACCAAGGTGGGCTAGCCGTCGTGCTACTTGTCTGAACGATCTGCCACACTGGGCTTCGACAGATCTTCGCCATCTGGATGGCACCGAGAACGCGACGGCGAGAACTTGCGACGATCCATCGCTGCTGACCCGATAGCACTCCAGTCAGTCCGCGCAGCCATTCCACGCCGCAGCCATGCTCGATAAGCGCGGAAGTTCCGCCTACGGGCGTGAAGTGGATACGCAACAGACGGATGGTGTCGAGAATGGCGGCTTCTCGAACTTGTAGGAGCACCTTACCCCCTAACGAGGAGAACGGAAGGATGATATCCGCCTCCTTCTGAAGACTGGGCGCCTCAGATCTCTGCTGTCACTGCGCGATCTTGGTCGGGTGGCGCGACCCGTAAGTCACCTCCTTGCGTGATACCGATACTGTTGAGAAAGTATCGGTGTAGGCGAGAATCTTCTGTTAGCTCGGCATGGAAAGATACGGCAAGCAAGTTGTGTTGACGGGCAGCAACAACTGTGCCGTCTTGGAGACGGCACAACACCTCGACGTCTTCAGAGCGCGGATGCAGCTTTGGCGCTCGAATGAAGATACCGTGGAACGGCTCGTTACCCAAAGCAGGGATGTTCAGCTCTGCTTCGAAGCTATCGACCTGACGGCCGAATGCGTTCCGCGCAACGCTGAGGTCCATCAGATGCAGCAAGGGCTGTTCGCGCCCAGCGTGCTTGGCGAGCACGATCGCCCCCGCACAACTGCCGAAGATCGGGAAACCGCTGCTTCCGAGAGATCGCAGCGGCTCCAAGAGCTTCCACTCCACCATGAGCTTACCAATCGTGGTGCTTTCACCTCCAGGGATGATGAGTCCATCGACCTGCTCCAAGTGCTCGGGCAAGGTGACCAGGCGAACGGCAGCACCAAGGCGCTGTAACATCGCCACGTGCTCGACAAACGCCCCTTGGAGAGCAAGAACCCCAATAGTACTCACGGTGTCCCTACCATCCTCGGGTGGCAAGAAGCTCCGACTTAGGAATCGAGCTTATTTCGAGGCCGCGCATTGGTTCACCTAGACCGCGCGACACCTCCGCAATGATCTTCGGATCGTTGAAGTGAGTCGTCGCCTGGACGATGGCCTTGGCTCGACGCGCCGGGTCGGCCGACTTGAAGATGCCAGATCCCACAAACACGCCCTCCGCGCCTAGCTGCATCATGAGTGCAGCATCAGCCGGCGTCGCGATGCCTCCGGCCGTGAACATTACCACAGGCAGCCGCCCCGTACGATGCACTTCGAGCACGAGCTCGTAGGGCGCACCGAGATTCTTAGCTTCCGTCATAAGCTCTTCTTCGCGCAGCACCTGGAGCCGGTGGAGACTATCGAGAACGGAACGGAGATGCGTCACAGCCTCGACGACGTTGCCAGTACCAGCTTCGCCTTTCGTGCGGATCATCGCTGCACCCTCGCCGATGCGCCGCAACGCCTCGCCCAGATCCCGGCAGCCGCACACAAACGGCACCTTGAACCGATGCTTGTCAATATGGAACTGATTATCCGCCGGTGTCAGGACCTCACTCTCATCAATGAAGTCCACACCAATAGCCTCGAGCACCTGCGCTTCTACGAAATGCCCGATGCGAGCCTTTGCCATCACCGGAATCGTCACGGCATCGATGATCTCCTGAACCATCTGCGGATCACTCATACGAGCGACCCCGCCGGACACCCGAATATCCGCTGGAACACGCTCCAGTGCCATCACTGCGACCGCACCAGCATCCTCAGCAATCTTAGCCTGTTCCGCGTTCACCACGTCCATGATGACGCCGCCCTTGAGCATCTGCGCTAATCCGCGCTTGAGCGTTACCGTTCCGGTGTCTGCCATTGGGAACCCTCCGCCTCGTATGCCCAGAACACGTGGGCCAGCCCAGGAAACCTGAGTCTCCCCGATCAAAACCGTCTGGACTCTTACGTTTGCTATTCTACCCCATAGGCCCGCACCGCCTTGCTGTTAGCACCGATCGGAGCAGGACACCTTCCTCCCGGGCAATACAGGCGGACCGGAGCCGCCGTTGTTCTATGTGTCTAGAGAGGTGAGTCTCACTATGCCACATCGCTCGTTCACAAGCTCAGGCACGTGCGTCATTGGCCACGCGAATCCAGATACGGACGCCATCTGTTCGGCGATTGCCTACGCGCACTTGTTGCGCGAGATGTCTGACCCACACGCCTTCGCCGCCCGCGCCGGCGAGCTCCGTCCCGATACCGCCTGGGTGCTGCAACGGTTCAGCACGACCTCTCCCACGCTCGTTACGGATGTTCGTCCTCGCGTTCGAGATGTGATGAGCGTTCCCGTGATCACTGCAGACCTCTCCGCCTCGCTATTGGAGGTCGCCCGGACTCTGCGCGAGCGGGACTTACGATCCTTGCCGGTCATCGACGATCAAGGTCACTTGCACGGGTTGATCTCGCTTGAGGATTTCGCCCGCTTCTTCCTGGAAGGCTCGATGGGAGCTGAAGCAGAGGACATTCCACTGGATTTTGATGCGGTCGTGCGCGCCATTGATGGCACGGTGCTCGTCGAAGCACGTGACCGGCCACTAAACGACAAAGTCCGCGTCGCAGCCTCATCGATCCAGATTGTGCTCGAGCGCATACCTCCCGATGGCGTTGCAGTGGTTGGCGATCGTCACGATGCTCAGGAGGCGCTGATTCATCACGGTGTTGCTGCCCTCATCGTGACGGGTGGACTCCCGGTGCGTAAGGAAATCGTGACCCTCGCACGACAGCACCACGTCGCTCTGATCTCGTGCCCGCACCACACGTTCGAGACTGTGCGACTGATCAACATGAGCGTTCCGGCACGCTTCTTCATGCACACGGATCCAGTGACCGTCCGCGAGACTGAGTTCCTCGACGACGTTCGGTACACGCTGACTACCCAGCGTGGCGTACCAGTCGTGGATAATCAAGGTCACCCCGTGGGGATGCTTGCTCGTTCAGACCTTCTTGATCCTGCTCGGCGCCCCGTGGCGCTGGTCGACCATAATGAGCTGGGCCAGGCGGCGGAGGGCATCGATCAAGCAGAGATCCGTGCCATCATCGATCACCATCGCATCGCCACCGTGCAGACCTCGACTCCGATTTTCCTCCGGTTCGAGCCAGTGGGGGCCACAGCAACAATCATCGCCACCCTCTACCGCGAAGCCGGCGTCGCGCTTCCACCTAACATTGCCGGACTCCTTCTCGCGGCTATCGTCACTGACACAGTGCTATTTCGTTCGCCAACATGCACTGCTCGCGATCGGGCTACCGCCTCAGAGCTCGCTGATCTCATTGGCATCGATCCGGAAGGCCTGGGGCGGGAGATCTTCAGCCGGTCATTCGACATCGCAGCGATGTCGCCGCGTGATCTACTGCGTCGTGACTTCAAAGAATTCAGTGTCCAAGGTCATCTCTACGGTATCGCGGCGATTGAGACTGGGAATGCTACAGCGCTCACCAGTGTCCGTACACAGTTGCTGAACGAGATGGACAGCATGCGGCGACAGCGCCCGTTTGAGGTCGTTCTGTGCCTTGTCGTGGATGTTATCAGTGAACAGACCGACGTTCTCATCTCAGGCTATGAGACGATCGTTGCTGAAGTGCTAGGCAAGCCGCTGCTTCCGGGGCGACTGGTGAAACTCCCGTACATCGTATCTCGGAAGAAGCAAATCGTGCCCTTGCTCGACGATATTGATGCCCGCTCCCACGCGTGAGTCAGCACGAAAATTGCGTATCTCTCCTCATCAGTCTTGATGAGGAGAGATACCACCCATGTGTTTTAGTGTGTTGGATCGTCCGCCTTTGCCGCCCATCCATGGAGGTTCGGTGAACGGCCAGACCTTTACGCTTCGATCTGCCGACGGCACAGAGTTCTCCGTTCACGCGGCCAGCGCTCAACGCAACGACGCCCCTGGAGTCATAGTGCTCCCAGACATCCGCGGCTTGCATCCATACTATATAGACCTGGTGGAGCGCCTTGCGGGTCAAGGCATCCACGCCATCGCGATCGACTACTTCGGCCGCACCGCAGGAATAGGAATCCGCGATGATGGCTTCGACTGGCAGAGCCACATCCCACAGACAAAGGCCACCAGCATCGTCGCGGATGTTGCAGCGGCAATTGCCTACGTGCGCTCCGAAGCGGGCGGTGCCACATCTCCTATGTACACTCTTGGGTTTTGCTTCGGTGGCGGTCATTCGTTCGCACTAGCAGCCGCTGGATTGAACCTTGCCGGCGTTGTTGGCTTCTATGGCCGTCCAGTAGGACCCACGCGCGACGGCTCTCCCGCTCCCATCGACCTCGTCAGCAAGATGACATGTCCAGTGCTTGGCCTCTTTGGTGGCGCTGACCAGGGTATTCCTCGATCCGCTGTGGACGCGTTCGATAGCGCCCTCAAGCAGGCTGATGTGCCCCACACTTTGCACGTGTACCCCGGAGCGCCACACAGCTTCTTTGATCGGCGTGCGCGTGACTACGCAGAGGCGTGTAATGACGCGTGGAAGCGCCTACTCCGCTTTATCAAGGAAGATCAGCTTTAGGATGGCCCTCTCACCTACTTGCATAGTATAGAACAAAAGTTCTATACTATGCCTATGGGGAAGCCGCAGTATCACCTGATCGAGTGCAAGTCCGCGCTCAACCAAGTCAAAGGAATGCCCTTTCATTGGTCACTCAATCCGTATCGCGGCTGTGCCCATAACTGCGCGTACTGCTACGCTCGCACAACGCACGAGTTCCTAGGACTGTCGCCGGCCACGGACTTCTCGACTCAGATTTATGTGAAATCGAACATCGCTCAGCGCTTGCGCTCCGAGCTCACCCGGCCGACCTGGCATCACGAGTCCATCGCCATCGGCTCAGCAACAGACCCGTATCAGCCAGCAGAAGGTCGGTTCCATCTCACTCGTGACTGCCTCGAGGTTCTCGTTGCTGCCCGTAATCCAGTATCGCTCATCACCAAGGGCACATTAGTGGTCCGAGATCTCGACGTGTTGCAGGAGCTCAATCGTCAGGCGAGGCTAGCTGTCAATATCAGTCTCATCACACTTGACAAACTGGTATGGCAGACGATCGAGCCTGGAACACCACCACCAGAGAGCCGTCTATGCGCGCTCGCACGTATCGCTGGGTGTGGCATTCCTTGTGGTATAGCACTAGCGCCAGTGCTGCCGCGGTTGACCGATAACCTCGATCAGCTCGCGGCACTGCTGCGCTCCGCTGTAGATCACGGTGCCCAATGGGCGTGGACGGGCACACTCCACCTCGAGCCAGCAGTCCGCGATGTGCTTCTCGACTCTGTTGCGCGGCACTTCCCCCATCTCACGGCGAGCTACGCCCGTGTTTACGGTCACCGTGGCTCTCGTAACGGAGCTCGCTACACTCCAACTCTCTACGAAGCAGCTCTCCGGAAACGTGTCAACCGCTTCACACGTGACTTAGGACTTGCAGGCGAGGAGCACCGAAGCTATCGTCCAAGACTATCAGGCATCCAGCAATCCGAGCAGCACACGGTAGCAGGACCTCGCTCATTGCCCCTGCCTCTCGACTGACTCCAGCAAGGCAGCGAGCCCGCTCTTACCGGGAATGCGCTAAGGACTGTACCTCATATATATGTCCCGGCAACACACGCCCTCAGAGCCTCCACCCAAATCCACCACACAGTGCCACACCTCGTCCTCCCTACATCGCACAGGGTACAACAACCACTGGAGGGCTTGCGAGTGAGCATATGGCGTGAGACGCGACGCATCGCTCTCGTACAGACAATACTTAGTTGCCCCAGCCCCATCTTACGATACGAGCCCACCCTGGCCACATGCCCGGCGTGTCCGAACACGGTACAGCCATGTACAGGTCGAAGTGCTCGCCAAACTTCCAGAACCGCGGTACCCACGTAGCCCCTGTGTCTTCAATGGTCCAATAACTGCCATCTTGCAGCTCAAAGCGCGTTCCCAGAGGGTAAATGAGGCCATTGACGTTATATGGAGAGGTGTTTGTCTCTCCTGCAGCGCCTGGGTAAGTCCAGTGACCAGAGCGCATAATACCGGTGACACCTGCACAAGTGAGCGTTACAGGGAACCACGACCCGTCTGCCAGTGCAGTCTTTGGTATTCCAAGCCCAAGTAGCACAAACAACAGGCCAAGAATGACCCTCGCTAGTATCCGCCTCAATAGTCCTAACCTTCCTGCAGCTACGTACCCATGCGGATCTCCCGGTGCAGAACCGTCTGAGATCCAGCAGATACCGATCAAGCCTGGCTTTGAGCCACACTCCTGCACACTTGGTGCAGGATAATCGGATACCGGAGATAATACCACGAGATACACTGAATCATAGGAATTCTGTCATCTTTGGCCGGCTACAGCGAATTCATCGGCCCCGGCCTACTATCTGACTGAGAAGCACAACGCCTCAGTGGGAGAGGCATCACTAGTAATTCCTGATTACCCTGCGTGCCTTATCACTATTCCTTTTGAATAACTCGTAGTTCATTGGCATTATCAATGCTTGTTGATATGATGGCAGTTTATGAGATATCTCCTGTGCTATGAGTCTTTCATCAGATGCGTGAGGAACAACTCTGTGTTTCTCATCAGGGGCATACAGATAAGACAGTGTATACGTTCTGTTACTCATCGTTATAACTATGAGTAGTTGCGTTTACATCAATGTAGAGAGGGTCGTCAGAAACAGATGACATCAGCACGCCGCCAGGCTTCTCATCACCTTCGTGCGAGAATTGTCCGTCTCCAGATCACTCCATCTCAGAACAAAGGTGAGGGGAATTGCACGTACGGCGCAGGTCTCTGGACGGGCGGCGCCTCCTCGCGCAGCCTTGCGCTCGGGTGCCAGATTGCTCGCAAGCTCATCGCGATGATAGAACGATCATCGTTGCGCGGAAACACGCTGAATAAAACGAACAGGTTCAGGAACCCGGCGCGGGATTTCGCTCCAGAAAGTCAACCGTCCGTCGCTCGACGTAGCGCCGCACAGCAGCACTACGCAGGCCATGGCGCTCATTAGGGGGCACGAGTACGTCGAAGTCCTTGTCTGCAGTGATCAGACGTAGCCCTTGGATCCTCGTAATTCTCTGGGGCACATCATCAGTCCGTCAGGTGAGGGAACGAGAATAGTTCCCTTCTCACACGCATCAATTCTCGACCTCTAGCGCACGAGAAACTTGATGCACACAGGTTGTGGCACCTCGGTCATCGTAGGCTCGCCAACCGGCATTCCTGTTTCCTTTGACAACCTGAATGTAAAAATAGATCGGGAACGCTGATTGGCAGCAAGGAGATAACGGCCAGACGGATCAATCCCAAAGTTCCGCGGCCACTTCCCTCCTGTAGACAGATGTCCAACGAGCGTCAACATCGCTCCATCGCCACTGACGTTGTAGACCGCGAGGCTATCGTGCCCACGGTTCGACCCGTAGAGGAACCGGCCGTCTGGTGACAGTTGGACCTCCGCACAGTAGCTCTCACCTGTAAACCCAGCGGGCAGCGTCGAGATCACCTGCCCTGGAATGAGTTTTCCGGAGGCGGGATCAAAGCTATACACCGCAACGGTGCAGTCGAGCTCATTGATAACGTAGACGTGGTTGCGCGATGGGTGAATGGCGAGATGACGCGGCCCTGCTCCAGGACGTGCAGCCACCCAGGGCGAATCGTTCGGGCGCAGCGCACCTGTCGCAGCATCGAGCCGGAACACTAGGACACGGTCGAGGCCGAGGTCATTTGCGAGGACCAGGTCGCTACCTGGCACATGGTAGATCGAATGTGCGTGGGGCCCCTCCTGGCGCTGTGGATGGACGCTGCTCCCCTCGTTCTGAATGAAACTGACAGCAGCTCCAAGTCTGCCATCGGACTGAATCGATAATACAGCAAGGCTTCCACTAGCATAGTTTGCCACTAAGGCCCACCGACCAGAGGAGTCGACTGAGACGTGACATGGTCCATTTCCTCTCGTGGACTCTGTATTAAGGTACGTCAGCCGCCCATTGGTCTCAACGCGAAACGCAGCCAAGCCACCTCGACGCTCGCTGCCCTCACCGCCCATCTCACTCACGGCATAGAGAAAAGATCCCGAGGGGTGCAGCGCCAAGAACGATGGGTTCGTCACGTTCCTAGCAGTACCGACGGGGTCCAAGGCGCCTGTGGCCTCATCCAGGCGAAACGTGTAGATACCCTCTGAGCTTGAGCCATCGCCAGCGCTACCCCGAGTATATGTTCCGGCAAACACCAGTGTCTCACTAGTCATAGTCACTCTTCCCCTTTCTTTCTTCCCGCGCAGGACACACCACTACTTCTGGGGCCATTGTAGAGACTCAAGCGTGCGACTGCAGTATAAGAAGGATTCTCACTCGACGCCCGCTCGCGGGCCGGTATACTGAGCGCAAAGTATGTTCCACAGAAACGCACTTCAATGGCTCGAAACCGCGGACACAACTCTTGGTTGCCTTTGGCCGTCATCTTTGCCATCTTCATCGGCGCACCTTTGGTGGGCACAGGAAATGTGCTGGTACTCGTGGCCCTCACCGCCCTTGCTGTCTTCGGTGTCATTGCTTGGGGACCAGCACAGGCGCTTAGCCGCCGGTGGGAGCAACCCGTCCTGCCAACCAACAGTGACAGTGTCGAACGCCGGATCGCCACTCTCGAGGCCTTGGTTCAGGATCTCATGCAGCAGCAGCGCCATATGAAACAACTCGTAGAGTGGCAAGCGCGCCTGTTGGACCAAGGGACTCCACCATCGAAAGAGCCTGCTGCTAAGCCACCCACTCGGGATTAAGACAACAGTCAGGCAAGCCTTTCGGGCCAACGTATCGTTTTTGCTGCCTGAGCCTGCTTCCTCTCCAAGCCGTTGAGATCCGGCGGTCTGACCGTGGGCCGCGCTACCCTTGCTTCGCACGTCGAAATTGCTTAGAATGTTCAAAATAGTTCGCTGAAAGATAAGTTTCTATGCCAGGCACCGATACTCTCGTTCCGGACGAGATACGTGGCCAAGTAGCCGGGATGCTCCAACGGGTCAGCCGCGCGCTGCGTGATCCCCAAGATGAGGCATGGCTCGCCATCGACCTATCAATGGCTCAAGTGAAGCTCCTCTTCACACTTCACTACCGCGGACCAGCGACAGTCGGAGCTCTCGCCGAACGCTTGGGCGTGAAGCTCCCCACTGTGTCGGTGACGACGGATCGCCTCGTACGCCTTGGCTATGTGCGACGCTTGACCGATGAGGATGACCGTCGCGTCGTGATCTCGCAGATCACGACAGAGGGCAGCCGGGTCGTCGAGCGACTCCGTGAAGAGAGGCGCGCTCGCATCGATCAGATTGTGAGTCGCCTGACTCCCCAGGAGCTCCTTGCTCTTTCAGAGAGCTTGGAACCCGTGGCTCGCATCCTGAGTGAGATGAAGACTAGCAGCCAGCGAGAGAACGGATTAGCTCAACCTTGAAGACCGCGCTCCGGCTTATCGCCTTCCTCCGACCATACTGGCGTATCTCGCTGTTTGATCTCCTCTTGATTCTCATTCGGTCATTCTCGCGCATGGGACCAGCCTGGTTCTCAAAAGCAGTGATCGATCAAGCTCTTCCCAGCGAAAACGGGCGACTCGTGATCATCCTGGTTATTGCCATGCTCTTTGTGGCCCTCATTACCAACGTCGTCACGTCGTTCGAGGGGTATCTCGAGCAGTGGCTGGGACAGCATATAGTGTTTGATGTTCGCAATGGGCTCTATCGCCATCTACAGTCACAGTCTATGAGCTTCTTCGACACCAATCAAACTGGACAGCTGATGTCACGCGTCACGAACGACGTAGGCACCATTCAGAACTTTCTGGGTTCCGGACTGGCACGTTTGATCAATACCCTTGTAACAATCATTGCCAATCTTGTAGTCATGATCTTGATAGATATCCGTCTGACACTCGTCTCGATGGCTGTGCTCCCACTCATCATGCTCCTGCAGAAAAAGATGAACGAGCTTCGTCCTCAGTGGCGTATCTTGCAGCAGAGACTGGCGGACATCAACACGGTCATTCAGGAGACGACCGCCGCGATCAAGCTCATCAAGTCCTTCGGACGCGAGGACTACGAGGCTGACCGCTTCAACAAGGTCAACTGGTCTATGCGCCAGGTCCGCCTCAAGACTGCCATTCAGACTGGCTTCATCTTCCCCGGGCAGGACTTCGCGGCCTCAGTGAGCCGGGCTCTCGTACTTGCCTACGGGGCCGAACAGGTAATCGCCAATCACCTGTCTCTCGGCTCGCTCGTTGCCTTTCAAGTGTACTCGGCAGCAATGTGGATGCCTGTCCGATCTGTAGGCGTCCTCAACCAGATGGCAGCCCAGGCCGCTGCTGCCGGAGAGCGCGTGTTCGCGATCCTGGATACTGCTCCCGATGTGGTCGAGAAGCCAGCCGCCATCGTGCTGCCATCCGTCCGCGGCGAGCTCATATTTGACAATGTGGGCTTTGCCTACCGAGACAATCCGCCACTCTTGCACCACATCTCCTTCAAGCTGAGTCCAGGCAAGACACTCGCCCTGGTAGGTCCATCCGGCTCCGGGAAGAGCACACTGGTCAATCTCATCCCGCGGTTCTACGACCCAACGGAAGGGCGTATTCTCATTGATGGCATCGATGTAAGCGATGTCACACTCGAGTCGTGGCGCAGCCAGATCGGCATGGTGCTCCAAGAGACCTTCCTCTTCAATATGAGCGTACGCAGCAACATCTCCTATGGGCGATCTGATGCTACTCAAGAGGAAATCGAAGCCGCTGCGAGAGCTGCGCACGCCCACGAGTTCATTATGGAGCTGCCGCAAGGCTACGACACCATTGTAGGCGAGCGCGGTGTACGCCTTTCCGGTGGACAGCGGCAGCGCATCGCTATTGCCCGTGCCATCCTTGTTGATCCTCGTGTGCTTATTCTTGACGAGGCAACGTCGGCAGTCGATACGCGCACCGACTACCTCATCAATCAGGCGCTACAGAACATCATGCAGTACCGCACGACAATTGTCATCGCCCACCGTCTTTCGACAGTGTTGCGTGCAGATGAGATCTTGGTGATGGACCAAGGCCAAATCATCGCCCGCGGCCGGCATCACGATCTGCTCGACTCCAGTCCGGAGTATCGCCACCTCTACGAGCTCCAGTTCGCACTCAACCGAGATACCCCGGTGAACTCTCAGGAAGTTGGCAGCAGCAAAGGTCTGGGACTAGCACCTCATCACCTTGTCCAGGATCATCCTCATCAACCCGCAGCTGCTGTCTCCAAGAGACCACTTCGCTAAGAAGCATACAGACTCTGAAATGAAAAACGGAAAGGGCCTGTGCCGATGGGAATGAAATGGGGCGGTGGAGGTGGGGATGGCTGGCACCACGTCCGCGTCACTGAAGAGGTCCAGCTGCAGACATCGCCGTGGGTGTTGCTCCGCCGAATGGCAGCATTCGCTCACGAGCAGCGTGCCTTCCTCATCGTCTCCGGCTTTGCCGTTCTTCTTGCCTCGGCAATCAACATGGTTCCGCCGCTGATGACCAAGATCATCGTGGATAGCGTCATCGCTCGTCACGATGGGTCGGAGTTGCTCGTAATCGCCATTGCTATGATCGCTCTGCAGGTGGTGCGCTACGGCCTGAACTTCCTCAATCGCTACGCGATCGCCTTGGCCTCCCAACAGGTGATCTACCGCCTCGGTAAAGATCTCTATGAGCGCTTACTAAAACTCTCATTACGCTTCTATGAGCGTAATGGATCAGGCGAGATCATCTCGCGAGTCACTAACGACATCAACGTTATCCAGAATTCGTTGAGCGGCGGCGTCGTTCAAGCGGCGATCGGGCTATTGAATATCGTCGCCTATGCGGCGATCTTGCTGGTTCTCAACTGGCGTCTCGCACTCCTCTGTTTCACCACTATTCCTAGTCTCTTTGTTGCAAGCGTACTGACCTCCGCCGTGCTCCGTGATCGATACAAGAATGTCCAAGAGAAGATTGCCGGTGTCAACGCGGTGCTTGCCGAGAATATCATGGGGGCACGTGTGAGCAGAGCCTTCGCTCGGGAAGCCAGCCAGACAGCGCGATTTGAGCAGCAAAACCTCGAGAACATGCAGGCGAACCTCGATAGCGCAACCGTGCAGGCCGTCGCCAATCCTACGATTCAGATGATTTCTGTGCTGGGCAGTGGACTCGTCCTTGGATTTGGATCCTTCCTGATCTTTAACGGAGATATGTCTATTGGCTCGCTCGTGGCCTTCTCCTCGTATCTCAGTGCCTTCTACCAACCTGTTACGGCCCTCATCAATGTGAACAATATGGTGCAGCAGGCATTTGCTGGTGCAGAGCGCGTGTTTCAATTCATAGATGCTCACGTCGATGTGGAGGAAAGCGCGTCTGCCCACGACCTTGAAATGTGTACCGGTGATGTCAAGCTGGAGCACGTCTGGTTCAGCTACAACCCTGGAGTTCCTGTGCTCCAAGACATCTGCATCCACGCCCATCCCGGTGAGATGGTCGCCCTCGTCGGACACACGGGGTCGGGTAAGACCACCATCGTCAACCTCATTCCGCGCTTCTATGATGTCGAGAAGGGCGCCGTCCTGATAGATGGGCAGGATATCCGCGACCTCAAGGTCGCATCACTGCGACGTAACATCGCTGTCGTGCTCCAGGAGACGTATCTCTTCAGCAACAGTCTCCTCGAGAATATTCGCTATGGCCGCCTCGATGCCACGGACGAGGAGGTCATCGCGGCCGCCAAAGAGGCCCACGCCCACGAGTTCATCGAAGCGCTGCCGCAAGGTTATGACACGAATGCCGGTGAAGCAGGCGCCCAGCTATCGCGCGGGCAGCGACAGCGTATCGCTCTTGCCCGTGCCATTCTTGCCGATCCTCGCATCCTCATCCTAGACGAGGCCACCTCAGACGTCGACACTGAGACTGAAGTCCTGATTCAGGAGGCAATCGATCGCCTCATGCGCGGTCGCACGGTGTTCGTCATCGCCCATCGACTCTCCACGATCCGTAATGCTGATCGCATCGTCGTGCTTGACCATGGTGAGATCGTTGAGCAAGGATCACACCAAGAGCTCCTCGCTCGGGGTGGCGCATATCGGGATCTCTATGATATTCAGTTCGCAGCACAGGAAGCCCTGCTCGCTGCTGGGTAGACACCGCAGCGGGCGTATGAAACCCTTGAGGGTGGGAGAATCGAGTGACCCGTCGACGCGTCGTCGTGCTTGTTCTTATCGCGATCGTCCCTCTGCTGATTGGAGGTAGCATTGCCGCGTACTCGCTCTGGTACCAGTCGCAAAACTACGTGACAGCTGCCTCGGCCCGCATCAGCGGCTCCGTGATTCAAGTGACTGCTCCTGCTGCTGGAGAAGTCATGAGCCTTCCTTTTGATACCGGCGAGACGGTCACGGCGGGTCAAACAGTCGCACGCTTACAACTTGCTGCTCAGCCGGTCGCTGGCACACAGCAGGCCATCACCACTATCTCAGATCCTATTCGGGCACCGCGCGATGGCACGATCATCCGCCGTTTTGTCCACGTAGGTGAGCGCGCTGCGTCTGGCACCCCTATCCTCGACATGGTCGACCTATCCAAGCTCTACGTCGTGGCTAATGTTGATGAAGATCGCATTGGCCTTGTTCGGGTGGGAGAACCTGCGTCTGTCTACATCCACGCCTTCGACAAGACGGTTCCCGGGGTAGTTGCCGCACTGACACCAGCCACATCCGATCTCATCACAGCGATACAAGGGGCGCCTCGGGCAACCAGCAACGGCAGCACTACCCCGACGATTCCGGTGATCGTCGACTTCGATAGTGAAGGGCTTGCCGTGTTCCCCGGGATGACAGTGGATGTCACCATTCAGGTGCAGTGAAGAGAGAACGCCGCTCGCATGCTCCGCCAGACTCGGACGCCAGCATCGCGGTGCCGAACCGTCGTAGCGAGCCGCACTCAGTGGTCCGGCAACCACTACGGTAGCCCTCTGGCCACACCCAATCTCTGTCGCTCTTGCTCACTCCAGGTCTGTGATGAAAGGTGAGATTCTTCCCATCCCTCCACCACAACTCAGATCGAGAGGGAGATCAAGTCTTGCGCGTTTCGTGGCGAGCACCTTGGCCTACGGTGCCGTGCTCTGGCTCTCACTCGTCCCCGACTACGCGGTGTCTGTGAGTCTGAAGGCGTTGTTCGGATTCCTCATCGCCGGGGTCGTGGCGGGATTCGTCGGCCACTCGTGGGGAGCGCTGTGTGGTATCGCGGGGTACACCACGGCACTTCTGCTGCTCGTCATCGTTGCTATCGCAACGGCAGCAAGTACCGTTCTGGGGCCAGGATTTCTCATGAATCTCGCCACCACGAACGAGTCTGCAGTAGCAGTCGGAGCGGTGCACGGACCCATTTTTCAGGTGCTCGCCGTCTTCGCCAGTCTCGGCCTGGTCTTGTCTGCTATCGGCGGTTGGGCCGGAAGTCAACTGCGGCGGACAATCGTGGGATGAGCGGTCAGCAACATTCGCCAGACAGCAAAGGTTACTGATCCCATTCTGGTCGATCGTGCGAGGTGTAGCCAAGGGGCCCGCTCAGTGTGCTCACTGGGACTTCCACCACTGGAATCTCAATACCACCATGGAGCTGCTGGGCAGCGTTGGTTTGCCCAAGACTCGCCGTTCCACCGACGACCAGACGATCTAGCTCCGCTGCCCCTACGTTGAGTTGTACGCGCTTGATGGTGTGGCCCGTAGCTCCTCCTGCAGCCAACCGCTCGCCGCAGTTCTCGCAATAGATCGCGACATCTTCGTTCAGTGTGCGACAGTAGCGACAGACCTTCATATACGCAACTCTCCTCAACCTCTCTGGCAGACGTGCTGCGACATATTCTAGGGCATGTAGACTCACACAGGCGCCTCCACCAAAGGCACATCAGAGATCTCCATCACATCGCCTTCGCGCCGTGACTTCTTCCGGTATCAGCAGTCCGCGGACATCGATCAGCTCACGCTTCCCAGGTTCTGTGTCCGGCCGGCTGACAGCGTGGGGCAGTACTACGGGAAAAGAGGAGCAGGAGTGATATATGCGGGGGTCGGGGGTGAACCGCCGTGTTCGAACAGAGGACTATATGAAAAGAGCACGTACACGAGGAGCAGCACAGCAACACCAACAATCAGAGCAACACGGAGCAGCCGTCTGTGGCTCATCAGTCGTAGGTACGGTTCACTGACGCGCACCTCCTCATCCAAGCGCTTCTACCCAGATATTCCCTTACTCTTGTGCTAATGCGGCTCTCAGCTCGCCCACCAAGTAGAGGGATCCCGTGACTATAACCAAGCCGTCGGCACCTGCTGACTCACGAGCCAGGTCCAGCGCGCGCCGGGCATCGTGCTCGACAGTGACCTGAGAGGAGAATGCCATCACGACCTGCGCAAGCTCTTCCGGTGGCTGTGACTGCTCCACTCCCCAGTCCGTAGAAGCCTTGAAGCGAGTGCAAATCACCCGGTCGGTCAAGCCTCGCAGCGCAGCGAGCGTGCTTCGTGGATCGTGTCCTCGTCGCATTGCGCATACCCATACTGTTCGCCGTCCAGCGAACAATACGCGCACCGCCTCAGCGAGTGCGGAGAGCTTCTCTGGATTGTGTGCTCCATCGAGTAGAATGTCGGGGTGGGCTCCAGCTCGCTCGAGACGTCCCGGAATCTCGCACGTTGCCAAGCCGTCCCGGATCGCCTCGGACCGGATGTCGTAGCCATACCTGCGCAGACCAATCGCCGCAGCACTCGCAAGCGCGGCATTGAGAACCTGGTGGGCGCCGAGTGGTTTGGAATGGAGCATGGGGAGGCGCTCTCCCAAGACCTTGAGGTCGAAGTAGGCACCAGTAGTATCGACGCGGTGCACCCGTGTGGTGACATCCTCATCAAACTGCCAGAGCTCTGTCCCGACACTTGATACCCGTGTCTTCACAATGTTGATGACGCTCGGTTGAGTGGGTCCACTCACGGCAAGGGTCTGTGGCTTGATAATCCCCACTTTGTCTACAGCGATGCGCTCGATGGTCGAACCCAGGATCTCCATATGATCTAGGCCAACCGTCGTCAAAACGCTGAGCAATGGATGAAGCACATTCGTAGCATCCCAGCTGCCACCTAGTCCAACTTCGACCACGTTCGGTCTAGCCCCACGATCACGCAGCCACAGGAATAAGATCGTTACAACGACTTCAAACCACGTTGGCGCTCGATGGAGAGCCTGCAGCTCCAGTACCGCAGGAGAGATGAGGTGCAGGAGGCGATCGAGCTCATCACACGTAATGAGCTCAGAGCCGATTTGGAATCGCTCGCGTACTGTGTGCAGGTGAGGCTTCGTGTGGAGTCCGGGTGTGTACCCGGCACTTCGCAGGATGGAAGCTAAGAAGTAGCTAGTAGAACCCTTGCCTGAGGTGCCACCGACGAGAACTGCTGGAATGTCGCGCTCAGGGTGTCCAAGGCGCTCAAGGAGATCCCGCATGCGACCGAGTGTCGGACCGACACTCGGAGGCGAAGGGCGCGCCAGTGACCATAGGCGCGCCTCGATGTCAGGGCAGGACTTGGGAACGGAGATCATGGTGCTCCCTGACCGGGACTACCTTCCTCGACCGCGCAGGAATCGCATCCAACCACCAGTCTCGATCTTCTTACTCACCACCTTCGCAGGTAACGTGTGCACCTCGCGGTCTTCGATGATGGCACGAGGATTATCGATAAACAGCATATGGGCAGCTTGAGCACTGAACTCCTGGGCAATGGTATTGTACGCTTCTCGAAGCTGCGGCGACCGCTGTGCCGCGCCATGACCATCACTGGCTACAACGTGGCACCAGCCTTGACTCACGGCAGTGTGTGCTACTGTCTTGGCCAGCGATCCGAACTCACCGTGGAAGCTCGATGCAGTAACCTGCACCAGGTAACCACGTTGGCACCAGTCACCGAGTTGCTCTGGCCTCTGTTGGATGCGTGCATTCCGTTCAGGATGAGCAAGCACCGGAACAAAGCCCCGAATGTGCAGCTGAAACAGCGTCTCATCAAAGTACAGGGGAAGCTGATCTAGCGGTGGCTCGACGAGTACGTATCGGGATGCGTTGAGCGTCGGCAGTACGCCATCTGCTATGAGCTGTGGCGATTGGAGCTCCAGAAAGACCTCGCACCCCAGAAGCAGCATTGGAATGTTGGCATCATGCGCGAGTGCAGCTTGTACCGGCTCCAGGCACTCCCTCAGGCGCTCCAGCGAGTAGTGGCCTTCGAGTACTTCCTCTGAATGTGATGTCGCAACGAGCACACCCGTCCCTGCCTCAGCGGCAGCTCGCACCAACTCGACGGCGTCTGCAACGGTTGCCGGGCCATCGTCGATCCCAGGCACGACGTGAACGTGGAGATCGACGAACCCTTCAGGAAGCGTCACGCAGCACCGAGGAGGCGCTGAAGAAACCCCACTTGATGTGCAGGATGAGTGACAACCGCACCAAGAACGTGAGCGTGCACTCGCTCAAGCAAAGCTTTCGCATCGAGGCCATCATTGCGGCGCGTCTTCCCGCTATCGATCACCAACAAGGTGCCGTCGGCGTTAGCGGCAAACAACGCGGTGTCCGTCAGCTCTGCCAGCGAAGGTGTGTCGAAAACCACGATGTCGGCAAATTCGGCGAGTTGAGCGAGCACTCCCTGTAAGCGGGTGCTGTTCAGGGTGATCACTGGATTGTCAACAGGTGTTCCAGCGGGTAGCAGGCGCAGAAGTGGTATGTCAGTAGCCACAACGGCCTCACCCAAGTCCGCGTTGCCCGCTATCACATCCGTCAAACCTGGACTGATCCGGCTGCCCAGCAGGAGGTGCTGAGTGGGACGGAGCAAGTCCGCATCTACGAGAACCGTCTGCTTCCCCGCCTGGCCGAATGCGGCGGCCAAATTCACAGCCACGACACTCCGGCCACTGTAGGCGTGCGGGGCAACCACTGCCACAGATCGTAAAGGATGATCTATTCCGGAAAACTGGATATTCGTGCGAAGGCGGCGAAACTCCTCAGCTGCCGGCGATTGAGGATGAGAAACGACCACCACTTCTTGAGCAATCGCTGCCATGAAAACCAAAACTCTCTCTCTGCTCAGTGCACTAATGCCGCTGGCGGAGTCTTGCTGTCTTCACCACTCCGCTCACTGGTTTCGTCACTGTGCTTAGCGACCAGCAACGGGGGGACGGCACCCAGAAGCGGCATCTGCAAACCGTGCTCGACGTCGTATTCACTGCGGACACGATCATCGTAGGTGTCGAGCAGGTAAGCTGCTCCGGCACCAAGAAGGAGTCCCAGAAGCCCACCAGCCAGCACGTTGATCTTCGACTTTGGCCGGTTGGGGCTGCCAGGAACTGTAGCGCTGTGAATGACTTTCACAGCTACATCGGGGTTGAGGTGAGCCAGGTTGTATTCCCGGATCGTCGTGACGAACAGGTTGGTCAGCCCGTTTGCGATGTCGGCTGCTCGGCGAGGATCAGTGTCATCGACACTGAGGGCGATCGTGAATGCGGTATTGTCTGCGACTGCGTGGATTTCCTTTGCGAGCTGCTCGGGCGTCTTGTCAAGCTGCAACTGCTGATTGAGTTGCCCGAGTAGTTGTTGACCGGTCATCTGAATGGCATAGTTATCCAATAGTCCTTGTGCAGCCAGGCCATTACCATAGTCAAAACGTGCTGCCGTGACTGAAACGAGAGTTGATGCTCGGTAAATCTTCGTCGCCAGCTTGCTATAGACGCCAGCCGCGCCCGCGCAGACTACGAACAGGAGAACGATTACGGCCCACCGGCGCCGAAAGGTCGCCAGCACGTCCACGATACGCAAGGCAACTCCTTTTCTCAATGACTATAGGTAGCCACGTGCGGGCGTGTCAAGTTAACAAGTGCCTTTCCCGACGCCTCCCCAAGATCTACCTAGAAAGGCAGAGGTGCGTCACATGAACCTACCAGCAGCTGCTGTTTGCTATACTCTGCCTGGCATCTTAGGGAGAGTGACAGCATGAATCTTGCGTTTTACGGTACGGGCAGCATCGCTGAGCGGCATATCGACGCAATCCGTCGTGCCGGACGTCTGAACATCACCTGGCTCGTCAGCCGGACGCGCACCAATGCGGAAGCTCTCGCGCTCAAGAAGGGGATCCAGCGCTTTACGGATCAGGAAGACGCCCCGCTGCGAGACTCTTCTGTCGATGCCGTCGTCATAGCCTACCCGACGGCACGCCACGCAGACCTCGCCCTAGCTGCATTCGCTGCTGGCAAGCACGTCATCTGCGAGAAGCCGCTCACCAACGATGCAGCGGCCGCTGAACAGCTGGTGAGATCACGTCCGGCCGATCGCCTCCTCCTCGTGACACAGATTCGGCGCTTCTGGCCAGTCTATGAGCAGGTTGCCCAGTTCGTACGGAATGGAGAAGCTGGCAGGTTGTGCCGGATGAGCATTTCGTTTGAGACGGAATGGAACTGGGAGGGGCGAACGTGGCGCCTCGAGGACGCCGGGGGCTACTTCCTTGACATGCACGTGCACGACGTCGATCTTCTATTGTGGTGGGGCCGACAACGACCCCACCGAGTGCTCGGTTTAGGGAAGAATCGCGCGGATCGAGAAGGAACGGTTCTATTCGACTTCGGCGAGTGGTACGCCTCCCTCGACTTTTGTGGTCGCGTCTCGGGTCGCAGCTATCCCACCGACGCCCTCACCCGCTACGAGCTCATCCTTGAGCGGGGACGTGTCGAGGTCACCGTGAGTAGTGAGGTGGACGCTCGTTTCATCGTCGCCGGCGACACAATCGAGCACGTTCACTCCCCAATAGCAGATCAGCTGCGCGCAAGCTGGGATGGTCTTTGGTCAGCTCAAGCACGCGCGCTGCTGGGAGAGGCAGCACCGCCCATCCCTGTTGATGATGTCGTGGCCAACGTCGCGGCGTCGATGGCCGCCGTCAGAGCCCTCGCAGCTAGTCGGGTGCAAGACCTTTCGTGACGGGCAAGAGCAACAAGACCTCTGCGAGGCTGTTCCCTATGTGGTTGCTTCGTGCTACTCACGTAGACGGTTGGACGCAAGCTACCGTCAGGATGGGGGCCTAAGCACGTGAGCGAACCAACAGTGATCGCTCTCGCAGCATCGAACTTGGGCGAGTTCGTCACGCGTTCGCGTCGCATTGCTGCCATCCGCAGCGGACTGGGGCTCGTGGAGAGTGTCTTTCGTTTCAGTCTTCCAGCCCTTGCGACGCAGCGTGAGCACGCCGGAGCCGCCATCATCAGTAGCGGGCGGCGCTTCGTGGGCACCTTCCCGTCCCCGGAACAGGGCGAGCGCTTCGTCGCGGCCAGCAGAAAGCTGGCCTTCCAGCGCACAGGAGCGTTGTCGATCGACGCCGTCGCCCAGGTCGGCTCGACAGACAGCCTTCTGACGGGTTTTGGGATGCTCTATCGCCATCTCATTGCCACCAGCCCGGCGGCGCCCGCGAAAACGATGCTGCCATCTCTCAGCTCTGAGGTGCGCTGGTGCGACTTCTGCAATGAGCTCCCAGCACAGTCGTGGCTCGACGGCAAGCTCGCCTGCAGGGCTTGTACGGCTGTCCGTCAGTTCTCACGTGATGAAGGAACCCGCCTCACCGTGGCAGGCTATCTCCGCGGATTGGCAGATGCTGGAGAAGAAGTCATCGCATCACGCCCAACCTGGGAGCGCTTCTTGGTGTGGAACCGGCAGCTCCCCAAGAACCGCACGGCTGATTCTGCCGCCGACTTACAACGCCTCGCGGCACGTAGGTCCGAAACCGTCGTCTCTCGGCACCCGGGAGCAGGTACCTATGCCGTGTTCACCTTGCGGGTGATCGGGCTGGAAAGCGCACTTGCCCTCACGGCCAGTTCCCAGGATGCACTCCGCTTGTTTCGCTACATCAGCCGTAGCTTCGACGAAGCTGTCTTTAGATCGCTGGCGACGCTGGATACCACATCAACAGAAGATTCAACGTATCCCTTCGACCTCCTCGCAGTTCTCGACGACTGGGCAGGCTGTGTGGTCAGCAGCGAACGGGCCTTGACAACCGTGATAGAGGTCGCGCAACGCTTCGAGCACCTGATCTCAGAGGTTCCTGAGGCTGCACCGTTACGTCTCGGGGCACAGGTGTTGTTCGCGCCAGTGCAGGCAACTGACGGTCAGGTGTTGCGACACTGGCTGACGACCGAGGCGCTTCAATCTCTAGATAAGGACACCCGGAGCCGTCAGTCACAGGTTTCGATCCAGGTTCTTGCAAGAGAGCCCTGGCCCACGCTGACAGTGGCACAGCTTAGTCGGGTTCTCGGCCTCACCCGCGTGTTCGAGCGCAGTGGCCTGCGACCTTATGACATTGCTCGCTTCACTTCTACAGCTCAGTCCGGTACTGACTCCCTCATTGCTGCAAGTCTAGATGGCCTTACGGATGGTCAACGGCGCTTACTTCTTGGGCTGTGGGCAGAGTTGCGCGACTTCCGAGTAGCGGGGCTGCATGATGCACGCCACCAGGTGTTTAGCCTAGCTGCAGCGCTATCTCGCGTGGGAAAGAGTCAGAATCTGCAATCGGTGACGGCAGCCGAGCGCCTGTGGGCCGCCGAAAGGAGTGCACGAGCGTGAACCGGCAACTCTCGGTGCGTTGCCACATCAGTTGTGTCTCTCCGCTCGCAGCCACTGCAGTCAGTGCGACTGCAGGCGTCCCGGTCGTGCCATCAAGGATTGTCAAGGCAGCGGCACATCAAACACTTCGCTGGCTCCTGCCAGCGCTGGGACTTCAACCGTGTGACGGCTGCTTCGATGATGACTGTTCCGAATGTCGCATCTTCGGAACCCGCGGGCGGTCAGGTATGGTGATCTGGGGAGATGTCGAGCCATCCATTCCGAGCGACGGAGCGTGCTTCACGGTAGGATGTCTCGGGCGGCGTCGCCATTCATACGAGCTCGATGGGGTATCTTCAGCCCAGGACATCTACACCGTGCTTCCCGCTCAAGATCTCGCCCTTACCGCTAAAACTCACCCGTCTCACACCGTCGCACCTCAGGATGTAGCGCTCATTACGCTATTACTTAAGCACCTCGGGCAGCTTGGTCCCTCCTACTGCGGGCTCGGACGAGTGAAGACTGCACACTTTGAGATTCACGAGAGCGGTGAGCTAGTTTCGCTAGACGAGGTGCTCTCTCGCCTAGATCCAGTGCAAGGCCGATGACGGAGTTCACTCTACGCGTGCGCACAGTATCGCCTCTGTATCTCCCGGCGAGGCGTGCCGTTGGAAGCGGCGAAGGCATCTTGAGCTGCATCCCGGGATCCGCAGTACGCGGCGCCTTGCTCTCTGCAGTAAACAACACGACAGGAGAGCAGGAAGAGCACGAGACCACTGCACTCGATTTCTTGAGTTGTTCCGCACTGCTCCCACTGGGACAGTTCGAGAAGGGCAACCCAGTGATCGCACCCCGCTCGTGCGTTACCTGCGCCAACCAGCCGGGACCCCGGCACTCGGGTGGTCACGGACTCCATGATCGCCTTTTCGCTGCCGAGATACAGCGTCTACTCGTCGAAGCACAGCAGCTTGTTGCCGGCTCCCAATTTTCCTCACCCAGAATTGCACAGGACGTTCGCTGCCCTCACTGCTCACCACGAAGTCCTGGTCTGCTCTCAGCATGGAATGGCATGCTTGTGCTCGAAGGTGACAGTGCCCGAGCTGTTGCCCCCAGTGTGGTCACGGCCGTCCAGCACGCCCCACCGCAAGCACACGAGAGCCCATCCCTCACAGTGCGTCAGACTCTTGCTAAGGGGCAGGTCTTCCAAGGCACGGTACGCATTCGTGAGGAAGAGCTGTCCCAGCAGCTCACTCGTATCTGTGCTGAAGGGAACCATTTGTGGGTCGGTGCAGATCGCGGACACGGCTTCGGTGAGATCATTGTCGAGCAGTGGCGCAACTCTGAGCACGAACGCAGCGTCGCCGATCGTATTTCCGCTTTCAACGCGCACATCCAGCAGCTTGCTATTACGGTCAACCTGCCCGTTCCCGATGGGGTACGTTACGTTGGCGTTCTCGCTCTAGACGCGATTGCACTGTCGGATGATTTCGGAAGACAGCTAACGTCCTTGGACGGCGCCGCTTGGGCCGATCTGCTCGGTCTACCTGCTGACGGTGTTCAAGTACGTTCCGCGTGGGAAGCAGTGACGGTGGTGCGTGGCTGGAACAGCCGGCGCGGGTTACCCTTGAGTGAATCGATCGCTCTTGCGGCCGGGAGTGTGTGGCTCCTTCGGGTGACCAGCGTCTCTGAAGAGGAATTGGTCTCCCGATTAGCCTTCATAGAGGACGCAGGCATTGGCGCCCGCCGCGCTGACGGTCTCGGAAGGGTGTCGTTCTGCCACGACATTCACGGCGTACTGACAGAGCTTAGTGGAGCAGGTGTCGCGCGCGCGGATCCGGCGCAACTTCAGGAGGTCAGCAATGCCTAATACCCTTGCAATCTGGAACCGATGGGTAGCGACAGAGACAGACGCGCACGATCTCGCTCTCGCGGCTCGCCGCGCAGGAGTCGACCGTCAGCAAGTTCGGAATCTACAGCGACAAGCAGAAGTCGCTAGCGACGTCCAGGACATCCTTGACTACGTGAAATTGCAAACGCTTCGGGTTCCGGCGTTTCGGCGTGAGCAGTTTGCTCAGCATTTGTTGACTGCACTTGAGTCCCTGCCGGGAAGGTCCGCGTCTGCGTCGGAGCTGGCCCCTCCCTCTCACACCGCGCTGAGCCGCCTGTACCTGCGCCAGCTCGCTCTCTCATACGCGTATTCCATCAGCTCAGAGCCATCAGGGGCGCCTTTCCGGAGTGAGGGGCGCCCTGCTCGCACTGGTGTCGAGGGGCAGGCAGGATCCAGCGCAACGCCGCCGCGGAGACGCCGCAGGGCATCCGCTGTTGCTGGGGCCCAGAACATCTCGGCGCTAACTACTACTGTTCCAGAAACCACCGCTTCAACTGAAGAACCTGTTGCTGACGGTGAGAACGCATCCACGGCGGCGAGACTGCCGGAAATCCCCGCGCAGGATTCACTCATGGGAGATCTGTGATGACAGCGGTGGTACTCGATGCGATACCTCAAGGGACCATTGAGAGGGACGACCTCGACGTAACTCCTCTCGCGGCTCAACTGGTAGCGGCTCGGCGCACTGTGATGGCTGAGATCCTATGGTGTCACGCCCGAAGCGCGCAGAGTGTGCAAGATTTCTCTTCGTGTCTGACCAGCCTGCTCGCGCAGTCCGATACTGGTCCCGTTGGGGAACTGGCAGGTTTTATAGGGCGTCTCTTATCCCCGGCCGATCAGGGTGGTCGGAGGGAGGATCTCATCGTCCTTCAACGAATACAACGTATGCTCAGTCACATCCTTGCCGAGTGCAGCTGGCAATTAGCAACCGATAGACTTGGATCACCCGGTAACGACCCTCGTAGTGCTGCACCGCGGCGAGGAGTCCGAAGGAGCTCGCAAAGCCAATGACTGCTATAGAAATGTCAGCACAAGCAACGCCCACACATAATCGCTGGCGCTGGCGTTTGAGGGTCACGCTGCAGACACCCATCCACATTGGGTCCGGTGGCGGCCACGGCCTAGCCATCGACGAGGCTCTGGTGCGGAATCACGATGGAGATCCGTTCGTGCCTTCGACGACACTTCGTGGCGCTTTGCGATCACTGCTCGATGCTCAGCTGCCGATCATCGTGGAAGGAGTCCCAGTGCGTTCCTGTCTTCTCGATGGGCGCGAAAGAGAGTGCCCTGGTGCACCCGGCTCGCCAGCCTTTGAGATGCACGCTGCTCAACGGGCCAGCCGTCTGAGTCAGCGGAGCTCAGCAACCGCGAATGATACTCGCTTCTGTCACGTCTGCGGCTTGTTTGGAAACGTATGGCAGGCGAGCCGGGTGAGTGTCTCTGATGGAGTATTTTTGAATTCGAGGCTGCTCACTCAATTTCGGGAATCCATTGGTGTCGACCGAGCGACCGGTATCGCTAAGGAATACTCCCATACGGTCGTTGAGGTTGTCCCGGCGGGAGAGCAGTTCGAATGCACTGTAGAAGGCCGGAATCTCACTACAGTGAACGTTACGCTTCTGGCTGTGCTGTTCGCTCAGAGTCGCAATGGCAATCTCCGGGTTGGGGGGAAGGGTAGGCTGGGACTGGGAAGCTGTTCCACTGAGCTCGTTGACGTCCGCCGTTATGATCCTGATCTCGCTTCGGCAGAAGAACGGCGAAAATTCCTGCTTAACGGTGAGCTGCCCCAGCTCGATTCGCACGACTTCTTGTCGAAATCTCTTGCCCAATTTGGCGACGGCTCCCACTAGCTGGAAGGATGCACCGTGCTCACACCTCTGCTCAATGAGGCACGCTTTAGCATCGTTCTACGCACCGTATCTCCGGTGCTCGTCCGGTCGGGGCTTCCCGCGCTCGGCCCCGTGGAAACTGTCGCAGTCTCCACTATTCGTGATGGATTGGAGCAACCGTATCTACCTGGAAGCTCTCTCCGTGGCGTGCTACGGCACCGTGCGGAGATGATTCTTCGAACGTTGCATCCCGAGGCCGCTTGTAGCCCGCTGGATGATCGGGGGCGTCTACGGGCTTGTGGGCGAGACATCGAGGAAGCTGAGAGGGAAGCACGTGCTGCTCGACGGGCAGGTCTCTCCCCCAGCGCCGTCTACCGGGCGTCGTGTGCCGCCTGCCGTATCTTCGGCTCACTCGCAATGCGTGGTCGTGTGCTCGTGAGTGATGGATACCTCAGCGCAGGGTCTCATCCAGTGCGATTACGCCGTATATCGGTGGGGGTCGATCGCTTCAGCGGTGCATCGGCTCTCCGCTCACGATCGGACGTAGAAGCCATCAGCGATGCGATGTTCGAGTTTGAGGTACGCTTGCAAAACTTCGAGATTTGGCAGCTTGGCCTCATCAGCCTGATCATTCGAGACCTCGTGACCGGGTACCTACCGGTAGGGTCAGGTGCTGCACGAGGTCTCGCCCACGTTGAAGGGGAGATCACTCGCGTCACCCTGCGCTATGCACAAGGTTCGGCCCAGCTTGTGACAGGCGCTCTCCTGGGAGTGGGCTCGCTGACATTGCCGGACACTGGCTTCGGATTCACCCAGAATGATGCTCTTCCCCTGAGCCGTGGCCACGCCGCAGTCCCGGACGGTATGTCGGTACAACAAGAGCTCGCAGCGGATGATCTTCCGTGGGAAGACCTGGCGCGTACTTCAGCATCCTACGTCACATCTGCGTATGAGCGACGCGTAGAGCGGTCGGAGAGGGGCTAGCAATGGCCCACGCCTACAGTGCAATAATGACTCGCGACGATGTTGCCAGCCTTCTCCACGAGGCAAAACTGCATATTCACGCATGTTATTGGGAGCATCGATTCTCGTCGGCGTGGGAGGCGGCGCCATCGTCCAGCCAGCCCTCGCCCACAACTCAGCGCGGACGTTGCTTTGGGCCTGATCTCGATATCCAGATCTACCGGGAAAGTGACGGCTATCGCGTCATCGTAGCAACAGACCTACGCCTGGGACGCCAGTGGGAGGCATCGCTTGAGCTTAGCGGTTTCGATGCTGAAGACGTACGGTACGTGTTGTGGGGAGAGCGCCAACAGGATGGGCAGTGGCGAAGCTCGTGGCCAGCCCAGGTAGCCTGTCGCTACCCAGTGGCAGGGTCGCCGCGACACGTCGCAGTCCGGGTCACCGAATATCGTGACCTTAGAACTGCCACTCTCCAATTCATCCGTTACAGAGAGCTCGTAGGATTGGAGCAAGGCGAGTGAACCCCTATCGCTTCGTTCCCTTGGGTGCTGCGCCACGGCGAGATCGGCACGTGCCGTCGCTGCGAGTGGAGGGGACGTCAGGTGTCTTTGACTGTGAAATTGAGACCCTTAGCCCTGTCATGATCGGAAATAGCGCCCCAGCCCAGGATCTAACCCAAGGTCGCACCGAATACTCGGAGCCGCGGTTGCAGGCCACGGCTATTCGAGGTGCGGTGCGGATGGTGTTCGAGACCATGTCCCACTCGTGCCTCACACTCATCGACGGAACTTATGAGAGGCGCACCGTCGATTATCATCACGCGGTACCAGAGGCATTTCGCCCGTGTACTTCCGCGGAAGCGGCCTGTCCGGCGTGCCAGCTATTCGGGCTGTCGCCTCTTGCTGCGCGCGCCCACATATCTTCGCGCCTACATTTCTCCGACACTTTCACTCCTATTGGTGGCTCTATTACAACCTTGTATATCCCGGCTCTTCAAGCCCCCAAGCCACACCACCGGCGTTTCTACGTCGATGAGACCGAGCAGATCGCCGGCAGAAAGTTCTACTACCACCGCCCATCAGGTCCGGTGATAGCCGCTGCCGGAGATCGGGGCTCCCATCCCATTACGGCTATTGCGATGGGGACGCGAATGAGCTTCAGCGTCGACTTCTCAAACCTCTCGCACGGTGAGCTATCATCCCTCCTCTATGCTCTCGTGCTCGAGGATGGGCTGGCACACAAGCTCGGCGGAGCGAAGCCGCTGGGATTCGGCACGGCTGTCCTCACCATAAGGTGTGCGACACTGCGATCATCTGAAGATGTCACCCTTGGTCTCACCGGTGAACGTCTTATGGGCGAGGACCTAGCGGCCTGGGTCAAAGCTTTGACGCGCAGGCATCATGAGGAGCGATCAGAGACCCTCGAAGCGCTCCGTGATGTCCTCGCTCTTAATCCGCCAGAGCCCACGCAATATCCAAGCGCCACGTGGTTTAGTAGTCACCCGACTACACCCCTTACCGAGCTTGTCGGGCCGGCGGTGAGAACTCGCACCATAGTGCCAGGTCCTCAGTCGCGTCGCAGCCCGGTAATACCCCCCGTGCCAGCTCCAGGGCCGCAGCGACCGGCAATTCCGGCGCCCGTCCAGCAAGCCCGCTCAGTACGACCGAAACAGCAGGCACAGGTGCAGCCGGTACGTCCACAAGAGGAGGAACCTGCCGCCACCTTGGCAGACCTCCTTCAGCATTTCGGCAGTCGATCCCAGCCCAAAGAAGACCACGGCGATACCACTCGTCGGAGCCAGCGCGCGCGAGAAGAGCAGCGCCGCCTTATGGAGCGTCTTCGCCGGAAGGAATGAGGGGAGCCAGGGGCACCAGATCGGCAAGTTCCTCGAATTTGCTAGGGAAGTGTCAGAGCGATCGCTGATCCTTGCGCCAGGGGCACTACCACAGATGGAACGATGCCGAGCAACAAGGTACCAACCACCGCGACAGTCAATAACACCCCTAGTGGAGTGGATACCCGCGCTTCAACTGGTCGCTCCTCAGGGCTGGTGGTGAAGAACATCAGCACCACCAGTCGCAGGTAGTAAAAGCCGGAGATCGCCGTCGTAATGACGCCGATAATAGCTAACTCGGCGTGCCCGGCTTGAATGATCGCGAGGAATAGGTAGAGCTTCCCTATGAATCCGGCCGTCGGCGGAATACCTGCTAGCGACAGCATGAACACTGCCATCAGCGCTGCTAGCGCCGGCTGCCGGGACGCTAGCCCACGGAAGTCCTCCAGGTCTGTTACCTCACGGCCGTTCCGATCAAGAGCAACGACAACAGCAAACGCTCCAAGATTCATGAGCGAATAGACGGCCAGATAAAACATTGTGGCGCTCTGACCAGCGTGACTACCGGCAAGCGTCCCCAACAGCACGTAGCCCGCTTGAGCAATGCTGGAGTAAGCAAGCATGCGCTTGATCCTCGTCTGGGCAATTGCAATCAAATTGCCCACGATCATCGTGAGCACAGCGAGAGCCCAGAGTACGGAAAACCACTCCGTGGTCAGCGGTGCCAGGGCGTCCTGGAGAACACGCAGGAGGCCGGCGAACATCGCGACTTTGGTTGCGACGGACATGAAAGCGGTTACAGGTGTGGGTGCACCGTCATACACGTCGGGGGTCCAGTTGTGAAACGGCACAAAGGAGAGCTTGAAACCGAACCCCACGAGCAGTAGTCCCATGCCGACAAATGCAAGGTGCAAGAGCGTGGGTGACTCTGAACCACTCAAGCCTTGTGCAACGGCGGCATAGTTGGTGGCCCCAGTTGCACCGAAGATGAACGCTATGCCATAGAGGAGGAATCCAAAGGCGAAAGCGCCAAGCAGGAAGTATTTGAGAGCCGCTTCCTCGGACACGAGCCGGCTCTTGGTGTAGCCAGCCAGCACGTACAGCGCAATCGAGAGCGTCTCAATGCCGATGAAGAGAATAACCAGGTCTGCCGCTTGCGCCACGAGCAACATACCTACAGTGCTGAGAACAATGAGGGCGTAGTAGTCCCCCTCGTTGAGTGGCTCGGGACCCGCATACTGGATCGACATGAGAATCGTCAGCGCCGCAGCGAACAGCAAGAGCATGTTGAAGAAGAGGGCGAAGTTGTCGGCGACGAACGTCCCGTTAAATGCGCTTTGGTTGCCATTGATGAGCGTGACGCAATCAACGAATGCGACCGCCAGACCAGCGATCGATATCCAGGCGATAGTCAAATGTTGCCGCTTCGGCAAAGCAGCATCCAATAAGAGCGCCAGCAACCCCGTCACCGTCAGAACGATGACGGGAATGAGCGGTGCATAGTTGATCGCTGGCAAGGAGATGTGCAATACAGCCGACGAGCCGTTCACCAAACGAACCTCCCCAACACCAGTCCTACCGAGCCGCCACGGAGATCGACTCAGCCCATAAACCATCGGCATTCACTTGCGATGAAGCCGCTGCACCCTGGACACTGGCCGCCACACCAAGAGCGGAAGGCCCCGTCTTCGATAACACGATGCCAGGTACGAAGCCCAGGGCAATGATCAACGCTATGAGCGGAGCGAACACCGTCCAGTCACGTCCACGCAGATCCTTCTTTACCGCCCCCCCAGTAGCCAGCGCCGCAGACGGCTCCTGATATGCCACACGAGCATACATCCAGATCAGGTACGAGGCACTCAAAATGACCCCAAGCGTCGCTAACACGCCATAGGCGTAGGAACCCAGGCCTTCAAATGCCCCGCGAAGGATCAGGAACTCCCCTGGAAACCCATTGAGGCCAGGTAGAGGCATTGCGGACAGACCAGCAATGAGGAGCGTGGCAGCCAACGCCGGCGCTACCGCCTGCATTCCACCCAACTCCGCAATTTGACGAGTCTTCCACCTCGCTTCGATGGCGCCAATCAACAGGAACAGGGCAGTAATGCTGATGCCGTGAGCCACCATCAAGAAGACACTTCCGTCGATACCAGCTGCTCGGAGTGAAAAGATTCCCAGCACAATCAAGCCCATATGTCCCAGGCTAGAGTACGAGATGAGGCCCTTGAGGTCCTTCTGGGAAATAGCACTCCACGCTCCGTACAAGATTGTCACGACACACAGCGTGGCAAGAAGGGGAGCAAACTGTCGTGATGCCTGTGGAAAGAGACCTAGGCAGAATCTCAAGAATCCATAGGCCCCTACTTTGGACATGACACCCGCCAGCATGACCGACGCACCAGTCGGGCCTTCCACATATGCATCTGGAAGCCAGGAACTGAAGGGAACGATGGGTGCCTTGATAGCGAAAGCGAGAGCAAAGGCGAGGAAAAACCACGTCTGAGCCCCACCGCTCACCGGCGCCTTCTCCAGTTGCACAAAGTCGAAGGTGCCTGAACCCGAGCTGAGCACTCGCACACCGATGATCGCTACCAGCATGAGCAGGCTGCCGAAGAGGGTATAGAGAAAAAACTTCAACGCCGCATACCGTCCACGTGAGCTGCCCCACCCCCCGATAAGGAAGTACATCGGAATGAGCATTGCTTCAAAGAACACGTAAAACAGGATGAGATCAAGCGCTATGAAGACACCAACCACAGTAGTTTCAAGGAAGAGCATCCAGAAAAGGTAGATGTGCTGGCGCTCATCCAGCTCAGGAGTAGCGAATAGAATGACGAGCAGAGTCACGACCGCTGTAAGAATCGTGAGAACGAGACTCAGACCGTCAACACCAAGGTGATAGCTGACACCAAGCCCACTGATCCATGGAACGTCTTCGACGAACTGGAACTCCGGCGATCCACTCGATGATTGATAGGCGAAGTACGTCACAATCGAGAGCACAACCTCGACACCACTCACCGCTACAGCGAGCTGCCGGGCAATTGGAGACTGCCGGCCTACCGCCAGAATGACAATGCCACCGACGATTGGCAGGAACAGCAGAATGCTCAGAAGTGGAAAGCCCACGTGCCCACCCTTCCTTCTCCCACAGCCCTCTTGCTACGACCGCTGTGTTTAGCGGATCAGCAAGAACGCGACGATAATCACCACACCAACCAACATCGAGAGGAGGTACTGCCGCACGTACCCCGTCTGAATGGACCGCAACCCTTGACCGACTCCACCCAATAACATCGCCACACCGCGCACGATACCGTCGAGCACCTCTCGATCGAAGACCCGTCCGAGAAAATCCGAGATCGCCAAGGTGGGCTTCACAATAGCCGTGTCGTACAGCTCATCAACGAAGTACTTGCCGAGTAGCAGCCTGTACAAGCCGTTCGCTTGCTGCGCGAGCGTGGCAGGTGCGTCCTTGATCCGCTGCCCCCCGTACCAGTTCCACGCAACCCCAATGCCGGAGAGCGCCACCGCAATCGCCACGATTGCGAGCAACCAGAATTGAATCGCAGACTCCTCCGGAAGCTGCGCACTGGCAGGGATTTGATAGTGCGTAAAAGTACCTGCCAGATACCCACTGAAGACTCGCCAGAGACCAGGGATCTCCAGCAACCCACCAACGGCGGCGAGCGCTGCAAGAATAGTCACGGGGATCAGCATGTTGGATGGCGCCTCGTGAGCGTGCTCGTAGAGCTGAGCATCACCGCGGAAATGCCCTCGGAAGGTCATCCCCATCAGCCTAAAGATATAGAAGGCTGTGAACAGCGCCGTGATCAATCCAAAGAGGTAGAGCCAGAAGTTTCGCAGCAACGCATCACCCAAGATCGCATCCTTGCTCCAGAACCCAGACATAGGAAACATCCCGGCGAGAGCCAGAGCCCCCACTAACATCGCACCAAACGTGCGCGGCAGCTTAGCCTGAAGGCCACCCATCCGCCGCATATCCTGCTCCCCGAGATCGGCTCCTTCTGGGATGAGTGCATGGATGACGTTACCAGCCGCCAGAAACAGCAAAGCCTTAAAGAAGGCGTGCGTCATCAAATGGAAAATGGCCGCAGCGTATCCAGCGACCCCAATGGCAACGAACATGTAGCCTAGCTGACTGATCGTCGAATAGGCCAGTACGCGCTTGAGATCGGGCTGAACGAGGCCGATCGTCGCAGCAAAGAATGCTGTCGAAATGCCAACTACGGCAATCACCCCACCAGCATAGGGCGAAGCTGCAATCAGCGGGTATGACCGCGCTAGCAGGTACACGCCTGCTGTCACCATCGTCGCTGCATGGATGAGAGCAGATACAGGTGTCGGACCCTCCATCGCATCAGGCAGCCAGGTGTGCAGTGGAATCTGGGCCGACTTCGCAGTGGAGGCGAACAAGAACAGCAAGGCAACGGCGGTAGCCATGCCCGCTCCAAGTTTGCCCACCTGCGAGAACACAGAACTGTATTCGACTGAGCCAAGCCGGGTAAAGAGGAGAAGGATGCCTATCAGGAAGGCAGCATCGCCGATGGCATTGACAACGAATGCCTTGATCCCAGCCACCGTCGCAGCATTGCGGCGGAACTCGAACGAGATCAATAGGTACGAGCAGAGCCCAACGCCCTCCCACCCAACCATCGTCAGGAGGAAGTTATCCGAGGTAACCAGGAGCAACATCGATGCCACGAAGAGATTGAGATAGACGAAGAAGCGTCGGAATTCGCCCCGCTGATCGGTCTCCGAAGCAGTGTACGCCGGATGCCACATGTAGCCGGTCGAGTACACGTGGATCAGGAAACTCACACCGGAAACGATCAAGACCATCACGATACTCAAGGGATCAGCCAGGAACGACAAGTTCACGACTGTCTGGGCACCGGGAATCCAGGTGTACGGAGTCACTACCTGGGCACGCTGGTCAACGGGATACCCATTGAGACTAAAGAAGACGAGGAGACCAACAACGAAAGACAGCAGCACCGCACCCGAGGCCACAGCGCCAATAGCCTGCTTCGTGAGCCACTGACCGAACAGGGCGACAATTGCACAGCCCAGTAAGGGGAACGCCACGACCAGCCACAATGCTGCTACCATGAAGATTCCTCTCCACCCCCAGAATCGCGGATATGACCCCGTCCCTTGCCAGGCAAGCCACCTTGTTATAGCACGCTGGCTCAGTCGAGGGGCACGCCGGCTTCCCCCTCCTCAGGAGTTGGGCCGCCCGCTACGGTCACAACAACGTGCCGCGATCTCTGCCTCCGCTACCCCTGCAATGTGTGAACATCATCCACGTCAACTGAAGCCCGCGACCTGAAGATCGTGACAATAATCGCGAGACCAACGACCACTTCAGCTGCAGCGACGACCAAGACGAACAAGGTAACTACTTGGCCAGTTACATTCCCCCACATTCGGGAGAACGTGATGAAGCTCAGGTTTACGGAGTTGAGCATGAGCTCAACCGACATGAACACCACCAGTGGGTTCTTCCGCGTGAGTACTCCAGTCACACCGAGCGTGAACAGTATTGCGCTCACGACAAGATAATTCACGATCGGTGCACTCATGCGGTTCGCCTCTTTGCCAGAACAATCGACCCTACTACAGCTACGAGAAGCACGATCGTGGTAAGTTCAAACGACCACAGGTATTGCGACGTGAAGATCTGCTTGCCGATCACTTGCACATTTCCGACACAAAGGCCTTGTCCCGTGCAAGGAACCGCCGCCAGGCTCTCGAGAGGCTTCGGAGCTGGAAAAACGTTGGACGCTACAAGTACCACAGTCTCGACAAGTAGCACAATGGCGAGAGCCACACTCATCAGCCGCTGACCTGGCAAGCGGTCATCAACCTCTTCACGTCCCGGACTCAGTAACGTCACCACGAACAGGAACAGCACCATAATGGCGCCAGCATAGACGATGACCTGAACAACGCCCACAAACTCGGCCCCAAGCGTGAGGTAGAGCACCGCCAGGCATACGAGATTGAGCGTGAGGCTGATAGCCGAGTGCACAGAGGATCGCAGACTGATCACACCAAAACCGGCGACGATAGCGAGAACGGCAAAAACGTAGAAGATAATTGTTCCCATCAGTGCTCCTCTACCGCAGCCGCCACTTCTCGGACCACCTCCGGGGACATCTCTGCTCCACTCACGATCTTGGGCAAAGGACCATTATAGGGAACGAGCAAGCGGTCCTTACCGTAGATGAAGTCATCACGATGATAGTCAGCCAGCTCATATTGCTGTCCAAGCACAATTGCACCGGTAGGACAAGCCTCTTCGCAATAGCCACAGAAGATGCAGCGAATCATGTTGATCTCGTAGATTTTTGCGTAGCGCTCACCTGGAGAATAGCGCTCGGTTTCCGTGTTTTCTGCTGCAACGACACGGATCGCCTTAGCCGGACACGCCGCCGCGCATAGAGAGCAACCGATACACTTCTCGAGGCCATTGGGGTAGCGGAGGAGTTTGTGCAGTCCTCGGAATCTCTTCGCCATCTGTATGCGCTGCTCAGGGTACTGAACGGTCACCGGCTTCCGCAGCATATGTCGAAAAGTTGTGGCGAACCCCTTCGCGAATGCTCGAATATCTCCCAACACCTCGGCAATGGCGCTCGAGCCGTCAGCCATCGCTTTCGCCCTCCTTTTCTGTCTTCTAAGACCCGCACTGCTCCGGAGTCCGGATGCGCCTGGGCCTGCGCTCGATACGCAATCGCTCTTATACCCAGCCAAAGGTCTGGAACAGGGCGAAGAAAAACGCTGTCCACAGGACGTTGAGAATTCCCATCGGGAGCAGCACGAGCCATCCCAGGCGCATTAGCCGGTCATACCGGATGCGCGGCAATGTTGCCCTGATCCAGATAAAACCACACATGCAAAGGAACACTTTGAGAATGAACCACGCTACACCGAGAATCGGAATAGTTCCCACCAGTGGGCCCTGCCAGCCGCCGAGGAAGAACGTAGTTGCGATGGCACCTACCGTGATCATGTTGATGTACTCGGCGAGGAAGAACATCCCAAAGCGCATGCCAACGTACTCAGTATGATACCCAGCGCCCAACTCACCTTCTGCTTCAGCAAGATCGAACGGCGCCCTATTCGTCTCGGCCACCCCCGCGATCACGTACGCAATGAAGCCGAGGGGGGTGCGAAGTGCGTTGATCGTCCAGAGCTTATCTTGCTGATTGACGATATCCTGGAGACTGAGCGAGCCAGTGATCAGTATGACGCCAACAAGCCCCAGACCAATGGCGAGCTCATAGCTGATCATCTGGGCTGCCGACCGAATACCACCAAGCAGCGAATACTTGTTGTTCGATGACCACCCGGCAAGCACGACCCCATACACCGTAATGGAAGTGACCGCGAGCGTGAACAAGATGCCAACGTTCACGTCCATGAGCGCAAGCTCGACACGGTGCCCACCGATTTCAAAGGTAGGGCCAATGGGGATGACGCTGAAGGCGAGCAGCGCTGTACAGACCGCGATGAGAGGCGCGAGAAAATACGTGGTCCTATCGACACTGGCCGGCACGACATCTTCCTTGAAGAAGAGCTTGACGGCATCGGCGGCAGGCTGCATAAGGCCAAAAGGCCCGACACGGTTGGGACCGTAGCGCACTTGCATACGGCCGATGAGCTTCCGCTCGAGCAATGTGGAGTAGGCGAAGCCCGTCACCAGAACAAGAGCAAGGACGGCAGCATAGACGACAGCTTCGACGACAACGAACAGGTCGAGATGAGTTGCACCGAGGACGGCGCCAACGACGAACGGCGGCACGATAAGTGAGCCTGTCAAACTCGTGGTGCTCCTCTCCTAGTTCCCTGATACGCTTGCTGTTGACACGGGTGCCGGGATATACAAGAAAGGTGTTCCCGGATGCGCCCGATTATCGACCGGCCATTGGATGCCCTTGGCGCCAATACGACCGTAGGTGACACCAGCGTACACCGGCACGGCTTGTGAAAGCTCGAGCATGATTTCAGCAGCGCTACCGTAATAGAATCGCCCGCCCATCCGGTTTGCCAGATCGCAGATGATCTGCCAACCAGGCAAGGCATCACCAAGCGACTCAATCGCGGGGCGCAACCGCTGGATGCGGCGCTCTAGATTCGTGAGCGTCCCATCCTGCTCCGCGGGAGTTGCAGCCGGCAACACCACGTCAGCGCCCTGAGCAGTCTCCGTTAGGAAGGTGTCGATTACTACGAGGAAGGGAATGTCGGATAAGCTGTCGCGTGCGACGTCCCCCCAATCTCCTGCCGGGTCGACACCGCATGCGATCAACGCCCGGAGCTTGCCTGACGCCGAAGCATTCAACAGCCCATCCGTCGATAGTCCTGGTGTCTGGGAAATCTCAGTGCCCCACAACTGCATTAGGGTGTTCCGAGCCGCTGCATCAGCAAGGGCACGATGCCCCGGCAAGAGTTTGGGGCCCACCCCGGCGTCGATCACGCCTTGGGTATTAGCAGCCTGCGGCAGACGGTTCAGGCCAGCTCCGGTACGCCCGACATTCCCCGTCGCAACCGCCAAGAGTGCGAGGAGGCGAACCGCTTCCCGGCTCTGCTCCCGATCAGCCCACGATTCACTGTAGCAGAAGACGGTAGGGCCTGATCTAAGGCGCTCAGCGACGTCTCCCAAAGCCTCTGAAGTCGTTCCTGCTTCCAGGGCCACTCGCTCTAGAGAGACGTTGCGCACCACATCACGAGCTTCGGCGACGAGATGAGCAAACTGCCCACCCTCAGCAACACCGCCATCGACAACGGCCTTGAGCAATCCGTGGAGAAGCGCAATCTCTCGGCCGAGCGGCGTCCGGAGAACGTGGGATGCCACATGATCGAGCCTGCGCCGCTCATCGTTGACAGTAATGAGCACGCTACCTTTGCCCACCGCCTTGCGAATGCGGAGATCCAGCACAGGCTGTTCAAGAACGGGATTGGCACCGATGAGGAAAATTGTCTTTGCATCTTCCAACCCTTGAATGGATCCCATAGCAGCTCGGTAGCCAAACAGGTCCTGCAAAATCTCATCCGAGTCACCCTGTCCTGGACGCCGGTAGTCGATGTTGTTCGTGCCAAGGACACTACGGAAGAATTTCTGGAAGACGTACGCCTCTTCATTCGTGTGTGCCGGTGACAACACGCCGCCGATGGCATCTGCCCCGTGCTCCTCTCGGATCGCGGCAAGCCTCTGGGCAACCGTTGTCAGCGCCTCTCGCCAGCTCACCGCAACGAACTCGCCATCCTTACGAAGGAGCGGTGTGCTTAACCTCTCTGGACTGTTGAGGGGTTCGAAGGAGTACCGCCCCCGATCACACAGCCAACCATCATCGACGGGATCGTTTCGACGGGAAAGTATGCGCTTGACGGCGCCTTCACGAATGGTGAAAGAGATGTTGCAGCCGATGCTGCACTGCGTACAGACGGTCGGAACATTCTGAATATCCCACGGACGCGCCGTGAATCTGTAGCGTGCACTCGTCAGCGCACCCACTGGACACAACTCTGTGATGTTCCCTTGAAAAGGTGAATCCAAGACGTGACCGGGGGCGACACCAATCTCGGAATCGGCGCCGCGATGGATGACGCCCAAGGCGTTGTCTTGGGCGATGTCACTGTGAAAGCGAACGCACCGGTAGCACATGATGCAGCGCTCCCGATCAAGAAGAATGTGCTCGGACAGGGGAATGGGCTTGACGAAGTGACGCTTCGGCTCGACGTAGCGGCTGATGCCCGGGCCAAACTTGAAGGTCGTGTCCTGGAGCGGACATTCCCCGCCCTTGTCGCACACTGGGCAGTCGAGCGGATGATTGATGAGGAGAAACTCCAGCAAGTTGCGCTGCTGCTCGATCACCGCTGGCGTGTTCGTGCGCACCACCATACCTTCAGCAACGTAGGTGGCACACGCGGGGATAAGCCCGCGCATCTTCTCGACTTCCACGAGGCACATACGGCAGGCTGCGACCGGTTTCATCTTCTCGTGATAGCAGAAGATGGGGATTTCGATCCCTATGGTTTTCGCCGCATCCACCAGGGTAAGCCCCTTTGGAACGTCGGCTTCTTGCCCGTCGATCGTAACTTTAACCATGGTCTCTCCTCAAGCCAGACCCGCTGTAGCGAAAGCAACCAGCCAGTCCACAGGTTACACTGCCGGCGACAGGTCTGTCACGCCAAAGGGATAATCACCCGCAGGACACTTGCCTTCACGGATGTGATACTCGAATTCTTCGGGCCACAGCTTCAGAGCCCAGCGCACAGGCCAGGTAACCGAGTAGCCAAAGGCACATAAGGTCTTACCCTCGATCCCGTCGCAGAGATCCTTCAGTAGAGGGATATCTTCCGGCCGTCCTTGGCCATTGATGATGCGTCGCAAAGTCTTGTACATCCACGCACCTCCCTCTCGGCAGGGCGTACACTCACCGCAACTCTCGTGATGATAAAAGTAGCTTATCTTGGAGAGGCAGTGAGGAATACAGATATCCTCATTCATGACGGTCATAGAAGCGGTTCCCAAGATGTAGCCAAAACCCAACGCAGGAATACTGTCGAAGTCCATCTTGGTGTCCAGCTGATCCGCAGTGAGCCAGGCGGACGTCCCACCGCCAGGAATGACCGCCTTGACCTTCTTCCCATTCAGAACGCCACCCGCAGCATTGATGAGCTCGCCAACAGTGACGCCAAGCGGGAGCTCATAATTCCCAGGCTGGTTGACGTGGCCCGAAATTGAGAAGATCATCGGACCGGAGCCGGCAGGCCCCATCCGTCCCATGGTGGGGTTCCCGATCTTCGCATACTCCTCCCCTCCCATAGCCAGAATGAAGGGGAGGTTCGCCACCGTTTGCACATTCTGCATCACGGTGGGCATACCCCAGGCGCCACCACCCACAGTCGTTGGAAAGTACGGTGGCTTCAGCCGGGTGATACCCCGGTTACCATTGAGACTCTGAATGAGCGCCGTCTCTTCACCGCAGATATAGGCTCCGGCACCACGATACACCATAGCGTCAAGATCGAAGCTACTACCGAGAATGTTCTTGCCGAGCAGCCCAGCATCTCGAGCACTGCGGATGGCGGCATTCATTCGCTCGGCGCCGAAACCAAACTCTCCACGAAGGTAGATGAAGATGCGATGCGCGTTGACCGCATAGGCAACAAGCATCGCTCCTTCCAACACGAGGTGTGGATCTTCCTCGATGAGAAACCGATCGTGACAGGTGCCAGGCTCGGACTCATCACCGTTCACCACCATGTAGCGCGGAATGCTCTCATCCTTCGGTAGCGTGCTCCACTTCATTTGAACCGGGAAGCCCGCACCGCCGCGGCCGCGAATGCCGGACTTCTTCACCTCGTCAGCAATCAATTCGCGCGAGTTCGGGGTCTGAAGCACTCGCTTCCACTGTTCATAACCGCTACGCTTGAGATATGACTGGAGAGTCCATGCACCCGCTTCACCGAGGTGAGCGGTGAGCATTGGGGAAAACTTCGGAGACTCTGCAACCGCAGCCATTGCTACTGCTGCGTCCTTTCTGTGGCAAAGCTCAACGCGCCAATCTCCGTCCCCGGCACAGGACGGTCAGGATATCGCGCAGCAAGCCGGCGTAGTTCCTCAAGGAGTGTAGCAACCTTTTCCTTCGTGAGGTTCTCGAAGTAACGCTGATTGACTTGCATCATCGGAGCCCACGAACATGCCGCGAGGCACTCTATGGTCGGCCGGTAGGTGAATACCCCATCTTTAGTGGTTCCCTCGTGTTCCAGGCCAAGCTCTTGCTGCACATACTCGGACAGCTGGTCTGCTCCCCGCAAAGCGCACGGCAGGTTGACACAGACTTCAACAAGAAACTTGCCCCACTTGTCTGTGTGAATGAGGCTATAGAAGCTTGCCACTTGAAAGATATCGTTCGGGTGCAAATCGAGAATCTCGGCGATGACGTCGATCGCCTCTTCGCTGAGATGCCCGGCGTCCTCTTGCACCGCGTGCAAGGACGGGAGAATAGCCGATCGACGTTCCGGAAAACTATCCCGCGCTTCTGCGATGCGCGCCCGCGTCTGCTCTGAGATCATCGTCCCCTTACCGATCCGTCCCACCAATGACCGGGTCCAAGCTTCCAATACAGGCGACCGCATCCGCAATCAGTCCGCCCTCCATCATGACCGGTAGCGCCTGCAAGCCGACGAAGCTCGGCTCACGCACGTGACACCGATAGGCGTGGTTCGTACCATCGCTGACGATGTAGAACCCAAGCTCGCCGCGCGGCGACTCCACAGCACTATACACCTCGCCCGCTGGCACCCGGATACCCTGCGTCACCAGCTTGAAGTGATGGATCAAGGCCTCCATGCTGGTGTTGATCTCAATCTTGGGCGGAAGCGAGATCTTCCGATCTTCAGTGCGGAATGGACCATCTGGCAGTTTCTTGAGCGCCTGCTGAATGATCTTCACCGACTCGCGCATCTCACGCATACGTACGGCATAACGCGCGTACGCATCGCCAGCAGTCTCAGTGGGCACCGCGAAGTCATACTGCTCGAAGCCGGAATAGGGCTGCGTCTTACGGAGGTCCCACGCGACGCCGGATGCGCGTAGGGAGGGGCCTGTCAGCCCCAGCGCTAGCGCTTGCTCGGCCGTCAGCGTTCCCACTCCGACCGTTCTCTCCTGCCAGATCTCATTCTCTTTCAGAAGCGCCTCGTACTCATCAACGTGAGAAGGGAACTCATCACAGAATGCCGCCACGCGATCCGGGAAGTCGGGGTGGAGATCCTGAGCAATACCGCCAATGCGGATGTAGCTCGTCATCATGCGCTGACCGGTTGTGAGATCGAACAGGTCAAGGGTAGACTCACGCTCCCGGAAGCAGTAGAGAAAGACGGACATCGCCCCAAGGTCGAGCGCGTGGGTACCGAGCCAGAGCAAGTGACTAGAGATACGCGTCAGCTCACTCAAGATAACGCGCGCTACCTGGGCTCTGGGTGGCACCTCACACTGCAGGAGCCTTTCGACTCCGAGGCAGTAGCCAAGATTGTTGATGAGCGGACATAGGTAATCCATGCGGTCCGTACACGGTACAGCTTGCTGCCAGCTCCGGCTTTCGATGGTCTTCTCGATGCCAGTGTGTACGTAGCCCAGGTGAGGCGTGCACTTGATCACCGTCTCACCATCGAGTTCGAGCTGCAGCCGTAGGACACCGTGGGTACTCGGGTGTTGGGGCCCTACATTGATGAGCATGGTGTCGTCACGAACTCGAGGCGCAAGATCGCTGACTCCCACGGATCCGTAAGCGGCACTGTTCTCGTTTGCTATGTCAACCATGTCGACACCCTCTCATTCAGAGACAGACGGCGGGTTCACCAAAAGCCCTACGCGGGCTCATTCGGCGGCACGTTATCCGAGAATGCCACCGGCTCTTCGCCAAGCGGCTCATCTTTCCGCAATGGGTGCGTCTGCCAGTCGTGTGGCAACAGGATACGTCGCAGGTCAGGATGGCCCTCGAACCGGATACCCATGAGATCGTAGACCTCGCGTTCCAGCCAGTTGGCCGCTGGCCAGTCGATCGTGACGCTTGGTGCCCACTCGTCTCCCTCGGGGACCGGCACTTTCACGCGGATGCGCTGCCTCTTCGACATCGAGAGCAAGTGGTAAGCAACATTCCAGCGCGGCTCCAGCCCCATGCCGAGATAGTCCACCGAAGAGATATCGGCGAGGAATTGAAACTCGAGGTCTGGATGATCCCTCAACGCGCGTAGGACCTCACGAATTCGCTCCCGTTGCACCATAAGAGTGAGCTCACCATATTGCTGCTTGTAGTGCAAGAGAACACCTGGACCCAGCGCATCGATAACCCGCACAGCCAAAGGCCGTGAGTCTTCCTGACTCGGAGGTGTCGCCTCCTGCGGGTCGGTACCGACAGACACAGCACTTCCTCCTTACAACAGCGTTCCGGAGATAGGACCGAGGTAGACCTTACCCACGCGCCGGAACGTAGACACCCTCAGCCATGATCTTGGCTTGCAGCTTCATAACTGCGTCCAAGAGCTGCTCCGGCCGCGGAGGGCACCCTGGCACGTAGACGTCCACCGGGATGACACGATCGCATCCCTGTACAATCGCGTAGTTGTTGTAGATGCCACCGCAGGATGCGCAGTCGCCCATCGCGATCACCCACTTGGGATCAGCCATCTGATCGTAGAGCTGTCGCAGCACCGGAGCCATCTTCTGCGATAGCCGACCTGCCACGATGATGAGGTCAGCCTGACGCGGCGATGGGCGCATGAGTTCTGCCCCGAAGCGCCCCATATCATAGCGAGACGCCGCGGTGGCCATCATCTCCATCGCACAACAGGCCAGTCCAAAAGTGATCGGCCAGAGAGCAGAGCTACGCCCCCAGTTCACCAAACGATTCAAGTTGGTCAGCACAAACCCGGGGGCACCAGTCTTCCCAACACTTACCGTGGGGTTGCCACTCGGGTGAATTGGCAAGCGCGGCTTCACAGGAAGGGTCTCGCTGCTCACTCCCATTCAAACGCTCCTTTTCGCCAGATGTAGTAGTACCCGATGAGCAACACAACGATGAAGATGAACATCTCGATGAAGCCAAACCAGCGTAGCTGGTGGTAGATCACTGCCCAAGGGTAAAAGAAGACAGCCTCGATGTCGAAGACGAGGAAGAGCATCGCGTAGAGATAGAACTTGATGGGAAATCGGCGGCGAGCCGTTCCCACAGGAGACATGCCGCATTCGTAGGGAGCGAGCTTAGCCGCGGTAGGTCGCTTGGGACCCAAAAGAGAGGTGCCGGCAGCGAGAATGCCACTGAGCGCGAGCGCAACAGCAAGCATCACAAGTGCAGGAAAGTAACCAATGAGCATGGCGGTTTGCATCGCAGTGACACTCTCCCTATATCTAGGGGGATCCAGCACGCTTGTCTCCCAAGAATTCAGGATAGCACTCGGCTCAGCAATGGGTCAAAGCGGAGCGGGCAGGCGGCGAATCCGGGTACCATACGTGGTGGAGGCATGCGGCATCCGGTGATGCCCCCGGTCTTCAAAACCGCGTGCGGGGTGCGACCGACGCGCCCCTGGTGGGTTCGACTCCCATATGCCTCCGCCATGCCCCCTAGCAAGGGTGAACCGGCCTCGTTCGATCCGTCAATCGAGAATTCTCTGGTGGCAATGTGGCTCAGTGTTCGGCCTGTTGACCGAGCGTTAGTGCGGGCACTTCGGTTCGACTACAACGGCGCGACACTACACCCATAAATGATGTGAGAAAGACTCGGAAACATTTGTCCCAAGCTGGGATGTGAAACGCCTGTTCAATGTGGCTCGTTCCTGGGTTTGAGCGCCTCTTTACCTCTTGGCCGTAGCACTCCTAGGCTTCCAGAAACGAGCGGGCCACAGGCCTGCTTCGTGCTGACGACGCAGCGCAGTGCTGTCCCGTGACCAGGATTATGGTACACTCCCGATTATATGGCATGATAACCAATTGTGGAAGTACATCGAGGAGATGCCAACTAGGGTTGTGCGGACAAGAATTGCCAATGGTGGCAGAGTCGTGATCCCTGCTGCATACCGCAGAGCCCTGGGCCTGCGCGTCGGCGATGAGGTGGTGCTGCAACTCCACGATGACGAGGTGCGACTGTTGACACTCGACCAGGTCATCGCCCACGCGCAGCAGATCGTGGGCCGGCAGGTCCCTGCCGGGCGCTCCCTGGTCAATGAGCTGATCGCCGAGCGCCGGCTCGAGGCGCAGCGTGAGTAGCACCGTGCTGGATGCCTCGGCGCTCCTCGCATTGCTCCAGGCTGAGCAGGGCAGTAAGCAGGTACGAGCTGCCCTCGCCACCGGCGCAGTGATGAGCGCTGTCAACCTGAGTGAGGTTGTTGCAAAGCTCAGCGAGCTCGACATGGAGGAAGCAGCGATCCGATCGATACTGGAGCCCATTGGGCTCCACATTACTGCCTTCGATGCCGATGCAGCATATAGCGCCGGCCTGCTCCGCTCAGCGACGAAAGCAGCCGGCCTTCCCCTGGGTGATCGCGCCTGTCTGGGCTTGGCGCAGCGGCTGCGCCTGCCCGTGGTAACGGCCGATCGGGCCTGGCAGGACCTGTCGCTTGATGTCCCGATCCGCGTGATCCGCTAAGGGAGTGCTGCTCTTCGGCGCCGACCTGCTTGCACCCGTGCCGTTTGGCCGGTGCAGCCATTACCGGGGACACTTCCGATTGAGTGCTGACCATCATTTTGTCCGTGGTGATCGGTAGTCACCGTGCTCTCAGGTGGACACGGTGCCAGGTAAGGGGATCGCACTTCCTGCCGGGTTGGCGAAGAGGATGCATCCGGACGTGTCCAGCAGGACAATGCCCTCCTCACAGCGCGATTCTACCTGATGGGCCGCCGCCGCGCCGCCCCCCACGCAGCTCCAAGGAGCCCCCTACCAGACGACCTTCCCAGGAATAGGCGGCCCAGGATGCACGATGAACTGCAGGAAGACTGGTCCATACCCGATCAGAATCAAGATCACGGTGAGGACGAACCACGGGCTGAGGCGATCGAGAAAGCCCGGCGTCTCCCCAGGACCGTGGATGCAGCCGGCGAACTGAGGTACATCCTGCTCCGCCTTCTTCGTCGCCACCATGGTCAGGATCAGGTTGAGTAAGAACAGCACCCCACTGATGGCCAGGATGGTTCCTCCCAACGCGACGAGAGGGAACAGCGAGGACCAGTTACTCGGCGTGGCTGGCATAGTGCTCACGTCAGTCCGGCGTGGCAAGCCTTGGAGCCCAAGATAGTGGAGCGTAAAGGAAAAGATGACCATGCCGGCGAACCAGAGCCACACCTGTACCTGCGCCATTCTCCTGCTCGCAAGTGGACGTCCCGCTAGGTACGGCACGAGCCAATAGGCAATCCCCATGAAAGATAAAGTCACCGCCGATCCGACAGTCGTGTGGAAGTGACCTACGACGAAGACCGTATTGTGAACAAGGGCATTGAGGTTGTAAGAAGCCAGGATCAAGCCGCCGAAGCCACCAAAAATGAACAGGATCATTCCAAGAAGCTGTGCGGCGACGGATGGATCACCCCAGGGAGTACGCCGCACCCAAGAGAACCAGAAGCGATCGCCGTGCGCCCAGCCCACACTCTCAAAGGACGCTACAAGCGAAAAGGCCGTCAACAGACTGGGAAAGAAAACGAGAAACGTGAAGAAAACCTCGATGAGCTTCGAGATCTGACTGACACCGGGATCCTCGAGTTGATGGTGTAGACCCACGGGGATAGAGAAGGCGAGGAACATGAGGAATCCGAAGCGTGCGACCGGATCACTGAACAACCGACCGCCCATCTGCCGGGGCACGAGGGTATACCAGGAGACGTACGCTGGTAAGAGCCAGAAGTACACAATGGGATGACCCGTAAACCAGAACAGCGTCCGGTTGAGCTCCGGGTCGATGCCTGGTAGCAACCCCAGTGACCAGGGTATGAGCTGGAACACCATCTCTGCTGCAATGCCGATGCTCGCAATGCTCCACATGATCATCGTCACCACCGACATGAACGCCGGCAACGGCGTTCGCTCTCCAGGGTGCCCCTGCCGCCACGCGCGAAGAGACATGGCCATGTCTCCAGAGATCGGCCAAGTTCCCGCCACCACCAGCGTCAGACCAATGTAGAAGAGTGGAGAGGCCTTGAGTGGGGGATAGAAGGTGTAGAGCACGCTCGCCGTGTTGCTGAGGATTGCGACCGCCGCCAGGACCAGCCCGACGAGCATCACCGACCAACTTGCCCACTGCACACGGCGGCTGAGCTCAGTCATCCCCAAGCTTCGAGCGGTGACATACGTGAGAAAGCCACAGATGAAGAAGGTTGTGAAGACGAGCGCTAGTAGAACGCCGTGGACGGTTAGTCCCTCGTAGTAGCTCACCTGAAGTGGATTCGGAATCGCTGCATTGACGACTTGGTAAAGGCTAATGCCGGCATAGTTGAGAGCCTGAAACAGGCCAAACAAGCCACCAAGCGCGAGAGCTACAAAGGCAACGGTGAGGTGACCCCCAATAAGACGGCGGAAGTTTCCCGTCAAAGGCTGCTCCGCAAACACAGCACTCATTACTGCTGTCCTCCCACGATGACTTGTCCGATCATCGTCTGATGCCCGATCCCGCAATACTCCTGGCAGACGAAACGATAGGTTCCGGGTTTCGTGAAAGTGTAGGCCCCGTGAGAAATGTAACCGGGCTCAATCATGAGGTTGACGTTCGTGCCATCGATGAGCAGGCCGTGCATGACATCCCGGCTTACAATACTGAAGTGGACTCTTGCACCGACTGGAAGCTTGATAGTGTTCGGTGTCCACTGCCACGTCTGGACCACCATGGCGACATTGAACTCATTTGGCCCGACCTGTACGACACCAGGCTTATCGAATGGAGCCGTGGTGTCAATCTTCGCGGGATCGATGTACGTCGTCATGCCAGGCATCTGAGCACCTGCGACGAACGTCGTCACCAAGAGAGCAACGAACATGGCCACTGGCAATGCGATGCTTGGCAGTACCCATGCAGATTCAAGGAGATAGTCAGCGTAGTTTGGCCGCTGACCGTTCTTCGGCGCGTCTGGTTGCACCTAGAACCCTCCCCTCTCAACAAGCATCACGTACATCCCGATCCATGCTGTTGTGGCGACCAGAAGAAACAAGACCACGAAGACAAAGGCGCCGCGAGGCATGAAAGGTTTCTTGCCTGGGTCCGACACTGAATCTTAGTCCCTTCACAACTTCAAGAAACACCACGATGCACGTCAGATACGCCGAGTGAGCCCCTTAGTCGGGCACTACGCGGGGATGCTTGAGCGCGGTGGCGTCGCATCGCTCGGTCAGAACAGGATCGATCCATCATCAAGACCTCAATGTTTGCCGTCAGCGCGGGACCGAGCTCACCGCCGGGCCAACCACTGAGTGGAACAAGCACGGCTTGCGGCCTTGTCTTCACGCTATTACTCTCAGCAACGTAGTCCGACTGCTGCCGTCTGAGGCTTCCAAGGGCGGGGATGCAGCGCTTCGTCCACTAAGAAACCCTGGTAAATCCGAGCGTAAGTGCTACACATGGGTGCGAATGTCCGCGTTAGGATAGCATAAGCCCAACAGGCAATTCAAACTAGCCGCTCTTAGACCGCAGAACTTGCGGGGTTTACCTCCTATTTACCGTGAATGACCTGACCTTCTACGAGAGTGCCGCACCATCATATTCGAAATGGTCGCTGAGATTGAGCGGCGATTTGACACAGAAGGGAATTCGAAATGGCCAGCGTCATCACCACCCCCCATCCGGCTGAGGTTCAGGATCCTCCGCTCGCCCGCTTCATCTTCGCTGACAGGCGGATGGCACCTTTTTGGACGATCGTGCGCTTGTACGTCGGCTGGCAGTGGTTTACGGCTGGAGTAGGAAAGCTCGACGGGACCGAGCCCGGCTGGGTTGGGGCAAAGGCCGGCACGAGCATGGCAGGCTTCGTCGCCCGCGCACTGAAGAACACGACCGGCGCACACCCGAGTGTCCAGCCTTACTACGCGTGGTTTCTGCAGCACCTCGTACAGCCCTACACCGCCCAGTGGTCATATGCAATTGCGTTCGGTGAGACGCTCGTAGGCATTGGACTCATTGTGGGATTGTTTACGGGCATCGCCGCCTTCTTCGGTGGGCTGATGAACGCTAACTACCTGCTGGCCGGCGCCGTGAGTACGAACCCAGCGCTCTTCATCCTCGCTACGGGCCTTGTGTTGAGCTGGAAGATTGCCGGGCTGATCGGCCTGGATGCCATCGCCCTACCGCTTGTTGGCGTCCCAGGCACTCCTGGCAAGCTGTTCACACGAGGTGTACCTGCAGCAGTACCAGCAGCGGTCAAGGTGCCAACTCGCTGATCCGGCGATGGTCGGGGGGAGATCCTCTTTGAGCGATCTCCCCCTCTCTTTTGCTACCCTCTGTAGAGGGTGGTTCTCTCGGCTTACGCCTTAAGCTTTGGTGCCTTCGTCGAGAAGGATCGAGCTACCGCCGCTGGAAAGGTCGCCGTGGCAGGCAGATCAACGCATGATGACACTCTCCGAGAGTGAAGGAGAACGTGGATCGAGCCGCAAACGCGCTCAGTACACCGGCTCGCCTCCAGGCACGTGTGGACACCGTTCCCTCTCAGGATGAGACGGCGGGTATCGACGCGGTAACTGAATGGCAAAGGACTGTGGCGTTCCGTTGAAGCGGACACGTATGTCCAGAGGGGGGCGGCTGAGACATGAGCAGCTCGAATGAAGGAGACACGATTCTCGTGCTCAACGCTGGCTCGACCAGTCTCAAGGTCACTGTTTTCAGCGGTGATGCTAGCGAAGAGATTGCTCACACTGAGCGAAGCTGGGCTGAGAGTGAGGCTGTCGACAGGAGCGATACTCACGCCGTGGCTCTTGGCCAGATCCTGGGCGAGCTCGACTCTAAGAGCATTCGCGCCGTTGGTCACCGCATCGTGCACGGAGGCGGGCGCTTCATTGCTCCGGTCATTCTGAGCGACGCGATCATCCGCGAGCTCGAGTCCCTGACGCCGCTCGCTCCTCTTCACAACCCGCCAGCCATCGCTGCAATCAGAGCAGCTCGCCAGCACATTCCGATAGCGACACAAGTGGCAGCATTCGACACTGCATTCCACGCTACCTTGTCTCGTGATGCCTTCCTATACGGCGTGCCCTTCCAGTGGTTCACAAAATGGGGTATGCGCCGCTTCGGCTTTCATGGCCTGAGCTTCAGCTACTGTACGCGCAAGGCAGCAGAAATCCTTCGCCGTCCTCTGGAACAGCTCCGGTTGGTCATCTGTCACCTGGGTGGTGGCTGTTCCTTAGCTGCGGTTCGCTCCGGGAGAAGCGTCGACACCACGATGGGCTACACGCCAATGGATGGCCTGGTTATGGCGACGAGAAGCGGCAGTGTCGACCCCGGGCTTATTCTCGCTGCTCTGCGTGAGCGCAGCGTTTCCGCCCAGCAACTGGAGGAGATGCTCGAGACCCGGTCCGGTCTCTATGGGCTATCCGGCGCCACGGGAGATATGCGCGAGTTGCTTGAGCGACGGCTGCAGCACGATGAAGACGCTGAGCGCGCTATCGGGGTGTTCATCTGGCGACTGCGTGCAGGCATTGCCGCGATGGCTGCGGCAACCGAAGGCGTTGACGCCATCGTCTTTACCGGTGGCATTGGTGAGCACGCAAAGGTCATCCGCGAACAGGTGTGCACTTCTCTCTCTTGGCTCGGCATCCATTTGGATCAGCAACGCAACGCCGCTGCTAAGGCTGATACCATTGTCTCCACCTCAGACTCCGAAGTTGCCGTCCTCATCATCCACACCCGAGAGGACCTTGAAGTCGCTCTAGCCGTCCTTGCCGCTCTTGAACATCAAGGGAGTTCCGTGCCATGACCGCCCAACCCATCGCGACGATCCCGTCTGCTGGATACACCCGCACCGGACCACTCAACGGTCTATTCCGTCCTCATGCCATCGCTGTGATAGGGGCCAGCGAGCGTCCTCAGAGCGTGGGGCGAAGCGTCGTGGAAAACCTCATCGCCAGCTTCCACGCCGGACCGCTCTGGGCTGTCAATCCAAAGCATCGCGAGGTCCTTGGAATTCCCTGTGCCGGGACCATTGGAGAAGTGTCCGATCATATCGATCTCGCCGTCATCGCCACTCCCGCACCCACGGTTCCCACGCTGGTGAAGGAGTGCGTCGCCAAAGGTGTTGGGGGCATCATCATCTTGTCCGCCGGCTTCAGAGAGCGCGGGCCTGAAGGCCGGCTCCTCGAGCAGCAAGTATTGGATGCGATACAGGGAACGCCCGTACGCATCCTTGGGCCGAACTGCCTTGGAGCCATGCGACCCTACTCTGGGCTCAATGCAACCTTTGCACACGGTATCGCCCTGCCCGGCAGGATCGCCTTTCTCTCCCAGAGCGGCGCGCTGTGCACATCAATCCTGGACTGGAGCCTTGAAGAGCGCGTTGGATTCAGCGCGTTCGTCTCGACAGGATCGATGCTGGACGTTGGCTGGGGAGATCTCATCACCTACTTTGGTGATGATCCGCATACGAGCAGTATCATGCTCTACCTCGAGTCGGTCGGGAACGCCCGCTCATTCATGTCGGCTGCACGCGAAGTAGCTCTCTCCAAGCCGGTCATCGTCTTGAAAGCCGGCCGGACGAATGCAGCAGCGAAGGCGGCTGTATCCCACACAGGGTCCCTGGCGGGGAGCGAAGATGTGTTCGAAGCCGCTTGTTCTCGTTGTGGCATCCTTCAGGTAGACAGTATCGGTGAGCTCTTCTCAATGGCCGAAGTACTCGCCAAGCAACCACGGCCTCTTGGGCCCCGTCTCGCAATCGTGACGAATGCTGGTGGTCCTGGAGTACTAGCGACAGATGCACTCGTATCGCAAGGGGGCCAGCTAGCCCCCTTGACCGGTAAGACGCTCGGGCAACTGGGCCAGCACTTGCCCGAAAGCTGGAGTCATGGCAATCCCATCGACGTTTTGGGGGACGCTACTCCAGAACGTTACACTGACGCTCTAAAGCTGGCGCTGAGCGATGAGACCAGCGATGGACTACTGGCTGTCCTGACCCCCCAGGCTATGACTGATCCCACTCGTACAGCAGAAGCGCTCGTGCAAGTCGCTCGTGGAAATCAGAAGCCGGTCCTGGCCAGTTGGATGGGGGGAGGGCTCGTCGCACCCAGTGTGAGTACACTCAACGCAGCGAGCATTCCCACATTTGACCATCCCGATGAAGCCGCGAAGGCCTTCACGGCGATGTGGCACTACAGCGATCACCTGCGTAGTCTCTACGAGACCCCTGTGCTCACACCGCCGGCGTCTGCCACGTCCAATCTGGACACTGTACGAGGCTGGCTCTCGGAGGCACGACGGGCCGGGCGCACGGTTCTGACCGAGAACGAGTCGAAGCGACTGCTTCAAGCATATGGCATTGCCACTGTCCCTACTGCGCTTGCCAGCACCGCTGAGCAAGCGGTTGAGCACGCTGAGCTGATTGGGTATCCCGTAGTGCTCAAGCTCCATAGCAGCAAGATCACTCACAAGACGGACGTCGGCGGCGTCGAGCTCGACCTCGTCTCAGCCGAGATGGTTACCACAGCCTTTTATCGCATCGAGTCGATTGTGACCTCACAGTTAGGTGCCGAAGCCTTCGAAGGTGTCACCGTCCAGAAGATGGTGAAGCACTGGGGTGTAGAGCTGGTGATCGGGAGCACGGTTGACGCACAGTTCGGGCCCGTCGTGCTCTTCGGCGCCGGCGGCCAGCTCGTGGAAATCTGGCAGGATCGAGCCCTCGGCCTGCCACCCCTCAACTCCACTCTTGCACATCGCCAGATCGAACAGACGAAGATCTACCGCGCCTTGCGCAACGTGCGCGGGCATGGCCCTGCCGACCTGCAAGCGCTCACTGTCATGCTCGTACGGTTCAGTCAGTTCGTTGCAACCGAGCGAGCTATTCGTGAGGTTGACGTGAACCCCATCGTCTTGACCGATGACGGGCCCCTCGCATTAGACGCACGAGTAGTTCTTTACTCGACGGAGGCTCTCGAGGAAGATTTGCCACCGCTTGCAATCCGGCCGTATCCCCAACACTATAGCGGTGTATGGCGCTTACGAGACGGCAACGACGTGGAAATCCGCCCGATTCGTCCCGAGGACGAGTCGCTCATGCGAGCATTTCACGAGACACTATCCGAGCAGTCCATTTATCTACGCTTCTTCCACTTGATGTCGTTCGAGCAACGGGTAGCACACGAACGATTGATCCGGCGCTGTTTCATCGACTACGACCGCGAGATCGCGCTTGTTGCAGATCACCGGGAAGAGGACGGAGGACACGCAATCCTCGGCATCGGGCGGATCGTCAAGGCGCGAACACAGCCTGAGGCCGAGTTCAGCTTACTAGTCAGTGATCGCTATCAGGCACAAGGGCTCGGCACCGAGCTCCTCCTCCGCCTAATTGCTATCGCCCGATCAGAGGGATTGGAGAAGCTGACCGGGGACATCCTCATGGAGAATATCGCAATGCGCCGAATCAGCGCTGAGCTCGGCTTCAGCCTGCGCGACCACAGTGAGGGAGCTATTCATGCAGTGTTGGACCTCCGTCAGACTGAATACCCACATCCCGTTGAAAACTGACACAATGCATCGCCACAGAGTGTGCCGCTCATTTACCTTGCTCTTACCGTGAGCAACGCACGTCGCCACGGTTCTTGGTCACACTGCAAGTGCTTCAGATGACGAGCATCACAGCGTTGGAAGGAGCTAGCAATGAAGCACAACATTATCGTTCCGTTAGACGGATCCGCGCTGGCGGCAGCAGCACTCCCCTACGCCGAGACCATTGCTCGGGCGCTTAAAGCGCAGATCACCCTCGTAACGGCTGCCGAGCCAGAGCCCCATCCACAGGAGATGCCTGCTGCAAGTGTTGACCGCGCACTTGACGAGGCCGAGTCGCTGCTTGATAGTGAACGGCTCCAGCTCGAGGCCTCAGGATTGAAGATACGCACCATTGCCGACGTCACTGACCCGGCCACTCTCATCTCTGAAGTGGCACAGCAAGGCAATGCTGGCTTGATCGTCATGGGAACGCACGGGCGGTCGGGACCTTCACGCTGGGCCTTGGGAAGTGTCGCCGAGCGCGTGTTGCGCCGGTCACACGTCCCTGTTCTCTTTCTCACTCCGATGGCAATAGAGCGCACGCGCCCATCCACACTACACCGGCCGGTACTCGTGCCTCACGACGGATCAGAAACCAGTGAGCGCATCTTTAGCGTGCTCAAGCTCCTTGCCTCCGTACTCCAAGCCCCCATCCACCTGTTGCGTGCCGTCGACCCAGCGGCCTACTACACAGTTGTCGGACTAGCGCCGTACAGCCAGCCGTCCAGCGATATTGCTCAGGACGCCCTGCGCGCAGCTGCGGAACAACTCGCCGCAGTGGCCGAACGCTGGCACCTCGCAGGCCTCACTGTCGATTCATCCGTCGACCTGGATGAGCCACGTCATCTCATCATTCGTACAGCGAGTGAAGGCGGCGTCGGCTGGATCGCCATGTCGAGCCATGGACGCAAGGGACTGACCGGTCTCGTCTTGGGAAGCACTGCCCTTGCTGTCATGCGTCACTCCCCAGTACCAATTCTGATTGCCCCTCCAGCATCCATCCCTCAGCCGGAGGAAAAGGAGCCGGCAGAGGATGAGCCCATTGCGGTCGTCACGCCGATTGCTTGAGCTCACACGCAGTAGAGGCGCTCTAGTGCGCTTCATCGTCGTGGCGCACCGGGCATCTCCGCGTCGACCTACTGTCGATCTGACATCCACGTGGAGAGCAGAAGTCCCTTTCTAGCCTTAAACGTTCGCCGCGCCTACAGCTGACTTTGCAGATTGCATCGTCCATTTGTTGATCTATCGCCTTGTTGTAGCAGGGCAGCATGTTAGGGTATCCTCAGCAAAGTCGAGTAAAATAGTCAGATATTGACTTGGCAAGGAGTGTTGGGTGGTCTGGCAATCTCGCATAGTGACGCTGCTACTGCGAGCACGCGTGCCTTCCATCATCATCGCCACCGCGATGGTCCTGGTCGCTTGCGCTCAGTCCCCTGCTCAGCAAACCGCACAGTCTTCACTTGGAGAGCAGGTTCATCAACTCAGCACACATCTTGACGTTGCCAAGGACGACGTGGCGCAAAACCGGATAGCCGCAGCAGAGAACGAGCTTGATGCATTCGCAAAGGGCTGGCAGCAGGTAGAGCCACGCGCACGCGTGCTGGACCCTGGTGCGAGCCACGCCATCGATCAACAGCTCCGCCTGACCCAGGATACCGTGAGCGCCGGAGGTACCGGCGAAGCCTCTAAGATCCAGGCTCTCAATGACTTGGACCAGTCGGTGGATGCTCTTGCGAGCCATTCCTCTACTGCGTCAAGCCTAGGAACCGTCTCGCTGACCGCAGTAGCACAGTATTTGAGCCGGGCTCAGCAAGCCCTGCAGGGGAGTGATGCAAAGGAGGCGCTAGCACAGCTGGCACAGTTCGAAGCACAGTGGCCCCTCATCGAGGGTCAAGCTGCGCAGGCGAGCCAGAGTTCCTACAGACTCATCGAGCAAGACCTCCCTGAAGCAAGAGCTGATCTCAGCCAGAATCCACCACAAATCGCTCTGGCGGCCACGAAGATCGATGCCATGGTCGCCGCTCTCCAGCAGGTTCAGAATGCCAGCGTTCACTACGGCCCCTTAGATGCCGCCTTCATCGTGGTAAGGGAGGGACTCGAGGCCATTCTGGTGCTCTCTACCCTGCTTGCCTTCTTGAGAAAGGCAAATATCGAGGATAAGGCCCGCTGGGTATGGGGCGGAGGCCTGTTGGGGCTGCTCGCCAGTCTTGTCGTCGCTTTGCTTCTGCGTGCGGTCTTCGCCGCCGCCTCGCTTACCATCAATCCAGAGCTCCTCGAAGGCGCGACCGGAGTGCTTGCAGCCGTGATGCTGCTGTACATGAGTTGGTGGATGCATGACAAAGCACGCATCAAAGGATGGCAGAACTTCCTCCGAAGCCGGAGCCAGCACGTGCTTCAGAGTGGTCGTATGGCGGCCTTCGGTATACTCGCCTTTCTCGCCGTGTTTCGTGAAGGAGGAGAGACGCTGCTGTTCTACGTCGGTATCGCCCCCGCCATCTCGCAGCGGGATCTCTTGCTTGGCATTGGGCTAGGTATGACAGCCCTGACTGTTCTTGCAATAGCAATCATCGGCTTTGGCATACGTTTACCAATCAGAGCATTCTTTACTGTGGCGAGTGCTCTCGTCTATTATCTTGCCCTCAAGTTCCTGGGGCTTGGTCTGCATTCTCTCCAGCTCGCAGGTCTACTGCCAGCTTCCCCGGCGTGGCGATTGCCAACCATCGACTGGATTGGCTTTTTCCCGAGTTTGGAAACAGCATTGCCTCAGCTATTGGTCGTGCTCTTAGCCGTGCTCGTCTTGATTTGGTCCTCGAGACGAGTAACCATTAATCGCACCACGAGCTAGGTTCTCCAACACATCGGACACGTGTGCAGTTCGCCTTACGGCACGATGTCCAGTAGTAATAGATGTCAACCTGTAGTCCCCATCGAGCTCATTTGGCTTGGCCCAAGATACAGGATCGGCGGGCAGTAGTTCCGTCATCATCCTCAGTGATCTCTCTGGTAAGCAGCGTGCCATCTCCCCGGGTACGGGACTCACGTCTTCTTGGACAGGCCCAAAAGCCCCTGTCATACTCCCCACGAACGAGTAGAGGGAACGACTAATACATGGTGAACGTCGGAATTGTTGGGTATGGCTTTGCAGGACGCCGCTTTCACGCCTACCTCATTGGTCTTGTACCTGAGCTTCATATCCAAGCCGTCGTGACGCGCGATCCAGTTCGCCGGCAACAAGCTCAAACCGATCTCGCCTGCACTGTCTATGACTCCGCTACGGCTTTGCTCCGCGATCCTGCAATCGATCTTGTAGTCCTAGCTACGCCACACAACACCCATGCCCAGCTGGCAATTCAGGCTATGAATGCCGGCAAGCACGTGGTAACTGATAAGGTGATGTGCCTCACCGTGGAGGAAGCCGATGCCATGATCGCCGCTCGTGACCGCAATGGCGTCCTTCTCAGCGTATTTCACAATCGACGCTGGGATTGGGACTACCTCACCATCAAAGAGGTGCTTCACCAAGGTCTTCTAGGGCGCGTGGCCAGCATCGAGCAAGCGGTCGTAAATCATCGCCCACCGCGCGGCTGGCGTGCGCATACCGCTGAAAGCGGGGGAGTATTGTTTGATTGGGGCGCACACCTTGTGGATCAGCTGCTGCAGCTGGTGCCTGCTTCGGTACAGTCGATCTGGTGCGGAATCGCCACCGGAGCCTGGGGTGTCGACGTCGGAAACTATGCCAAGCTCATACTACGCTTCTCCGATGGCACCCTGGCCGAGGTCAACACTGGCAACATCGTTCGCCAGGCCAAACCTCGCTGGTTCATCATCGGTGACCACGGAACTCTCCTTAAAGAGGGCCTCGATCCCCAGGAACGGGCAATGCTCAGTGGAGACATCGATCGAGCCCAAGAGGACCCAGCACAACGGGCCCGAATCACAACGGAGATCGATGGCTTGACGAGCCATCAGGTAGTCGAGAGCAGCCAGGGATCGTGGCGTCGCTACTACGAAAACATCGCGAACGTTCTGCTCAGGGGTGAGGAGCTTGCTGTTACTGCAGAGAGCGTACGACGGGGCGTCGCCGTCCTTGACGTCGCGATGCAATCAGTGCGGTCCGGCAGCAGTAGAGAAGTATCCATCTGACTGATCTGCTTGGCGAGCTCTTCACGAGCCGTGCTCGTCGAGTGGCCACGGAAGAACCGCTCAGTCTGTGCTCGGCTTGGAATCTTTGTCATACTAGTGCTGCGGAAAGGTTTTCCAGGCAAAGCAACACAGAGAGGATGGTGCTGTGGCAGAACAACCGCGCGGATTACTTGGGTACGACGACACACCGTACATCTCGGGCTCGAAGTATCGGGTGCACGACAGCACGAGGCCACAGCCAGTCGTGGTGACGCCTGGCACGGAGAGTAGTCAATCCCAGCCAGGACGGGTACCCAGCGATGCGATCGTGCTCTTCTCTGGCACGAGCCTCGAGTCTTGGCATCACAAGGACGGCAGCCCGGCCCGCTGGAAGGTCGAAAACGGCTGCATGGAGGTTACGCCTCGCACAGGCAACATCATTACCAACACCGAATTTGGCGATTGCCAGCTCCACCTCGAGTGGGCAGCGCCCTCAGCAGTTGCCGGCCAGAGCCAGGGCCGTGGCAACAGCGGAGTCTTCCTGATGGGGCGCTATGAAGTCCAGGTGCTGGACTGCTACAACAATCCCACCTATGCCGACGGCACAACCGGAGCGATCTACGGCCAGTATCCCCCGTTGGTCAATGCTTGCCGGAAGCCGGGGGAATGGCAGACCTATGATATCGTGTGGGAGGCGCCACGCTGGGATGGAGATAAGCTCGTCTCGCCAGCATACTTGACGTTGTTCCACAATGGCGTGCTCCTACACAACCACCGCGCGCTACTCGGTCCCACGACACACCGCGCGGTGCTTCCGTATGCGCCTCATCCCTCAGTGGGTCCCCTGGAGCTCCAGGATCACGGTAATCCCATGCGATTCCGAAACATTTGGTACCGCCCACTGGTCCCGCAAGACGTCTAACCTCTAGACCCAATCTAAAAAACGAGGGGTGAGAGCTTGGTGCGCTCACCCCTCGTTCAGGCATATCCCTAGCAGCCGCTTCTTGCTCTGCCCTTACTACCACATCGGGGCCCCAGGACGGAACTAAGACGGGCTCGTCCGCACCATCCGTGCAATCCATCGTTCCGGCTGGTGGATCTCCACGAGGTCTGGAAGATACTCTGGCCCGGCAAACGCTTGGTTAAGAAAGGCAATGCCCTTCTCTCTCACAACCTGATCAACGAACGCCTGGCCTATGACGTACTGCTCGAGTTTTATGTCGAGACCAGTAAGGCGTGCCCAGAGCTTGTCAAGACGAGTCTGCCTGATGCGTCGTTGTTCAAAGCGCTGCTTGATCATCACGTAGTCTGGCAACAACTTGACCCCGATGACGTCCATAACGTGGTTGCTGTAGCCCTCCATGAGACTCATCAGTCCCTGGAGTTGGCGAAAGAGAGCCTGCTGCCGGTCATCAAGGAAGAGCTCAACCCAATGACCACCACCCGCAAGCCGCTGTGCAGCGCGCTGTAGCACCCGAACCACCCCATCAACGTCTGGAAATAGTGGGAGATGCTCTAGCTGCTGAACAATGAGCTGCATATGCTCCTCCACACGCTGGTTGAGATACGACGCCAGCCACGGATGGGCTTCGAACTCAAAAGCGTGTGTCGCCTCGTGAAGGGCTATCCACAGGCGGAACTGATCTCCGGGCAGGTGCAACGCGTGTTCCGTTGCAGCAATGTTCTCTTCCACGAAGTAGAGCCGTCCCGCTGTCAACGGTTCTCGTCCCAGCAAAGCCAGGTCGTACTGGCCTAACACGCGTCGCGCCAAATAGCCCAAGAGCAGCCCCAACTGGGTGCTCAGGAGGAAGCTACCTCCCAGACTCACGAAAGGGGTGAGGGAACGTGCCGTGAGCTTCTGTGATGCTTCGCGATAGGCTTGCTCGACCGGCGCGAACAGGATCATGAAATTCGCAATGTTGGCTTCCAACCACTGCCGGCGATCAAAGACGTATACCTGCTTGAGCGGTTCAGGAAGGATAGTCTGAGTGTACTCAGCAACGAGGGGCTGCGCATTCTGGAGATATGACAGATATTCGTCAACGCCTACGAATGCTCCTGTGTCATCGAGATGGAGCCCTCTCGGAGAGGCCACACGCATAGCGATACTTCGTGCTCGGTTCCAGTCAAGAGTGGGAGCCTCACCACTGTGATGCGCTCGTGCCCGCTCAAGAACGTAGATCCCCGCACCGACGAGGGCAAGCTCTCCTGCACTCCTCCAGAACGATCTCGACAGGGCTGCTTTACTCAATCGTGCCTCGGCTCTTCACCTCTTCAATCGAATGCTACCACGCAGAGATAGTCTCTCCCGTCCAATGTAATGATGATAGTGTGATGTAGCAGGAAACGGAGGTGATTTGTGCGATTACGTACACTAGCCTTCACCGCAGCGAGCTTCGCTTTGGGCCTCAGCGTCGGTGCTCTCCGTCGGGAACCGAATGCGCCGCTCATGCCTTCGGACACCCAAGGCAGTGACCGGCGGCGTGTCATCATCCTCGGCGGAGGATGGGGTGGCGTCTATACAGCGCTCACGCTCGAGCGTGAGCTGCGCTCGGGTGAGGGCGTCGAAGTGGTGCTTATCAGCAGGGACAACTTTTTTCTATTCACCCCCATGCTTCCGGAGGCGGTCGGGAGCGCGGTCGCTCTCACCCACATCGTCAACCCCATTCGGAGGATGCTGAAGCGCTCTCGTTTTGTCGCAGGAGAGGTGCGGCACATCGATCTCCATGACAAGATCGTGGAGGTCGAGCTAGCTAGTGGAAGTATTCACCGGTTCACCTTTGATCACCTCGTGTTAGCCCTTGGCGGTGAGACGAACTTCTTCGGTATGGCTGACGTGGCACAGCACGCCCTCACGGTGAAGAGCCTCGCCGACGCCATCGCCGTGCGCAACCACATCATCAATGTCCTCGAACAAGCCGACGTGGAGCCTGCTGAACAGCGCCGAAACCTCACAACATTCGTGCTCGCAGGCGGAGGGCTCAATGGCGTCGAAGTAATGGGCTCGATCAACGACTTTGTGCGTGCAGCATCGCGAGCCTATCCACACGTGCCTGCTGCTGAGATCCGCACGGTTCTCCTCGAAGCTGCCCCACGTCTGATGCCGGAAGTGGATGACTCACTCGCTGAATTCACCCGACGAGAACTCCAGACCCGCGGCGTGGAAGTCTGGTTACGAAGCCGCGTCGCTGGGGCGACTGATTCCGAAGTTCTGCTCGAAGACGGGCGCCGTATCACTACCAGCACGTTCATCTGGTCTGCCGGTGTACGGCCGAGTAGGTTGCTGAGTGAGCTTCCGCTCGACCGTGACCGCGCCGGCCGGGTCATCGTGGATGCCACGATGCGCGTACCGGGGCAAGAACACGTGTGGGCACTAGGAGATTGTGCCCATATCCCCAATCGCCGGCAGGGCCACGACGCTGCCTACCCCACTACCGCCCAGCACGCCTTGCGAGAAGCATATCGTCTCGGACGCAACATCGCTGCCGTGTTGCGCGATGAACCAGCCAAGCCGTTTGACTATCCTCTGCGCATCCAGCTTGCCATAGTAGGCCATCGACGCGGGGTTGCCTCCCTGCTCGGTCTCAACATCAGCGGGTTCCTCCCATGGTGGCTCTGGCGGACCTATTACCTCGTACGTCTGCCTCAGGCCGACCGGCGTCTTCGCGTCGCTCTGGACTGGACTCTTGACCTGATCTTTCCACGAGACATCGTTGAGCTCCCGGTCGTGCCCCGGCAGGATCACAGGCTAAGCTCGACTTCCCAGAGCAACAAGCTAGATCGACCGCTCTAGGACGTGCCGAATTCATCCCGATCTATACGTGTTGAGGAATGAGCGTAGCCCTGTTGTTGCACCATCAACTGGTGGATAACTTGTTGTAGGGCCTCGAGGTCGCTCACACCCATATACACTGAGGCAAAGCGTACGTAGGCCACGGGGTCTAGCTCTTTCAGACCCTCGAGTACCAGCTGTCCAATTTCGCGACTCGACACTTCAGACTTGCCGAGCTCGTACAAGCGCTGTTCTACCCTCTGCAGGAAGCGCTCAACTAGTTCCTGGGGAACAGGTCGCTTCTCCAATGCTTTGAGTGTGTTCCGCGTGAGCTTATCTCTACTGAAGGGCTCGCGACGCCCGTCCTTCTTGACGACCATGAACTGTGCAGCTTCGGCGCGCTCATACGTCGTGAAGCGACCATTACACTGGGGACACTTACGACGCCGTCGAATGACAGCACCATCATCAGACTCTCGGGAATCGATGACCTGGGTGTCTGCGAAGGAACAATATGGACAGCGCAACTGATTCTCCTTCGCTGCTTGTTCGAATAGGGCCCGCAAGGTATTGTACTCGCCAGAGGGCCAGCAGACCTGCCAGCGTTGGCAGGTCGTCCAGTGCTGTCTCCCAGCGGACATCCGGTGAACTCGTACCAGCAGCTCAGCTGCGCGGATGAAGCCTAGTCACAGCGTTCGACTCCGCTCGGCTGAAACTCAGTCCAACGGCACAGGAATCTAGCCAAGAATAGTGAAAGGGTGGCAAATCGAAGGCGGCATGCCAGATAGCTTGGGGCATCCTGACTTAAACATTGCGCCCTCCGCATCCCAGGTTGAAGAGGGACTCGTAGTCCGCTCTGAGGGCGGCTACTACTCCGTCAGGGTCTCCTCAGGTAAAGTCATACGCTCCACTATTCGCGGCCGGCTGCGGCGTGCACGCGGTGATGATACATCTCTCTTGACCCTTGGTGATCGTGTTCGGTTACGCTGGACCTCCGACGTTGACGGCGTTATCGAGGAACGTCTAGAGCGCTCAACAGAGTTCGCGCGTCGCTCACCGAGTTCAGGGCGTCATCACATCCAGCGGCAGGTATTGCTGGCAAATGTCAGTTTCCTCCTCATAGTCGCCTCTGTCGTTCAGCCAGAGTTCAAGGTCAACCGAACAGATCGCTACCTGGTCATCGCTGAAGACGAAGAGCTGCCCCTCGCTCTCATCTTGAACAAGATGGATCTCGCAGACCCTGACGCGTACGCTCATATCACCGCCGTGTACACCCCCACGGGTTATCCCATTCTGGCAACGAGTACGGTAACAGGAGAAGGAATCCTAACGCTGAGATCGATGCTACATGGCCATACTTCCGCTTTCATTGGCCCATCAGGCGTCGGCAAGTCGTCCCTAATCAATGCGCTCATTCCTGCGGCTGATCTCCGCATCGCCCAGATCAACGTCTCGCTTGACCGGGGACGGCACACGACAAGCGTTGGCCGCCTCCTCGAGCTCGACGAACAGTCGTGGATCGCTGATACACCAGGGCTGCGCGAGATCGGGCTCTATGGCATCAGCCGCCAGCGCCTCCCGTGGTTGTTCCCTGAGTTTCGACCTGCAATAGAAGCCGGATGCCGGTTCTCAGGTTGCACCCATCGCTCCGAGCCGGGCTGCCGCGTCCTCGCGGCGGTTGTCAAGGGCGACATCGCTCGGGAACGACACGGGAGCTATGCCAGGCTGTGGAATGAGGCAGAGTTGTGAACGCCCCGTCACGCGATCCTCGACACCCACCTTTCAAGGCACACAAGCCCCCGCTCTACGTCACTCGACTCTATACCGTCCGTAACCGTCCGTACCTGAGTTTCCCCAGGTATAACCCAGCACGATTGAGCGGCGTGGACACGGTTGGTTTGGTACGATAGCGAGCGGGAGAAGCGCCCGTCGGACCAGGAGGGGTGCAAGGAGCATGGTGGAAGACATCACAGCACTGGAAACGACAGCGCTCGAAAGCCTCACGGCTGCTGAGCGTCGCAGCGATCGCCAAGCCCTTGAACAGTGGCGCCTGATGTATCTCGGCAGCCAGGGACGGATCCGTCAGCTGATGCGACGTATCGGGCAGCTCCCACTCGAAGAGCGGCGGACCTTTGGTAGCGCCGTCCAAAGTCTCGCCCAGAGGCTGGAGGTAGCCTACAAGGCGAGTGAGCAGCGCGTCTCGGATCGATTGCTCAATAGAGAACTCGAGGCCGAACGTATTGATGTGACACTGCCCGGGCGTCCCCAAGCCCAGGGACTGATTCATCCACTGCGGCAAACGCTCAGTGACGTCGTGCGGGCATTTGCCAATCTCGGATTCCAGGCCGTTGAAGGCCCAGAAGTTGAGTGGGACACCTACAACTTCGAACTCCTCAATATTCCGGCGAATCATCCGGCTCGCGACATGTGGGATACCCTCTGGATCACAGACCGAATGTTGCTGCGCACGCACACATCACCTATGCAAGTCCGCACGATGCGCATGGCATCCGCGACTGCCCGCCGCCAGGGCAACGAGCCTCCTGCCCTGCGGATCGTCGTTCCTGGCCGTACGTACCGCTACGAGCAAGTCGACGCGACCCACGAGTCCCAGTTCATGCAGATCGAAGGTCTGCTCGTCGATCATCAGTCATCATTCAGTGACCTCAAAGGCGTGCTGACAGACGTTGCTCGTCAGCTCTTCGGTCAGGCACGAAAGACTCGCTTTCGGTGCGACTATTTCCCTTTTGTAGAGCCGGGGGCTGAACTCGCTATGGATTGCTTTGCCTGTGAGGGACGTGATCCCCATTGCCGTGTCTGCCATGGGAGTGGCTGGATCGAGATTCTTGGTTGCGGCATGGTACACCCGAAGGTCCTCGAAAATGGCGGCTACGATCCGCAGCGGTATCGTGGGTTTGCCTTTGGATTGGGGATCGAGCGCATCACTATGTTGCGTCACGGCATCGACGATATCCGTTTATTCTATCTCAACGACGTACAGCTTTGGCGTCAGGTGCGCTACGCTCCAGGGGCGCCGCGTTCGTGGAATCGCGAGGTCCCTGAATGAAGGTACCGCTGCCCTGGCTCCGCGACTTCGTCCGAATCACCGTGCCGGTCTCCCAGCTTGAGCGTCTATTGACAGCAGCAGGCCTTGAAGTCGAAGAAATCGCGGAAACGGGGTCCAAGTGGGATGGGCTAGTAGTCGGAAAGATTGTGGCGTTAGAGCCGCATCCGAATGCTGACCGGCTTCAGGTCGCACAGGTCGATGTCGGCGGGGACCAACTACGGACGATCGTGTGCGGCGCTCACAATATCGCTGTGGGACAAACTGTGCCCGTGGTCCTGCCAGGAGGACATATCGGCGACACCATCATCGAGCAGCGGAAGGTTCGCGGCGTGGAATCGCAGGGCATGATGTGCTCTCCGCGCGAGCTGGAAATCTCCGACGATCACTCAGGAATCCTCATCTTGGAGGACGGTCCTGCTCCCGGTAGCTCTCTCAGCACAGTGCTGGGAGACCAGGTGCTCGACATCTACGTCACTCCCAATCGCCCCGACTGCCTCTCCATCAGAGGCATCGCTCGTGAAATTGCGGCTCTTCTTGCTCAGTCAGTCTGCTTCCCCACGCCTGCACCAGTCGAAAGCGCTGAAGACACTGAGCGTGCCATCGCTGTCGAGATCATGAATAGCACGTTATGCCGGCGGTACGCAGCGCGGCTCGTGCGCGGAGCAAAGGTGGGTCCATCACCAAACTGGCTCCGTGCACGACTGGAAGCTTGTGGTGTCCGCTCAATCAACAATATTGTCGATGTGAGTAACTATGTCATGCTGGAGTTTGGCCAGCCTCTCCACATCTTCGACTTTGCGGCTATCCACGGCGAGCGGATTGTGGTGCGATCATCGCTGCCTGGCGAGAAAATCACGACACTGGATGGTTCGGAGCGCTCCATCCCCGAAGGCACGCTCCTCATCTGCGACGCCGAGCGGCCCGTTGCACTGGCGGGAGTGATGGGTGGTGCCAACAGCGAAGTCTCCGGCAGCACCACCGATGTGCTGATCGAATCGGCATCCTTCAGCCCAACGAGCATTCGCACAACATCCCGGTCCCTGAATCTCCGCTCTGAGGCTTCTCTTCGGTTCGAGCGCAACATCGACCCTGAGTACGTACTACCTGCTCTTGATCGTGCTGCTGAGATGATCGCCAGCCTCACCGGAGGAATCGTGCTTCGTGGTGCTGTTGATGTCTATCCTGCACCGGAGCCGTCACGAGCCATCCAGCTATCACTGGCCGGCGTCAATGGACTCTTAGGTACGAACTATTCAGGCTCACACGTGCGGACCACCCTGGAACGATTGGGCTTCATATTCACGGAAGAGACGCAGACATCGTGGACCGTGTCGGTGCCGAGCTACCGCCGCGACGTGACCCTTGCCGTAGACCTCATTGAAGATGTTGCGCGCATCACTGGTTATGACCAGATTCCCACGACACTGCCCAGCACAGAGCAACCAGCTACTCATATCGATGACTGGTTCGCTTTCGAGGAACGGCTGCGTACCATTTTGGTAGGTCTCGGACTCACCGAGGTGGTGAGCTATGCACTTACCAGTAAGGAAAGCCTGTCGCGACTGCTCAAGGGACCAGCGGTAAGCCTTCCGGGCGAGGCAAGTGACGCACTGCCAGTACTCCGTCCGGCTGATCTTCGGAGATGCATCGAGCACGGTGTCACCGTTCGTAACCCCCTTTCGCCGGACTGGTCTACCATGAGGGTCAGTCTGCTTGACAGTGCGCTACGCACTCTGGCAACCAATGCAGCATCTGTGACGTCTCGACGACTCTTCGAAATTGGTCGAGTCTACGAAAACTGCAGCCCGCAAGAACTGCCACGCGAGCGAGCCGCGCTCGTTATTGCGCTCTCCGGAGCAGCAACTGAGCCATCCTGGCAGCAGCCAGCACACCCCATCGACTTTTGGGACCTGAAGGGTGCCATCGAGGGAGTCTTTGCTCACCTTGCAGTGATTGCCCCGTCTTGGGTTCCTTGTGTGCATCCGTCCTTCCATCCTGGACGCACCGCGAGCCTCACCATTGATGGCAGAGTCATTGGTGTGGCAGGCGAATTACATCCCCGTTGCGCCAGTGCATATGGGCTTAGCGATCGTTCTTATCTCGCCGAAATTGATCTTGAACAGCTCGTGCACTACAACGTAAGTCGTGCCCTCGCAGTGCCATCACGCTTCCCGTCTGTTCCTCTTGATGTCGCTTTCATTGTTCGAGATTCTGTTCCCGCGGCTGCAGTACTCGAAAGCGTCGCCCGCGCCGCAGGGAGTCTGTGCCGCCAAGTCCGCCTATTCGACCTGTACACCGGCCAGCCAGTACCTCAGGGGCACAAAAGTCTGGCACTCAATCTCGTATTCCAGGCTGCAGATCGCACGCTCACTGTGGATGAAGTGAACAGCATTCGTGATCATATCCGTGACCAGATCGCACGAGATATTGGAGCCGTGCTCCGAGACAGTTAGGGACCAATGAATCTCGCAGTCGACGCTGTCGCAGTAGGGATCCTCCTCCTCTGCTTAGTGTGGGGCTTCACTGCAGGGTGGTGGCTGACATTCATAGTGAGTGTGTCGCTGCTTGTCGGAATCCTCCTCGCCGCACGAACAGATGCAGGCCTTGGGCACGCGCTTTACGGCCTCGGCCCAACATCGAGCGCACCCATCCTTGATGCCTTTCTCTTTACCTTGGTAACGGTTGTCGCATGTGCAATTGCTGGTGCGCTGCTCAGTGTGCTGCTGGGATTCTGGAGGCCAACAACTCGCGCCGCTCACGAGTTACCGTCAGCGAGGATCTTTGGTTCACTGTTTGGACTCGTGACTGGTTTTCTTCTCCTGTCTCTGATCTTCGAATCGCTGTACCTCGCAACGACCGCGGCCACTGCCAGCACCGCACTCGTAACACTCCACGATAGCCTGGCTCAGGCTGAAATCGCACCTCGAGTATGGTCGCTTGTGTACGCGGAGGACTGGGTTTTCGGCCGGATCTTTTCTCTACCGTCTCCACCCCCTTTCAAAGCACCATGAGCGCCGGATCTCAAAGGCTCTTTCAGGGTCGTAGGCGGCGAGCGACTAACCCCGCCAGCGAGAAGGTAGACACTGAGAGCCGCTTGGCGTGACAAGTATCTCCCCTTGATGAAGCATCAGCGCCTAGTCACTGCCAGCGTACTTGCGAGCCTTCTTGTACTGGGAGCCACCGTCGTTCTCATAGCACACGCGCACGCCGTGGCACACCACCGGCACCCACTTCCCCCGGACCGCGGTCTTGAAGAGGTGCAAGGTAGAGGGGTGCTGCGTGTCGCCATGGATGCCAGCTACCCTCCCTTTGCAGTGGCGGAGACTTCCGGTGCCGTCGTTGGCTTCAACGTCCAGCTTGCTCACGCCATCGCCGCAGAACTCGGGGTGAAGTCCCAGGTGATCAATATTTCTGACGATGGCCTGCGCGACGCGCTCATCGCCGATAAGGCCGATGCCGTCATCTCTCAGATACAGCCCTTGCGTGCCTTCCGGTTACTCTATAGCGTGCCCTACTACAATGCCGGGCTTGTGCTGGTAGTTCCGCGTGACTCACAACTTCAACCCGATCCCGCTGCACTGCGCGGCAGGCCAGTAGGTGTCGAGTGGGGAGGCAGTGCCGACGAGTGGATACACGCCCATCGCCAACTGGGAATCCACGTAGACCGCTTCGAGACCACGGCTGATGCGATGAAAGCTTTGGAAGCAGGCCAGGTTGCAACAGTGCTGACCGATGCGCCCCAAGCAGCCCTGGCTCTCCGGCATAATGGCGCACTGCGAGTGCTCTCACCACCGTTGACCTCGCGTCCCTATGTCGTTGCCGTTGCCCCCCAGAACAAGTCGCTCATCAAGGCGATCGACTCAGCGATCGAGACACTCAAGACAGATGGCAATCTCCAGCAGATCATCAGCACCTACATCTAGGTGGCTAGTCCATGAGCACAATGGTCAGATCGTTTACGTTCGTGCCCGTTGAACCTGTCTTCACCAGCGCACCGATCCGGTCTAGGGCATGGTACGCATCATTACTAGCGAGGGATTCTGCAATACTGACGCCGGCGCACTCCAGAGCCGCTACTGTGTCACCGGACACGATAGCACCCGCCGCATCCGTCGGCCCGTCGCTGCCGTCCGTGGCCAGCGCAGCCAGGGTGATGTCCCGTGAACCCTGTAAGAGGCGTGCCGCCGCAAGGGCCAGCTCTTGATTGCGACCTCCAAGGCCGGTGCCACGTACCGTCACCGTTGTCTCTCCACCAGCGATCAAGCACACCGGCCCAGTGCGTTCCGATTGTCGCCTTTTAGTCAGGGAGCACATCCACGCCGCGGCATCGCGGGCTTCACCGGTCAGAGTTGTGCTTACGATGGACGTGTCGTAGCCGAGACTTACTGCTGCTGCTGCGGCCGCCTGGCAGGCGAGATCTACGCTACCGATGATCACTGCAGCACAGTGTTCAAAAAAGCTCTCTCCTGGCTTCGGTGTCTCGGGAACAGTTCCAGCACATCCCTCAAGAAGGCGTTGGAGAACTGATGGTGGAACCTTCCTACGCAAGCCATAACGATCCAGCACGCCGAGTGCCTGCTCGTATGTCGACGTGTCTGGCACAGTGGGACCTGATGCGATGACGTCGAGTCGATTTCCAATGACATCCGAGAGTGCCAGGGTCACGCTCGTGGCTCCGTGGGCGGCACGAGCGAGCTGACCACCTTTCACCAGCGAGCAGTGCTTGCGTACTGCATTGATCTCGTCAATAGTGCAGCCTGCTCTCAGCAGCAGCTGCGTGAGCTGTTGCTTTTCACTGAGCGAAATCGGGGGAGCGGGAGCAACCAGGAGGGCAGAGCCTCCTCCAGAAAATGCGCATAAGAGGAGGTCGTCTGATCGACACTGAGACACGAAGTCCAAGAGCTCCCGTGACGCCGTTTCGCCGGCGGTATCTGGAACGGGGTGCGCTGCCTCACGCACGATGGTGCGCTGAAGCGGAAGACCATGCCCCTCTTTGACGATGATGATCCCAGACTCCAGGCGGCCGTCCAGTACTTGTTCGAGTGCGTGGGCCATCGCCGCGGTTGCCTTCCCGGCCCCAACGAGGCGGACAGATCGGAAGCTTGTGAGATCGTATCGCAGCTCACCGATTGTAAGCCAGTCGCCGCCACGCTTGACCGTCCGCCGGACTGCCTCCCTCGAATCGCTCGCTTGCAGAGCCGCCTGGAAGATGCTGAGTACGCGATCACGCGCTCCTCCCTTCTGCCCTTGATCAGTCATCAAGTACACTCCTAATTCCTGCCTCATTGCGGATTCACCGGGTAGGCGGCGAGAGGAGGAAGCGACGACTCCGCTCAGACCGCAGCGCTCCTCTCAGTGGCTCCAAAGGTCCGTCGCGAACACTCACCTTCCCAGCCACATTCGAGAGTGGAAGCTCTCTGGACCTCCCGTCATCTTCCTGCACGGCCTGGGTGTCGATGGGACCGTCTGGCAGGCAATCACCCGGCGCTACTTCGCGGGATGTCACGTCTTCGCCTTGGACCTGCGGGGCCATGGCCTGAGTGTGCATCCTCCAAGACCCTATCGCTCTCAAGACTTCGTAGATGATGCCGTCGCAACGGTGCGGTGGATCGTACAACATCACGGAACGTGCACGGTCATTGGCCATTCTCTCGGCGCAATTGTTGCGGCAGGCATAGCTGTACAGGCTGCTGACACCGTTGCTAACGTCGTCCTCGTAGATCCCCCGTGGGCGGGACCAGGTCCCATCATCCCGTATATCTCCGATATTCTTGAGTCGTTGCCACGCGGTGAACAGGCTGTCATGGAAGTTGTGCGCCGTTATCAGCCGGAGCTTGGTGAGCTGCTCAGTGGAGTGCAGGCACGCATGTGGCTCAACACCGCTCCCGGCGTCCTAGAAACGATCCTCATCACGCCTGAAGACGTGTTTGTGTTACCGACCTTACTCCCGGGAGTCCTCCAACCGGTGCTCGTTCTCGCTGCCGATCCGTCTCTCGACGCAAGAATCTCACCGGACCAGGTCCAGCACATCATCCATACCCTCCCCCAGGTCAAAGTTGTCACAGTTGCCGGCTCAGGTCACGTCATTCATGCCCAGAAGCCAAAACAGTTTGCTGACGCCGTCTTGGACTTTCTCGGAGCCGGATGATCTCAGAATAGTCGCCTTGTGTCTACAAGACCCAACACCCAACCGCGACCTCGAAACAATAAATGACGAGGTCGTGCGAAGGCGCACATCTCAAATGGTTCTTGCTGCTGCTCACCCAGGTAAAGAAGAATATGAGACACCGACCTTAGGAGCTTTCGTCGGGTTAGACAGGTAAAGAAGAATATGAGACACCGACCTTAGGAGCTTTCGTCGGGTTAGAGTAGCATAATGCATGCAGAGTGAGGGAAGGATGCGGAAAGCGTCGTGCGCTCGGCAGTGAATGTGAGGAAGATCTAGAGGGCAGCTTACCACTCGGCATCGCTTCCACCTGCCCGCTTTCGGGAGGAGGAGTACTGTGCTTGCGGCAGAGCGTAAGCGTCTGTTGGAAGCAGAGCAACTGACGCTCACCGGCATTCATGATTACCTCGTGGGAGGTCTAGCGCGTCGGGAGAGTGTCAGCCACACGTTGCGCGAGGCGTGTCTCTACGCTGTCGGCCCGCAGGGGAAGATGATTCGGCCTGCGTTGATGCTCGAAGCGTGCCGGTCCGTCGGTGGTAACCCAGAGCAGATACTCCCCGCTGTTGCCGGAACGGAGTACGGTCATACCGCCAGTCTCATTCATGACGACCTCATCGATGGGGACAGCATCCGTCGTGGTCAGGAAGCAGTCCACCGTAGGTTTGGCGTCGATTACGCTATTCTCGGCGGTGATTATCTCATCTTTCAGACCTACCTCTGCTTCACGCGCTGCTATGAGCTTGGTGTATCGAGCGATCGGGTTGTTCGGGCCATCAGGATCCTGTCGGAAACGTGCCTTGATATGTGTGAAGGGCAGGCGCTGGAGGTAGAGCTCGCAGGGAATTGTAGGATGACGCAGCAGCAATATATGGCAGTCATCCACCGTAAGACGGCAACATTTACGTCAAGCGCCGCAGAGATCGGCGGGGTCCTAGGGGGTGGCACGGAATCGCAGATGCAAGCTCTGCGTCAGTACGGGATTCAGCTCGGTCTGGCGTTTCAAATTACCGATGATATACTGCCGTACATCGAAGATCCTTCTACCCTGCGGAAGCCGGCAGACAGCGACCTAGCCAATCGACGTGTCACTCTTCCTATCATCTATGCGCTTCAGCTTTGTGCCCCAGAAGAGCGGGCTTGGATTGAAGCGCTGTTCAGCGTAAGGCATCCAGACGTCCAGGAGCATGAACGGCTGGCGCAACTGGTGCGCCGCTGTGGGGCCGCCAATCGCGCTCTGGACGATGCCCGGCGAGCGTCCTATGAGGCAACGCGCCAGGTCGAGCAGCTCCCGCACACACCAAGTCGTGACCTCTTGAGCGCGCTCGCAGACCTGGCAGTCGAGCGACACAGGTAACGCCCGTGTGGTCTTCTGGTTCTGCCCGCCTCGCGGGCAAAATTGGGGTCAGAGCGGGTTTCTGCATGACGCGTCTGCCCAGGTGGGTGCTGGTGCACGCTTCTGGAGGGCTCGGTCTCCTCTTCACTCTCGCCTTCTGGCAGAAAGAGCGTGCCGTAACGAGAAACCTTTCCCTCCTCCTAGGCATACATGCAGAAGATCGTAGGGCGAAGAGATTGGCAAAGCAGGTTTTCCGGCATTATGTCAGAATGAGCTTCGAGGTTTTGGAGCTACCCACCCTGTCTGACGCGACACTCCTTGAGCGTTGCACCATGACCGGACTTGAGCACCTCGAAGCAGCGTTGAGGAAAGGGCACGGTGCCATTCTCGCGGTTCCGCATATGGGCAACTGGGATGCCGCCGCGCGTGTCTGCAGCGCTCTCGGGCATCCAATTACTGTCGTAGCCAATGATGATTGGGCGGCACATTTTGCGCGTGCCCTGCGCGAGCGGCCTGGCGTCAGGGTAATCACCCGTCATAGGTCGGCACGACCCTTATACGCCGCGTTGCGTCGGAACGAGGCGATTGGTCTTGTCGCTGATCTTGCGCCGATAGATGTTCCCGCCGTCCACGTGGAGTTTGCGGGACAGCTCGCCCTCTTCCCTACTGGCCCAGTACGACTCTCATTGCGTACAGGCGCTCCAATTCTGCCCTGCATCTGCGTACACAGGCATTGGGGAGAGTTCCAGGTCCTTGTTGGTCCACCTCTTCGCACGGAAGATTCTCTATGGACATCCTCCGCCGTACAAGACGTGACACAGCAGCTCGCAGAACGCTTCGAGCAGTTTGCTCGAGCCTACCCTGAACAATGGTACGTCATGAGTCGACCGAAGGAGCCGGCCTGTGATGCTGCGGCAACCTAGCCGACCCACCACTAGGACAAACGGTACGACTGCATCCCTCAGCGATGACGTAGCTTGCGCAATACATCAGTGCTGGGAATTTCTCGATGCCCAGCGCCGCCCTAACGGATCTTGGGTCGGTGAGCTCTCCAGTTCTGCGTTAGCCACAGCTATGGCGATACTCTCACTCCGCCGAGGCACACTGGCACGGCCAGACCGCCTGGAGTCCGCCGTGACTTGGCTTCTCAAGCATCAGCACACGGACGGGGGGTGGGGTGACGCCATCAACGACGCAAGTACCATCAATTCGACTGCACTGGCAGTTGCGGCCCTCGTCGACGTCAATGAGCAGGAGCACTCACAGGCTATTCAACGGGGAAAGGAGTGGCTTCAGCAGGTGGGGGGCTTCGCGGCGATCAACGACCCTCGTCGAGCAACACTCAGTGGGCCGTGTCGTACCGCATGGGCAGTCGTTGGGCTCGTGCCGTGGCCAGCCATCCAACCTCTGCCCCTGGAAATCGTCCTCCTACCCAAACCTATTCGCAACACGGTATCGACAACATTCCCTGCATTCTTGAGTTTGTCACTTCTCCACGATCGCTATCGCCCTTTTGGTCAACCACGTCACGCACTGCGGCGGGCGGTAGAACGGTGGGGCGTTCGATGGCTCCGTCGAGCACAATGCTCGAACGGAGGGTTCGAAGAGTCTGCCTTCCTGACCGCGCTGATCGCACTTTGTCTGCAGGGTACTAAGGGTGACGACATTGCCTTTCGTGCGGAGCAGTTCGTCGTCGCAGCTCAGCGAGCTGATGGAAGCTGGCCCATTGACCGAGACCTGGAAAACTTTGATAGTGCGCTGGCCGTGATCGCAGCACGTGCGTGCGGTCGCGAGTCACACGTATCTGCTGATAGAGCGCTCACACAATGGTTTATCGAGTCACAGTTCCAAGAAGTGTGCTTCCCTACCCAGGCACAACCTGGAGGTTGGGCTTGGGCTCGTCCGGGCGGTTGGCCTGATCTCGACGATACATCCGTTGCCCTTAGGGCCTTAGTTCGCCTCGGTGTACCTCCGTCCGATCCCATCATCCGACGTGGCATCGACTTTGCTCGGTGGATGCAGAACCGAGATGGGTCGTGGTCAACCTTTGTGAAGAATTCAAGAGTCCCCTTCGATCGCCCGTGTCCGTACATCACGGGGCACGTTCTGACGGCCCTGGCCGAGTGCGGTCTCAGCGCCGGTGATCCTACCGTGGTGCGGGCCCTCAGGTATCTCCGACGAGTCCAGCAGTCAGATGGCTCGTTTGAAGCCATCTGGTTTCGCAACTATGCGGCAGGTACGGCGAGCGTTCTGGAAGCTCTAAGCCTGTTCCAGTTGTCAGATACGCCGGCCGCCCAGCGAGCGGTACAGTGGATTCTGGCGCAACAACAATCAGCCGGGGGATGGGGAGGAACAATCCGCCTCGCGCCCACCGTCGAGGAAACTGCCTGGTGCCTGATCGCACTCATGGCCGCTACCAGACTGAAATACGTCGAAACATTGCATCGTGGCGTGCGCTGGCTGTGTGACACGCAATTCTCTGACGGAACCTGGCCTCCCGCTGCCGTTGGTCTCTACTTCAGCACCCTGTGGTACACCGACTCCATGCTGGCTATTGCTCTTCCGGCACAGGCTCTGGGCATGTTCCGCCTGCTGACGAGCGGGGGCTCGTAATGTCTGGCTCGCTGGCTCTCCGCGTCAAGCTCCGTGCCTATCTCGAAGCAGCAAGGCCCTATACGCTGTTTCACGCGGGCACACTCGCCTTAGCGAGTGGCCTCGTGGCCACGGACGGTCACCTCAACGTTGGTCGAGCAGCGCTCATCTGGTTCACACCTACTACCGGCTGGCTGGCAGGTCTCGCTACCTCCGACTACTTTGACCGGGAGCTCGATCGCATCGAGAAGCCACACCGCCCGATTCCTTCGGGAAGGATCGGTCAGCGCGAGGCTCTCCTCCTGATGATTGGGCTGATCGCTGCGGGCTTTCTCCTGTCACTCGCACTCTCCTGGCGTGTCTTCTTGCTGGCATGGGTAGTGATGTTGCTTGGCATTGCCTATGCCCGCCTGCTCAAGGCGAGGGGATTCCTCGGTCATCTTGACAGAGGAATGCTAGCAGTTTGCACCGTGATCTTCGGCAGTATCGCGGCTACCGGCGGCATCTCGTCCTCCATCGTGCCGCTGGTAATCGTCTTCTTCTTCCACGACACTTTCACGAATCTACTCGGTGCGGTGCGTGACGTGGAGGGAGATCAGGCTGCGGGCTATCGGACAGTTCCCGTGCGTTACGGCGTGCCTTTCACACTTGTCGTGGCCTGCACGCTGCTATTGGTGTGGGGAAGCGCTCTCGCAATCGTAGCGATTCGGGGGCAATGGCCCATCCTTTCACTGGCTTATGGAGGAATCTCGTTATGTCTTGCACTGTCTGCACTCATCGCCATCGCCTGGAGTCAGAGAGACAGTGATGAGCATACTCTGGGCACACGCTCACCGCGCCGCCAGCGCGCTCTACGAGCCCATAAGCTCCTGGTTGGTGAGCGGTTACTATTGTCGAATGCCTTTCTTGCATCGACGGTGTCAATTGAAGTGAGTGTTCTTCTGGTGGCCGTACTGGTGGTTCCGACTTTGTGGGCTCAGTTTGCACTCCGTGACCAGTACGAATTTGCTCAGTTACATCTACAACCACGGGTTGGCGATTCAGATGTATCGCCAAGGTTAGAGGAGGAAGACCATGAGCCTGCTGGAGCGTGTCCATGGACCGCATGATCTCAAAGGCTTATCGCCCAGTGAGCTTACGACACTCTCTAAAGAGATTCGAGCTGTCCTCATGCGGGTTATTCCTCGAAACGGGGGGCACTACGGGCCCAATCTCGGCGCTGTCGAACTGACACTAGCGCTTCATCGCGCCTTCGAGAGCCCGCGAGATCGCCTCTTTTGGGACGTAGGGCATCAGAGCTACCCGCACAAGCTCGTCACAGGCCGCATCAACGACTTTGAGACGCTGCGACAGTTCGGTGGCCTCTTCGGATATCCATCGCCGGCAGAGAGCGAGCACGACCCTGTGTTCACCGCCCACGCTGGCCACGCTGTGTCCTTCGCCACCGGTATCGCCGTCGCCAATCAAGTGCTCCACAAAGAAGGAGAAGCAGTTGCCATCGTAGGTGATGGGGCGATGACGGCAGGGATGGTCTACGAAGCGCTGGATCACCTTGGCGGGATGGGCAGCCACGTTATCGTCGTGCTCAATGACAATGGGATGTCCATCTCAGAGAATGTGGGAGCCCTGCCATCCCATCTCAAGCGGGTTGCTGACGGAGCAAAGTCTCACGACATTCGTTGCATGTGGGAGTCGTTCGATATTTCCTACATCGGACCGGTAGATGGCCACAACATCGAAGCCATGGAAGAGGCTTTCGTGAAGGCTAAGCAAACCCCCGGTCCCGTTCTTGTACACGTTCTGACCGTTAAGGGAAAGGGTGATCCTCTCGCCGAGGCGGATAAGGCGAGCTGGCACGATATGGGTCCAGCGACAAGTGACACTGCAAAGCCACGCATATCGTCGTGGTCGCACTTCGCCGCAAGCGCCATCGTCAGGGAAGCGCAACGAGATCCCCGGATCGTTGCGATCACCGCTGCCATGGCGAAGGGCACCGGGCTCGCGGCTTTTCAGCAGCGCTTTCCTGATCGGTTCTTCGACGTTGGCATTGCGGAGCAACACGCAGTGGCGTTCGCCGCAGGGCTGGCGCGTCAGGGCGCACGACCCTTCGTAGGGATTTACTCGACTTTCCTTCAACGTGCTTACGATCAGTTCATCCACGACGTTTGCATTCAGGGGCTTCCGGTCGTCTTCGCGATTGATAGAGCTGGCATCGTCGGTGACGATGGCAAGACGCAGCAGGGAGTCTTCGACTTGTCGTACATGCGCTGCATTCCACACATCGTCCTTATGGCACCCAAAGACGAGAACGAGCTGCAGCACATGCTCCATACCGCCGCACTCTACGAAGAAGGTCCAATCGCCGTTCGCTACCCACGCGGGAGCGCTCTCGGCATCGCTCTCGATGTCGAGCCAAAGGCTCTTCCCATCGGCAGGGCGGAAATTGTTCGCCAGGGGCGAGATGTCGTTCTATTCGCTATCGGCCTGGGTGTACCTGCTGCTGAGAAAGCGGCGGTTGCTCTGGCTGCACAAGGCGTCAGCGCCATGGTTGTCAATGCACGCTTCGCGAAACCACTTGATGAAGAGCTTCTACGCTCCCTCGCCAACCAGTGTCCGCGCATCATCACCGTTGAGGAAAATGCTCTAGCCGGCGGATTCGGGAGTGCTGTCCTAGAGTTCTTCGAACAGGCGGGTATTGACAGCGTCAAGGTCCGGCGCGTCGGCGTGCCTGACGAGTTCGTTGAACACGGCAACCAGGCGCTTTGGAGACATCACTATGGTCTCGATGCCGAAGGCATCTGCCTCGCAGTCCGAGAATACTTCTCTGAGCTATGCTGCGACAGCACTACAGCACTGCACCAGTTGACTGCCAATGGAGAAAGCACAAAGCGCGACACCACTACTGAAGGTGAGCGGCAGACGCGCCGTGTCAATCAAGCGCTCTTCGCATCCTGAGCTTCGTGGCGGTCTGGAATAACGAGGTAGCATCCGGTGGCGCTCTCGATTGTGGGCGGCGGAGCCGTCGGATCCTTCATTGCGGCTCGTCTTACTATGCACAAGGTCTCGTGTGAGCTCGTAGTCAAACCAGAGCACGTTTCGGCGTTTCGCCACGGGGTTCACGTTGCGAGCAAGGGTGCAGCGAAGCTCATCCCAGTTCGAGTGACCACTGAACCGTCGTCGGAAAATACAAGGGTGCTTGTAACGGTGAAGCTCCCGGATCTGATTCCCACCCTTGAGCGCCTTTCCAAACTGCCCGAGCATCCGAAGCGTTCTTACCTACTCGCACAGAACGGTCTCTCCAATCTTGATCGAGCTGCGACCGTCGTTAGCCTCGATCAACTTTGTGCTGCGGTCGTCCTGTTCGGGGTTACCACGCTCGATATCGGACACGTGGAGCTCAGCCAGCCCGGTCCGGTCGTGGTTGGTACTCCTATTGCAGGAGAACGAACAACCGCCGACGGCTGGGCCTCAGTCCTCCGTCCGGCGCTGAAGACGATGGTCGTGCAGGACATACGAGCGGTGCAACGCGTCAAGCTTCTCGCCAATCTTACGAATGGTCTAGCTGCAGCGACAGGTCTCAGTCTTCAAGAGCTCTACAAGTTCCGGGGTGGCGCGCTTTATGGGCTGCGTCTTCTCAAGGAAGGTCTCGACTGTTTTCACCGGCTCGCAGTTCCATTGGTTGCTCCGGATCCGAGAGTGGAGCTCGCATTACAAGTGGTACCGGAACGCCTCGCTCTGCCAGTTGTGCGGCTGGCTTTCCGGGGGCTGGCGCGGTCGAAGCCAATCTATCTGTCAGCGCTTCAAAGCATACTTCGTGGTCGACCCCACGAGGTCAATGACCTCAATGGGGAGATCGTCCGCATTGCACGACGAATCCAACGACCAGTACCGTACAACTCCACGGTCGTCAAGGCTGTTGAGTCCGTGATACAAAGCGGACGCCCGCCGTGCTTTATCCCACTTACCACACTCCTGGAGGAGGCACAACAGGCAGCGCGTGAGTTACGGGGATGGTAGGAGGAGGCTATGGCACCTGGAAATCTGTCTGCGACTCCGCAGCGTGGCTCTTCCCCGTAGGTAGGCACTCACCATGACTGGCGTGGGCATTGTGACCGAAAGCGTATCTTGTCTTACCCCAGCCGATATCGAGGATCTTCCGCTAAGCCTCGTTCCGATCCCATACGCGCTAGATGGCGCTGAGTACTTGGATGGGATCGACCTTAGTGCCGGAGAGTTCTACAGCGTGGTCCAGCAGTCTAAGAGCCCCCCTGCCACCTCCGCCCCATCTCCAGCAGCGTACCTTCGGGCTTTCGAAGAAGTGGGGACTGACGATGTGCTGTGTCTGACCGTCAGCACTCGAGTGAGCACAGCGGGCGAACGGTGTGCTGCTGCCATTAGCTACGTGCACGAACGATATCCAGATCGACGCATCATCTTGTTCAATACTGGCGTCGCAGCGATGGCCCAGGGTTTGCTGGCTCTTCGTGCTGCCGAGCGTGCGAAGATGGGCTTGACTACCGAGGAGATAATTGACGAGATCACGACTCTTCGCGAGCGCGCCCATCTGTTGATCTTCCTCGACACGCTCAAATACCTGGCTCGGACGGGTCGCCTCCGGAGCATCGCCAGTCTTGCTTCTGGCCTCTTGCACGTCAAACCCGTCGTCCACGTCAACAATGACCAGTTCGATGTTGTCCAGATCGCCCGTTCACGGCGTCAGGCGCTCACAGTTATGCTGAAGCGTTTGCGGTCCGCGGTTGAGGCTTGCAACACACGCACGGTGATCCTCCACCATGCGGGAGCTCCGGCCGCTGCCGGAGCGCTCTTCCAGGAAGTCCAGCAGCTCTACCCCCACATCTCCCTGCGCATCGTGCCGTTCAGCCCAGTCATGGGTGCCTACGCAGGACCAGGACTCCTGGGCTTTGCATGGATCGACGGCGAATAGAATGCGCGTATTCTCTGCGAGGGTATCTCAGTTGTTCTCGTTCTCCGTCCTTGCCTGGTTTGTCGGCGGTATCCCTTTTGTAGCCTGGTTCGCCCACCTTCGCGGCATCGATCTACGTCAAGTGGGAACGGGAAACGTTGGTAGCCACAACCTCGCGACGTCAGTCAGCCTTCCCCTCGGAGTCGCAGGGGGGATCAGCGATTTTCTGAAAGGGGTTCTGGCGGTTCGAGTAGCCCAGGCGCTCGATGATGCAGGAACCTGCAGCGCAGTAGTGAGTGGTGCGGTCGTCGCCGGTCAATGCTGGCCGAAGTGGCACCGCTCCGGTGGGGGACGCGGAGTAGCGACCGCTACTGGCGTCATGTTGGCGACAGACTGCTCTACGGCGCTACCGTGCCTGCTCGTGATCGCTGGTATCACGCTGCTGCGACCACTCTTGGGTGCGCTCGATCTTACAGAGCAGCCGTGGCGGATGATCCGCAACGGCGCAGTTCCAAGCGGCGTGCTCCTTGGCATTGTGCTCTGGCCTCTCATTGCCCGATGGAAGGGACGTCCTTCTTCTACAGTGAGGGCCGGGCTTGTGGTAGCCTGCGTGATCACTGCCCGTAGGGTCTCTGCTGAGACGTGGCCCAAGTCAGTCAGTGATACGCTGAGCAAGCTGATCCTTGACCGTCACGCAGCGAGCAGAGGTTTGCTTAACGCTTGAACAGAATTCTCTACAGCCAATGAGGTTGACATTTTCTCGCCCATCTGGGTAGATTGAATCAGGTTTAGCATTGCTCTTCGGAGTTCAACACTAGGGAGCGGTGGGCCCGCTCTCTCTGTCTTCCCAATCGAGCAGTGGCGCAGAGAGGGTTGAGACGCGTGGCGCTAACAGATGAAGGACGGCTTTCCCAACCAGCAATGATCTCAGAGTCCTTCTCAGGTCCACCCGTAGAGAGCGCCTATGATGTCCATTTTTTTCGGGTCATAGCAGAAAGACGTCCAGTGCCTAGCGTGCGCTGGTCCGAACCTACGGAGACTACCTCCCATCTCCGTGATGAGGTTGACTCTGAAGACGTGCGAGAGCCGGATACGGCTCTGTCTCCTGATGCCGCCTCTACGATTGCTTCCGAGCACGAACCGACGGCAAACGACGAGCAAGATCTTGAAGACCTGGTCCGTCTCTATCTCAAGGAGGCTGCTTCAGTGCCCTTGCTCACCTCAGCGGAGGAGGTAAAGCTCGCGCGCGCAATGGAGGAAGGACGGTCCGCAGAAGAGATTCTCGAAACTAGAGCCATAGATCTTCGAGATCCGTCTCAAGCGGAGCTTGCTGCGCAACGTGGCAGGGAGGCGCGAGAGAGGCTCATTCAGGCCAACCTCCGGCTTGTCGTCAGCGTGGCAAAGAAGTACATGAATCGGGGTATTGCCTTTCTTGACCTCATCGAGGAAGGTAACATCGGCCTCATGCGCGCTGTAGAGAAGTTTGACTATCATCGAGGCTACAAGTTCAGCACCTATGCTACTTGGTGGATCCGGC